>NZ_JAVRCP020000021.1:0-127450 GCF_034530675.2 Nostoc sp. DedVER02
TACTGAGGATGCCAGGGTAAAACTGCAACATCTTTATCCAGTTTTTGAGGAGGAGGAATCTGTTAGTTCTAATGCAACATTTTAGCTGTGTCAGTCCACTACAAATACTGAGTACTGAGTAGCAAGAAGATTACCCAGGACTTCCGCACTATCGTAAAAGCCCCGCCCCTCGTGGGCGGTTTTTTAACTCAGCACTTTTAACTCAGCACTCAGCACTTTTTACTGTGGTTTACCTGAGCTTGTTGGTGGCGCAACAGTTGTTTTAACAACTACAGATTTGACACCTTTAATTTGTTTAGCTAAAGTTTCAATTTTAGCCAACTCCTGCTGATTGTTGACAGTTCCTCCGACAGTGACAACTCCATCCTTTGTGGCATCAACTGTTATTTGACCTTTGGGGATGTTTGCCTCTAGCTTGGAGCGAACTTCGCTTGCTAAATCACCTTTAGCTCTATCTGTATCGCCACCAGTGGTATTATTGCGCTGTTCGCGGGCACGGATATCAGCATCAAGTTGTCTTCTGCGAACTTCACTTTGTGCGTCTTTTTGAGAAGCTTCTGTTGTTTGTGCAGTTGGTGTTTGTGCAGCCTCATTAGGGTTATTGGGTGCAGATTCACTTGTTTTAGAAGCGTTATCACAAGCAGCAACACCAAAGACTAAAAAGGCACTAATTAAGAAAGGGGTTAGCTTTTGCATAGGTTTAATTCGCAATCGAAAAATTGAATTTGTTGGTTTTTACAGCAGAAGTGAGGAGCAAAGTTTTCAAATTCTTGAAACAGAATTCCGAATGAATTCTATTAATTTGAATTAAAGTGTTTCATCACGACGGTCAACAATGACTACAGCAGGATCGTTTCCACGAACGTCTGCTGAGTAATTGGTGCGATCGCTATTTACAACTCCTGTATCGTGATGTGTAACTCTATCTACACCTGGGCGATGCTGGCTGATATCAGTGGCATCATAGACAGCATATTCTTCAATACCTCGACGATTGAGAATCGCTTCAGCTTGGTTGATTTCAGCTTGGGTACCATCAATAATTACCAAGTAGTCGCCTCTTTGGAAGCGATCGCTATATACCCGCGCCCTGTCTTCAGGAATTCCCAAGCCAACCAGTGCGCCAACAATACCACCAGCTGCTGCACCAATCGCACCACCAGCTAAGGTTGTTGCCAAAGCTGTTGCTACTGCACCACCCGCAATCACAGGCCCAATTCCAGGAATTGCTAAAGTTCCAAGTCCAACTAATAAGCCAGTCAAGCCACCTACAACACCGCCTGTAGCTGCTCCAGCTTTTGCACCATCGTCTGCTTTATTACCTGCACCAACGTTTTTATCTACATCTACACCAGCGATCCCATGACCGTTTGCATCTTTGGCGATGATGGATACACTACTTAAGGGAAAACCTGCATCTCTTAATTCTGTGATTGCTGCTTCTGCATCTCGGCGATGAGGAAAGACTCCAATCGCGCGTCTAGCAACACCACTATGAGCGACATTAACGTTAGAGGTTGGAGCTACATAATCAGCATTTCTAGCATCTGGGTTGTCATAAATACCAAACTCTTCGACACCACCCTGACGGAGAACTGTTTCTGCTCTAGCAATTTCTGTATCTGTACCATCAACGATGACTAAATAATGTCCGCGTCTTACACGTTCGTCGTAAACTTTAGCTCGTTCTTCGGGAATTCCTAAACCAATCAATGCACCGAGCAAACTACCAGCTACTGCACCAATACCAGCACCCGCGAGAGTTGTAGCTAAGGTTGTTGCTGCGGCTCCAGCCAGCATAATTGGCCCAATTCCTGGAATTGCCAAAGTCCCAAGACCGACTAATAAACCAGTCAATCCACCTAAAGCTCCGCCTGTAGCGGCTCCGAGTTTAGCGCCATCGTCAGATTTATCACCGACGCGATCGCGCACTTCAGCCCCAGCAATATCATCTCTTTCTCCGTCTTGAGTAATGACAGAGACTCTATTCATGTCAAAGCCAACTTTTTTTAATTCATGTAGCGCATGTTCAACATCTCGACGATGAGAAAATACACCTACAGCACGTTTATGTAGACCTACAACCATTATCTTTATCTCCTCAGCAAAAATTAATTATTCACTAATTTATAGCTCCTAATAAACTTTATTAATACATGTTTACTTTTAGTTTTCATCAATCGCTTGGAAGAATTTTTACCTCTATCATTAGGCATAGGTGTTTTTATCTATAGGTAGTAAAAATCTTTAAGTATCAAAGTGTTTACAAAAATTAGATTTTAACCATTTTATTTTTCTTAAAAACTTAATTTCAAGGTTAGTTTAATCTCTAAATCAGAATATTCATTCAAAATATATAGTGGAAATTAAGCCACTCCTGGAAAAAATATAGTAATCAGGTTTTATTTATAAAAATATCCGTAGGATCTGTTAGCGACAGCTTAACGCATCAAACCCTTAATAATAGTGCTACAATAGCTAACTTCGTTCAAAAATCAAATAGTAATACTATATTGGGATGATACTTTGGCATGAAATAAAACTAAACAAATCAGGCTATATTTTTTGTTTTTATGAAATTACAAAACTTTATATTGGTTTGTTAGTTGAAAATTAATAAACCAATGTAATGTAAGTTTTTATAAAATACAACTTTTGACAAACAAAGTTCTTACCTAAGAAAGTGTCACTCTATTTAAGTGGCAACTAAATTAATAGATAAGCCATTTTAGTAATGGTTCTTTAACTGAAAATAAGTGAGAAAATCCTATGTTTCAAGGTGTTTTAAATATTTGGGGATGGAACTCGCTACCCTTTGGATTAGCGCCAATCACTTTAGCTCAACAAGTATTAACTCCAGAAGAAGCATCAGTTGTTTTTTCTGGCCCTAAAATCTTGGTAGCATTGGTGGCTGGGGTGTTAATGGCCTTTGCTTTTCAATTGTTATTTACAAACTTCTCAGTAGCTGTAGGAATTTCATCCTGGGAAATTGATTCAGATTCTGATGATGAGTCAGAAGGTTTGGGTAAAACAATTCGTAAGGTTCAAAGCAAAGTTGGTGCTTGGGTATTAATAACCGCTAGCATTGCATTATTTATTGCTTCTTTTCTAGCGGTAAAACTGAGCTTAATCGAAAGTGAATCTCTAGGAGCAATTATTGGTGTAGTAATTTGGTCTACCTATTTTTCACTAGTAATTTGGTTGGGTTCATCGGCATTAGGTTCTTTAATTGGTTCTATCTCTAATACTGTCACTTCTGGTTTTCAAGCTTTGATGGGTACAGCAACGGCTGGTATCGGTGCTAATGCTGCGAAAAAACAGTTAGTTTCTACAGCTGAAGATATTACAGCCGCAGTCCGACGGGAATTAACTTCAGGTTTCGATCCTGAAGGAATTAAAAACACACTCCAAAGTTCTTTAGGTTCTCTGCAATTGCCAAAGCTGGATGTTAAAGAAATTCGCACCCAATTTGACCAGCTTCTTAAAGATACAGATTTGCAATCTATTGCTAACAGCGAACTATTAAAAAACATCGATCGCCAAACATTTATTGATTTAATCAGCAGTCGCACAGATTTTTCTAAAGAAGAGATCAATGGCATTGCCGACCAATTTCAAGGTGCTTGGCAACAAGCTTTGAATCGTCAAAATCCCACAGAACAAGTAATTAATTTACTTAAATCTGCTACACCTGAAGAACTTAATTCCGAGCAATTGGGCGAAAGGCTTCAACAACTGGTTACATTTGGAGGCGGTAATGGCAATGGTGTAATTAAGCAAGCTATTCGATATGGTTTGAGCGCTGCTGCACCAGCCGTTTTGGAGCGGGTAAACCTTTCTGATATTGATGTCAGTAAAATTACAACTCAGTTGCAAAAGCTAAAAGAAAAAGTTCAAGATGTCGATGTCGATCGAGTCACAGAACAATTTCAAGAGTTTAGAAAGCAAGCAACTAAGCAAGTATCTACAAAATTGCCAATATCACTTGAAAACGCGATTAAAGCAGATGTCGAAGACTACATATTGAATTCGTTCCCTTGGCACTTTAACCGAATTACCCTCGTAGATGAATTTAAAGAAGTTATCTATGACGTAAATGCAGATCCGACAACTGTTAGACGGGAGTTGGAAGAAATAAATCAAGAATATTTCACTAACTTGCTAAAGCAGCGAGATGATTTGGGTGAAGCCAGGGTGAAAGAAATTTCCGAACAAATGGAAAGCGATCGCTTGGAAGTTTTAGAGACTGTAAAACAGGCGCAAACGCGAGAAAAAGGGCAAGATTTCCGCACGCGCATCGAAGATTATCTGCGTTCAACCGGGAAAGAAGAACTCAACCCTGAAGGTATTGAACGAGACTTTGGCAAGTTGCTAGACGATCCACAAGCTGGCTTTGAAGATTTAAGTAGCCGCTTCGGACAATTTGACCGCGATACTTTTGTACAATTGCTCAGTCAGCGTCAAGATATCAGCGAAGAGGAAGCTAATAATATTGTTGGTCAACTCGAACGCAATCGCGATAATGTCTTGAATCGCGCTAGAGAATTGCAAGAACAAGCAAAAGCGAAAGCTGATGAACTGCGCCAAAGAGTTGAAGACTATCTGCGGAATACTAATAAAGACGAACTCAATCCCGAAGCTATCAAACGTGAGTTTAAAGTTCTACTAGACGATCCGCAAGCTGGAATTAGCTTGTTACGATCGCGTCTAGCGCAATTTGACCGCGACACATTGGTACAATTGCTCAGTCAGCGTCAAGATTTGAGCGAAGAACAGGTAAACCAAACTCTCGATCAGCTAGAATCAGTCCGAGATAGTATTTTGCAAGTACCGCAGCAAGCAAAAGAACAGTACGAAAAAACTACAAAAGCGATCGCAGAATATCTCCGCAATACCAATCTAGAAGAACTCGATCCAGAAGGTATCAGAAGCGATTTGGAGAAATTACTCGACGATCCTAAAGCTGGAGCCTTAGCACTGCGCGATCGCTTATCTCATGTCGATCGAGAAACCTTAGTTCAACTCGTGAGTCAGCGCGGAGACTTGAGCCAAGAGCAAGTTAATCAGATTATCGATCGCGCTCAAGATGCTATTGGTGATATTATCAAAGCGCCAAAACGTTTAGCAAAACGTACCACTCAAGTAGCTTTAGATTTTGAAGCCAATCTTGAAGAATATCTGCGTAATACCAACAAAGACGAACTCAACCCTGAAGGAATCAAACGCGATTTACAATTGCTGCTGTCTTCTCCCCGCGCGGGAATTGGAAGTTTAAGCGATCGCGCCTCGAAATTTGATCGTTCGACAATTGTGGCACTGTTATCTCAACGTGAGGATATCTCAGAAGAAGAAGCTAACCGAATTGTGGATCAAATTGATTCGGTTCGTAGTTCCATTGTCGAGCAATTTCAGCAGATACAGGAAAGGGTGCAATCAGTATTGGATGGAGTTTTTGCCAAAGTTCGCAACTATCTCAACTCCCTGGATCGTTCTGAACTCAATTATGAAGGCATTAAGCAAGACTTTTCCAAAGTATTCGACGATCCACAAGCTGGATTTGAAGCATTGCGCGATCGCCTCAGTCAATTCGATCGTGATACCTTAGTTGCTGTCATCAGTTCTCGTGAGGATATCTCTGAGGCGGATGCTAATCGCATTATCGATCAAATAGAATCAGCGCGGGATGGCGTACTGCAACGAGCCGAACGCATTCAGCAAGAAACGCAAAAACGTTTGAAAGCTATCCAACATCAAGCTAAAAAGCAAGCCGAAGAAAGCAAAAAAACCGTTGCCAATGCTGCTTGGTGGATATTTGGTACAGCGATTACTTCCCTAGCAGCTAGTGCGATCGCAGGTGCGACTGCTGTAGCAGGAATACCTCTACCTCGTTAAATATAGCAAGGGACTGGGGACTGGGTGAAAAGTCTTTTTGTGTCTAAGTTTCATCAACAGATGATGTCCTAACCACAAAGGCTTGTGCTATATATCTTCCTCATCAGGAATTTTGAAAAAATACAAAGTGGTATTCAGTTTTTATAAATGAATACCACTTTTTTTTAGAGACAATAGAAAAAGTCTACATAAATACAAACACAGTTATGACAACTACACTTAACTCTGCTGTTAAACCAAGAGCCGAAGATAGTTTTGCCATTAGCTTTGCACCATTGTCTCTTGAAGAAATTTATACCAAGTCTGAAGATCCAGCCAACGGTGCTGTCGTTATCATGAGTGGCGTAGTTCGGAATCAAACCGATGGTAAACCTGTCATTGCTCTAGAATATCAAGCTTACGAACCAATGGCATTGCGGGTATTTTATCAAATAGCTGCTGATATTCGTTTATCTACGTCTGATGTGAATCGAGTAGTAATTCATCATCGCACCGGACGTTTGCAAGTTGGAGAAATTAGCGTTTTAGTAGCAGTGGGTTGTCCTCATCGGAGTGAGGCGTTTGAAGCTTGCCAATATGCTATTGATACCCTCAAACACAATGCACCTATATGGAAAAAAGAAATTTGGCAAGATGGTTCTAGTTGTTGGGTGAGTATTGGTGCTTGCGAACAGTTAGGAGAAAATTGTTTTTAGTACAGTTAGTTTTGCAGCGTTTTTAACATTGTATCGAGATGCATTGGCATTGCAGAGGCACGCATTAACGTTGTATCGAGATGCATTAGCATTGCAGAGGCACGCATTAACGTTGTATCGAGATGCATTGCCATTGCAAGGGATTGCCAAATTTAATTCGCTACAAATTAGTGAAATGCTGTACTTAGCAATTGGGTAAAATGGCTAAATGCACCGCTATCAATGTACAACAGTCCCTGCTCCTATTGTTATAGCAACAGCCAAGGTGGTTATGACATCAACAAATGATTAAACTTAGACGCAAAAACACTTTTTACCCAGTCCCCAGTCCCCAGTCCCCAGTCCCCAGTCCCCAGTCCCCAGTCCCTTGCTATACAAGTCTCTTATTTACAATAATCTTTAGCGCTTTGAGTGGAATTAACGCTTACTTGTGACCATTCTCTAATCACGAATTCGCTTAAACCAACGTGGGGCGATCGCTTGGCATCAAGGCTTTGCCAATCACTTTGACTTCCCCAGTCATAAGTGTATCCTAGTTGTGTCCACGGATAATGAACAACGGGAGTTGATGAGTTACTTGGTGAACCGTAGCGGCTTTGAAATTGCTGGGTAAACCAATCTTGATAGGTGGTTGAGATTGACTCAAAGGCGTTAGGTACTGGAAATTCCACTTCTGCCTCGCGATCGCTAATGTTAGGATCTCGACTAGGACGAAAGAGCGATCGCGGTTCTACCCAAAGTTCAACTATATATCTGGTTGTAGTCGCGGAATCTGGAGGTAAACCCAATAATTGGTTGAGTCGATACTCTAAAGATGTTTGGCTAGTGGAACGGTACGTTTTGCAGAATTTTTGTAAGTCGGGAGCAGCCGTAACCCATAAATCGCGTGGTAAAAGCATCACTTTACCCAAATTATCTGCATATCCACGAAAGCTAGTCCAAGCTACTACTAAAACCCGGCTTTTGTCCCATTTAAGATCGGAGTTATACGGAACAATCGGAGTCAAATTTCGATAGATTTTACGAGGTTCTGCAATTTTTGCATCCTCTACTGCATCTAGATAAGCTTGTGGTAAGGGTGATTGCTCTGAAGTATTTCCTCTTGTTGATTGTGCCAGAGATGCAGAATTTAAAAAAGCTACGGTAAGACCGATCAGAATTGCAGCATAAGGGAAAACTCGCTTTTTAGTGCGATCGCTAGCCTGAACTAAATTCATATTCTTTTTTAAGATTTGGGAAGTTTAAAGATAAAGATGGCGATCGTCAAGCAGCAAACTTAAGAAAATTTTGCAAGCGATCGCTTGTTAAATTCCAGAATGGATATTTTCTTCTTCAACCATTCCTACTGGAATATAAGACAAATTATTTTAAACTCCCCGCAAATAATTAAATAATATTTATATTTGCAAAACAACAATTTTTGTTGCATTTGTTTACATAATTTGCATTGCTCTATTGAGGTTTGTAAATAATTTGTATTTCTGCAAGGAATATTCCTTTAGACTGATCTTTAACCGAAAAATGTGGGAATTAAACACAAATGCATTCGTTAAATATATTTTGTCACGAATCTGTAGTTGCTGTTTCTTTTGTAGCTTGCATTATTGGACTAGTGTTACTGTGGGACAGCAAGCAACAAAAAAATGATGTGGAAGAAACAGAGCAGATTCTATTTAGAATGAGCTTTACTTATTGGTTGGTTTATTGTGTAGCCTTTGGTATAGAGAAAATGGTTATACCTGATTGGGAATCTGTAGTTATGACTTTGAGAATAACTACTGCTCTGTCATATTTCTTAACTTTTTCGTGTATTGTGAGTCTGCCACTACACAAATTTGCAGTCCACCGTGTTGAAGAGTAGACATTGGAATTGGGAATTGGGCATTGGGGATGATTAAGATTTCATTGCGATCGCTAATGCCGTTTCCAGTTCTGACTGTGCCAATGGAGTCAAAATAAACACTTCTTGCACTGTTTTTCCCTGCCGTGCAATTACTTTATAGCCGCCGCGAATCGGTACAGAGACACGCAGTTGCATTTTTGGGCAATGACCTCTCGATCGCCCCAGTACTCCTGGCGTTACGGTTTGAATGCCATCTTGCTGACAAAGACGTTCTAAAATTGGGATCAGACCAGAAAGGTGTGTCGAGTGGTTCCAAACCAATCTGGCAGCTTTTTGTGTTCGCGTAGCGTCTCGTAGAGAAGTCGCCCGGAGTGAATCTGCGGTGGGTTTGCCCATAATAATTAAGCTGCTTCTAGAGGTGCCATTGTCAAACCTGCTCGGCGCAGCTGCTGATGATAGAGTTCCGCAGGTTCTTGAGGGCCGACCCAAACGATCGCTTGACCTTCATAGTGTACCTGATTAGTCAGATCCCACGCGCGATCGCCACTCATCCCTGGAATATATTTCATCAAACATTCAGACACATGTTGGAATGTATTAAAATCATCGTTTAATACAATCACTTTATAATTGGGATAAGTCTTACGGATAACTTGACTAGACCGTTCAGGAGCTTTAGTTGGTGCTGTGGCCATCCCGTAAATATCTGCTGAAAGTGTCGTAATCATAAAACAATTGGTCAATAAGATTTTACAAAACTACAACTAACTAGTTTAGTGCATTGTCAGTTGTCCGTTGTCATTTGTCCTTTGTCATTTGTACTTAACAAATGACAAATGACCAATGACAAATGACTATTTACCGCCAATTATCCCAGTTTTCGTTAAAAATAGATGTATCGGGGAAGGCGGTGGGGTTGCCATTTTGTTGCAAAAGCCGTTTGAGTGCTTCTAGTTGTGGCTCTTGTTTGGGTAAATCATCGACTAGTTGGTAGGGTGCGATCGCATTTTTAATGGCAAAACTAGCAACAGTTCCCGCAGCCGCACCAGACGACCATTCAAAGGAATGGACTCGATAAGCAGCAGCAGCAATATGACTGGTAGCAATGCTTTTGCCTCCTACCAGCAAATTATCAATCTTCTGGGGAATCATTGCCCTGAGAGCAATTTGGAAGGGATAAGCTTGACCCGCACCACGCCTTTCACCCGGACGTTCTGTATTACCAGGGGCTTCTGGGGGACTATTCACCATGCAAGGATGGAAATCGATAGCGTAGTGACCAATACCCACAGCATCGGGGAAGATGGTAGAACGAGTCCGTCGCATTGCCTTCTCTGGTGGGACTTTACCATCAATTACTGATACTGCTTCCAAACCTGCAACTGCTGCTCGTAGCCTCCGATACATATCTGCTGGTAAAGTCTGGGAGTAATACTTATCGTTGTAATCTCGGCGAGAAATATCAATTTCCCAAATACTAAAGCCACCAGATTGTCCCCAACTGGGGCGGCCAATGATACGCCGTCCTTCTCGCATATAGGGATATTTCGATAAACCATGCACTGTCCCCATTGGGGAATTTAAACCCGAAACAAAGCGGTTATTGCTTTGTTGCTGCTTTACACCATCCCCCAGTTGAGAATCTGTAGTCCCAGCCACTAGCCAATAATAGAAAGAGAGAGCATTTTCCTCAGCTTTGCGGAGGGTTTCTGTCCGCAGTCCTCCCATCCAGCCCCCTGGGTTTAACTGTCCAGTACTTTGTAACTGTTGGCGACTGTAAATCAGGTTATCTTGGGCTGTTCCTGGGCGGTAATCGTTACCCCAAGTCCAGTTTTGCATAGAGATATCCCCTGGTGTAGAAGCATCAAAACTTACACCACCGAATTTTGTCGGTTTCCCTTTATTTGGACTCCAAATGCGACGATAGGTGAAAACTAAATCAAAGTTAGCCAGTCGCGTTAATTCATAGCTAAAATATGGCGCATATTGTGAATAAAATGGGGGCATTGTCTGCGGTTGCGGTTCCTTAGTTGCCTCCATTGCAAAGGTGTAAGTAAATCCTTGAGGGCAATAAGGATCGTTGTTGGTGCTGGAAGCAGAGGGTTCTAGGTAAGAACGGGCATCAATACCCAATCGGTAGGGAACATCAGCAAGGGCAATAATTTCTCCAGTTTCGCTGGCATCTACGACGTACCACTTAGGAGCATTCCCTTTCGCTACCTTGGGGAGGAAACGAAGAATAGTTTTGGTAAATCGAGATGAGTTTTCATAACTATAAGAATCTTCAATACTTTGAGATAAAGTAAAGGTATTGAGAGGTGGTGCGCCTTTTGGTGGTTGATGTTGGATTGCGATCGCACCATTAATTATTTTGCCATCAGCAGCGATTTCCAAATCCTTAATTACCGTGTTGGGAAACCATTGCAACTTCCCTTTACCCTGCTTCTGGGCATCTTTGAGCATCTGAACTAAAATGTTGTGAGCATCACGGGGAAGAAAGCAGGATTCACTTACCCAGCAATCACCGGGGTTAAGTTTACCGTATTTGCGCCCAATGCGGTTTCGCAATTCCAGATAGCCGCGAGAATAGAATTTGAGAGCGCGCTGAGTTGGGCGTTCGTCTAACGCAGATGTCCCTTGAGAAGAAATTTGTCCTCCTAGCCAGTCAGTAATTTCCGTGAGACAAACCGTTCGTCCTGCTAGCAACCCCTCGTAAGCTGTGGCGACACCAGATAGTCCACCACCCACAACTAAAATCTCGCAGTTGACACTTTTATCTGGGGTTCTCGGTGGTGTGGCGTTTACGGAATCAAATGCAACTAAGGTAGATATTAAATTCAGACCGATCAGTGATGTTAAGCTATAAGCTACTTTGTGTCTGTGCTTCATGGTTAAAAAACCGTTCCAAATCCTGTGTCACCTTGTAGAAGGTAGCATCTAGCAAATGTTTAACTCAAGCGATTTTTCACAATGTAATCTACGCGATATAGCCTGGGATTAAAGGTTTTGAAGCGAATAGCACGCTCGAACAGGTGAAAATCTTAATAAAATAAGTATGAGCGCTTGGTTCAATTCTCACTTCACTCAATTCTTGAAGATGAACGGCATTCAGCTATTCACTTAATCAGAGTCTCATTTAGTTTAAGCAGCCATTGATAACATGGCTCATCAATTGGAGCAATCTCCCTGCGTTGCTGCGCTAAAGATTCTGTGTAAGCTATAAGCCAAGCAGAAGCAAGTTCTTGTTCAGTTGCAACCTCTTCTGCTAATGTATGAGCAAACTGTAGCTCTACCCATTGCTCAAAAGTAAGTATTTCAAGGGATATTCCAAATATTTCTTCAATTTCATGACATCTAGGCACAAGTTCATCAATACGTTCAGCTTCAAGACTTGTAACAAAACCAGCCTTTTTAACGGCGGGATGTATTTCCAGTTTTTCTGATAACTCCTCAATCTCATCTCGCAAGTATGACTTACCATACTTAGCATCCCAAGCCTCCACAATTTGTCTATCCTCTAAAAGTTCAATATCACCGATATTGCCATGCTTCTTATTGGCTGATCGCATTTGCGAAAGTGGTTTTAGCAAACTGTTGGGAAAAACTTGATATTCTTGCATAGCCTGCATTAAGCTATGCATGGCTATCTCCATTAAACGAGCAGCGTAATCAGATTGATTAATATGACGCAGTATAAGACTTAATGAAATTCCTTTATCAATAATTGTTGCTCCCAAAAAGGAAGCCAAATTCTCAATAGTCTGGGAAGCTAATCTTCTAAAGTTATCTGCTTGATTGAGTAGTTGCGAAAGAAGATAACGTAGTGCTAATTCAGAAACTATTTCATCTTTCTCAATTGACTCAACAAGACTTATCCATTCAGAACGTGCGCCTCTTATATTTGCTTTATATACAGATGAATACGGATAATTTTCTGCTAAACTCCGTGTCATCATGAAACCATCCGCATTCAATCTTAGTAGTTCATGTTTTCGTAAGACAGGTGTAATGTATTGCCTATCAAGAGAACGCATAGAGATACCATCACACCAAGAAAAGTCTCTTGTAGCCGTACTACCTTTGTGTAACCTAATACTTTGTTGTGCATCAATTGCCTTAACACACAATTGTAGAATTGATAAACCCACTAATGCTCTACCAACTTCGCTAGTGACTGACTGTACAAGTCTATCTAAAAGGTATTTATGCGCTGGAATCAGTAGCAAGAAATCAAGATTTGATGAAAAATCTCTGCAAAACAAAATCTGTCTCTCTAAGTAACCTCCAGACAATTCTGCTGCTATTTTTTTGTACCGTATCTTTGCAGCTTGACTCATTCCTCCTTCTTGAAAGTATTGAATTGTTCCATCAGGTAAAACCAACTCACTTCTGTTTGTATAGACTCTTAGGTGTAGCTCATTCATGATGTGCTTATAAACTCTTGCGAAGTTGTACACTTTTAGGATTTAGCGTAGGAAAAGCGTAAGGAATTAAATACTCACCTTTGTTAATTTGTGGATTTGTGTTATTATTCCTAACTTCGTAACCCATAGCTCGTAGAGACTGAAGATAGGAGAAAACATCTTCTGCTTTCACACCCCATAAGTCTGCAAGCTCTGTAGCGGAAAGTTGAGAAGCAGTACCAATACACCTCGCTACACATTGGATTACACGCCAAAGCGAATTAATCTTCAATTGAGGATGAAAGGTTATGATTCCACTAATTCGGGCATTGTATTGATAATATCCAGATAACTGCACTAAATCCGCTTTTCCTGTAGCTTCAGTTAACTTCTCTTCAAAAGCTTTCCAAAGAGATGTATATAACTGTATATCAAGAGCCTTACCACAAAGCTTAACTGAATGTGTTCCCAGAACCCATTCATTGTGACCATAAGATGGATTAATATCTATAACAAATTGATTTTCTTCTTCACAATTCTCATTGATACCTGCTGTGAATGTCCAGCAAGTATCATTCAAATCGTATGATATATAAATTTTTACACATTCAGCGCTTTGTTCACTTGTCCAAGAGAAATCAGCAGATAAAAATCTGATCATTTTTCCTTTGTTTTCATATTGAAAACGAGGTACAGATAAAATTTTTCCTGTTTTACATAAATCTGCAATTGCAGATTTAGCCTTTTCAGAATAAATTTTAGTTAACTTTCTTTTACGCTGCCGAAAACCTAGTTTTTTATTTTCAGGTAAGTAAACTATAGGAAAAGGTAATTCCAATTTAATTACTTGTTCTATAATACTAAGAGCCAATATCCGGCCAAGTTGAGGAGGTACTGAATTTCCGATTTGTTCAATAGAAACTTGCCTATTACCAAGAATTTCATAGTCATCAGGAATAGTCTGTAATCTCTTTAGCTCTGCAATCGAAAATCTACGATTTTCCCAACAAAAAGGCCCGGTGTATTGTCCACCTTGTGCCTTAATTGTGCGTAGTGGATTTGTTGGATCTGCTTTGTAGAGAAAATCTGAAAATTTTGATCTCCAGCTAAATATTGGGTTAGGATAACCCATCTCTTTTGTATAAAAACTGTAGTTTAGTCCAGGTGGTATATGTTCGAGTAGATGCCCAAAACGTCCGCCTAAATCTAAACCTGTTTCAACCTCTGAAATATCAGCACCTTCTACAGCTTCTCCTGCTGAATAATAAGAATTTTGATTAAGAGAATCAGGGCCATGAGTAGGATAGGGAAATAAATATTCACCCTTTTTTAATCCAACAATAAATAAACGCTCCCGATGTTGAGGTACTCCATAATCAGCGGCATCAAGAATACGAAAATAAATATTATAGCCAACTTCTCTAAAAGCTTCTTGAATTTCTTGCCAAGCTTCTCCTCCATTAGCACCAGTAATTCCATATACATTTTCAAATAGAAATCCTTTCGGCTTAAGTAGATTCAGAATACGAATATATTCTTGAAATAGTGTACCTCTAACATCAGTTGTTCCAGACACTCCAGCCGCCCTACGTCCGGCAGCAGAGAAAGTTTGACAAGGAGGGCCTCCAATAATAAAATCTATCGTGAGATGAGATTCAGGTAAATACTTTCTAATATCAATACAAATAGGTTCAGAGCCTGCTAGCCACTTATCTGGTAAGGAATTTCTTTTTAAAGTCTGAACATACTTGGCTTCAAGTTCTACCATTTGAATGATTTCAAAGCCAGCATCATGAAATCCAATATCTAATCCACCACCACCAGAAAATAAGCTGAGTGTTTTAATGGGAATATGTCCTTGTTGGATCAGCCATTGGCGGAGAGATTTACCAAAATTATCAGTCCATGCTGGTTCTTGCCTCACTGCAAGAATGGTTAAAATATTCTGGAACCAATTTGTATTTGTTGGCTCGGAGCTAGACACATCAGAGAAAAGAGACAACTGTTGCATTACGTAATTTAAAATATAGCCCTTGGAGATTGGGTACAATATTCTTTGGTGAGACAAAGGGGTTAGAGGCTAGAGACTAAAGTAGTGTATTATATCCATCAAAAAATCGCTATAGATGCTCTAGAGATACAAGGGCTGAGGGGCTAAAGCGTAGGTTGGGCTTATTGAGAGATTTATGTGTTGCAAAGATTTTTGGAAATGGTAAATTGTCTTTTTCTCGTGCGAAAATCCCCTAAGTCGCCTCAAAATCGGGAATATCTGCATGGTAATAGCTTCTTTTCAAGCGGCTGCGATCGCAAGTCAGAAAAACGTCACTCGGCAAAGTTATTTTAGGCTTTCTTCCGTTTTCTTCACCACACTCTTACGCTCTCGCTCTGCTTCGATTAATACAGATGTGGGCTGTTTAACCACTTGTGTTAGTACATCCGATCGCTGAACTGTTTTAAGATAATTGCGATCGCAACCTACCCGTGAAAAAATCTGCCCAAGTTTAATCCCTACCTGAAAGACCAACTTTAGATATGTGGTAATTTCGTCTCTCTATCTGAAATTAAAAACTGCTCTTGCCGAAAGTAGACAAGAGCAGTTTTTAATAGCAAAGCCCAAAATAATAATTTAGGCATCTTCAAGTTCAAATTGAGCCACTGTAACGGCGTTAAAAGCGAAAGCTAAAACCAATGGCATCGGCGACTGAAACCAAAAGGTAAAAAGAACAGCTAAAATTGTTCCAATTACTGCGGACATCGACCACAATCTTTCTTCAAAGGTTAATCCCTTCTCAGCTTTAATCACTCTGAGAACATTGACTGGGATTGGTTCTGGCATTACCCCACCTGGCGGAAAAGCCCAGAAGTTGTTACGTCGCTCTACAAATAAATCTGTCCAGCCATTTTCTTGGCACCATGCCTCAATCCATTGAAGTGAGTAATGATTCATCATCGCGTTTCGGAGTTCGGTTTGTAGAAGTTGTGTACTCTGCGAATATAAACTCTTGGAGATTCCTAACTAACTAATCGCTATAAAATTAATCGCTAATTATCCAACTTTTAAGCTTTGTTAAGTAGTTGAGACGCATATAATTACGCTCAAACCTTACTTTCACTAATTAAAACATTAGCAGTTGATGGAGTCTGTTTAATTTAAAAGACAATAAACTTTACTTGAAAGGTTGAAAGTCAAGAAATTTAAATAACCCAGTGAGTATTACTGCTTAATAAACCTCTTGATATCCTAAAATTCCAATCTAAAAATAAATAATTGTGAACAAACCAACAAGGATAGGCATAGTCCGTCTTAGACTTTGCTTTCTCCGGCGAAACTATTCCTTTAGAGTTAGTAATTTCAAGTTTGACCTTTATATATATATAAAGAGAGATAGTTTCTGCTTTTTTGTATAGGATTACTGTTTGATTTTTTGCAAAAACCTCGGTACGCCTTAATATCCTGGAATCCTCTGGACTGCTGCCTTTTGCTTAATAAGCTAATTAATTTTAAGAATCAAACCGGATTCCTATATATTCTGTTAAAGCTTGTGTAGTGTCAAAAATAATTGTTAATTAATCAAATTATTGATATTTAGGACTAGGGCATATTTTCAAAATCTTTATATCCTAAGACATAGGCGATCGCTATGTTGTCACGAGCAACAGATGAGGTTTAAGTAACGAACAGTGGATAGATTATACCATTTCTGTTTAAAAGTTACGCAAAACTACACGCGGTAGGGACAATTCATAAATTGCCCCTACCTGAGTATTAAAGTTTTGGCTATTGTTTGCATGAGTCCTGTCTGCTACTGGAAAGGTTAAATATTTACTTTTAAACCATACAGGCGCAGAAAACACAAAGCAAAAAAGAGATTTTTGGAGTTATAGCACAAGCCTTGGTGGTTAGGACATCAACAGATGATGAAACTTAGACACAAAAAGATTTTTCACCCAGTCCCTAGTCCCCAGTCCCTTGCTATACCTTGAAAAGGCTAATACATATTGACAGAAGTAGCTAAATATGTATGCAGATTTTCAGGCATTCAAGTTTGATTTTTCACTATTAGCTAGCGATGCCTATGCCGGACTACGCTAGCTTGAAACAATCAATTTAATAATGCATACGAAAGTCATTTTGTACAGTTCGTCAGTCCTTAATCTATTACATTTAATTACGTCTACCTACCTAAAGCCATAATTTATTGTTTAGCCGAGCCTGATTTTTTCATTCCAGGTTGGTTTGGCGGAGTTGGAGAATTTGCTTGGCGACTAGTACGAAAAGTCACATTCACGCCTTCATTGGATTGCTCCAGAACCAGTAGAGGCGTGGGTTTAGCCTTTTGATCCCAATGCATAGTAGCAATCCGACCCTGAAGTGTTGGTTGCCAACTATCTTCATCTTCTATGGGGCTTAGGTAAGTTTCTATACAGTCAATAATTTGACTAATAGTTGCAGAAGTTGCTTGCGTTGGTAACTTCATCAACCGAACTTGAATGCGAAACAGCACTCGTTTAGCAGAGTTCCCTGGACTACCAGTTTCATACTCTACATCAAAAGTTTCATCTACTTGCCGTCCAGAGCTATTAGCAATTCCGACTGCTCCTTGTTGGGCTTGATTTGGACGCAGAGCTTGAGTAACTTTATCTTTGATCTGAATCTTCACCTGATTAAGGATTGCAAAATGAAACACCTCCTCTGACATCCGCATTCGCAGATAATCTAGGTTAAAGTCCCGCGAGTTGACCAAATCGGGATTAGTTTCCATTTTGCGAATCGTTTCCAGCGCCAGCTTAAACTTTTTTTCTAATTCTCGCGCCCGGAATTGTTCAAACTTAAGTTTTTTCTCCAGCTTATCCTTCTGGAGCTTACTATAAACAATTAAAGCAATCACCGCGAAAGCCAGTCCTCCAGAAGTTACCAACAATAGCGGTGGTATTTGAGGATTACTTGCTGGCACTTCCTGGGTTGCTTTTTTAGGCTTTGTCCCAGAGGATTGGGCAAGAAACATCGAAGTGGACATGGTTGCAAACTGAAAAACTTGACTCCTGATGTTTAGGATGCCCAAATTTTCCATACCATCTTGCTGTATGATTAATATTTTTCACAGCTTTTTACAAAACCACGTATGTCCAGACATTTGAGCGTTCCTGCCCTGTCTGAGGTTTCATCTACAAGCTTGAGCAATATACGTCTGATAGCCACAGATATGGATGGCACATTAACTAGACGAGGAAAATTTACTTCTGCACTGCTGCAAGCTTTAGAGGATTTAGCGGCTGCTGACATTCAGGTAATGATTGTCACAGGACGTTCTGCTGGGTGGGTGAGTGGATTGAGTGCGATTATGCCAGTGGCAGGTGCTATGGCAGAAAATGGCGGTTTGTATTTTCCGCCTGGAAACCAGAAACCAGTAGTTTTAACACCCATTCCCGATTTAGTTAAACATCGCCAGCACTTAGCTACAACTTTTGAGAATTTACAAACTAAATTTCCTCAAATCCAAGAATCTGCTGATAATCGTTTTCGCGTTACCGACTGGACTTTTGATGTAGCTGGTTTGAGTCAAGATGAACTACAAACCCTAGATGGTCTTTGTCAACAAATGGGTTGGGGATTTACTTATAGCAATGTGCAGTGTCACATTAAACCCCAAGGGCAAGATAAAGCTGTGGGATTGTTACAGGTGTTGCGCGAATATTTGCCCCAGTACTCACCAGAACAAATTGTTACTGTGGGCGATAGTCCCAATGATGAAAGTTTATTTGATCGGCGTTATTTTCCTATTTCTGTAGGAGTGGCGAATGTGCTGGAATATATAAATCAGTTGAAATATCACCCTGCTTACATAACCACTGCTGCCGAAGGCGAAGGATTTTGTGAATTATCTAGTTATATATTGAAAAGCTTGCACATCTCAAGTTAGAGAGAAGTAGAGTTGTTCTACAATAATCTCGTAGCACTGATTTTACAACTATGACGGCTACTCTACCTGTTAATGTCGAATCAGAAATCTTCTACCCTAGTGCTGATGGTCAACCAGTGGCAGAAACTTACGATCATCTTTATGCCTTGCTAAGTACTTTGGAAGTCCTGAAACAGTATTTGGCAAATCGTCAGGCAACAGTATTGGCAAATCAATTTCTTTATTATGCACAGGGTTTTCCCAAATTGCGGGTAGCCCCAGACGTAATGGTGATTTTTGATGTTGCACCTGGTGGCCGGGACAACTATAAAATCTGGGAAGAGGGTCAAGTACCCACAGTTATTTTTGAAATGACATCCTTTGGTACTAAAGGACAAGACGAAATTTTCAAAAAGACTCTATATGAGCAGCTAGGTGTCAAAGAATACTGGCTATTTGACCCCAAAGGTGAGTGGGTAGAACAACAGTTACGTGGCTATCGGCTGCGAGGAGAAATCTACGAACCCATACAAGATGGACGCAGTGAACCGCTACAACTGCGCTTGGTGATTGAGGGAAGCTTAATTGGGTTTTATCGAGAAGATACAGGGGAAAAATTACTCATCCCTGATGAACTGGTAGAGGCTTTGCGACAGGAAGTTTTGGCAAGGCAGCAAGCAGAAGAACTGGTAGAACAAGAACGCCAACGAGCAGAACAGGAACGTCAACGAGCAGAACAGGCAGAATTGCAGATAGAACAGTTAAAGGCAAGGTTGCGATCGCTCAATGTAGACCCCGATACTATTCACTAATTCCAAAAGTTGCAACACTGAATAGCTTGTTGTAGACATCACACTAAAGGCACTAATGAGTAAGTAACTGTGAAATCGAAAAATTGTTACACAAGTAAACAATTTGTTACCTATATCTTTGACATATTTATTACCTTAGACAGAATACAATAGATGGGTATTCACAGCGTTTCAATCTTGGAAATCTCAACAGTACTAATTTGATTGATGAAACTGTTTTATACATTCATTCGCCAGAGGTTAGCGTTTTATTTCCAACTTCCACTAGAAAGTCCAAGACCAATGTAGAGTCAAAAATTTACCTGTAAATACTGAGGTATAAAATTATGCAAGAAATTGAAAGATTCTTCAGCAACTTTTTCAGTGGCATACTCAACCGCTTTAAGTATTCTGCGATGGACGCTGCCGATCGCAAGATGAGAGAAACTATCGACGATCAAATAGAACAACGGCGACAAAAACCTAAGCCGAATGATCAAGAAGACCGGAATTTGTAATTCGTAATGACGCTTGCGGACTTGCTTTCTCGTGTCGCTAACATAATTTTGAGTTAAATACAAGCATAGCGCTTCCTATTGTTGAGTGGGCAGCGCTATTTTGTCGCCTCACCAAACTCTTGCAAATGTGCTAACCTAGTATGGTTAACTAATCTCGCACATCTAAGAATTCGGGTGTTTCCCAGTTGGGAAATGCACTTGGATGGAGGTTTAACCCGAATCGGAGTTAAAAAATTTATGCCAGTAGTTTCATTGGCTCAAATGATGGAGTCAGGGGTTCACTTTGGGCATCAAACCCGGCGTTGGAACCCAAAAATGTCTCCTTACATTTATACTTCCCGCAATGGTGTGCATATTATCGACTTGGTGCAAACTGCCCAGTTGATGGATAATGCTTACAACTACATGCGATCGCACGCAGAACAAGGGAAGAAGTTTCTTTTTGTCGGCACTAAGCGCCAAGCAGCTGGAATTATTGCTCAAGAAGCCAGCCGTTGTGGTTCCCACTACATTAACCAGCGCTGGTTGGGCGGAATGTTGACCAACTGGACAACTATCAAAACCCGGGTAGATCGTTTGAAAGATTTAGAACGCCGTGAAGAAACTGGCGCACTGGATTTATTACCCAAAAAAGAAGCATCAATGCTACGTCGGGAAATGACGAAGCTTCAGAAATACTTGGGCGGTATTAAAACAATGCGGAAAGTACCCGATATCGTGGTCATTGTAGACCAACGGCGGGAATATAACGCAGTTCAAGAATGCCAAAAGCTGAATATTCCCATTGTGTCCATGCTGGATACAAACTGTGACCCAGATGTAGTAGATATCCCCATCCCTGCAAACGATGATGCGATCAGATCAATTAAGCTGATAGTCGGGAAATTGGCAGATGCCATTTATGAAGGTCGTCACGGTCAGCTAGATGCTGAAGATGATTACGAAGATTATGACGGTAGTGAGTATGACGATGACTACGAAGAAAGCGATTATACTGATGCCGTAATTCCCGACGAGGAAACAGACGAATAGCGCTGAGTAAGATAGAAAGACTCAGCAAATCGGATAGTGCTGAGTCTTGATTTTTGAAGTTGTAAGTTGTGATTTGTCAATGAAGAATAAAATTGATAATTGAACACTCACAACTCAGCACGGGCTAAACGCCCCGCTAACGCTAACACAACTCAGCACTAAATTAAGTAACTGATTACAACTCGAGGTCAAGTTAGGAATTGAGGCAACATGGCGGAAATATCTGCAAAACTCGTCCAAGAGCTACGCCAAAAAACTGGTGCAGGCATGATGGACTGCAAAAAGGCGCTGATAGAGACTGAAGGTAACGTAGAAGAAGCCGCAGACTGGCTACGGAAAAAGGGCATTTCTAAGGCAGGGGCAAAAAGCGATCGCATTGCGGCAGAAGGTCTAGTAGACACTTACATTCAACCCGGTGGTCGAGTAGGTGTACTCATCGAAGTCAACTGCCAAACCGACTTTGTGGCTCGTAACGACGCTTTTAAAGCTTTAGTTAAGAATCTGGCAAAGCAAGCAGCGACTGCTGATAGTGTTGAGTCTTTGTTAGCTCAACAATATGCTGAGAATCCAAGCGGGACTGTAGAAGAATTCATCAAGCAAACTATTGCTACGCTCGGTGAAAATATCCAAGTGCGTCGCTTTATCAATTTTGCACTAGCGGAAGGCGCGCAAGGTGTAGTAGAAAGCTACATTCACACTGGCGGTCGAGTTGGTGTATTAGTAGAACTAGGTTCTCAAACGGAATCAGTAACTGCTAATTCCGAGTTTCAAAGCTTGGCACGGAACACCGCAATGCAAGTTGCAGCTTGTCCAAATGTCGAGTATGTAAGCGTAGACCAAATCCCACCCGAAGTTGCCCAAAAGGAAAAAGATATTGAAATGGGCAAGGATGATTTGGCGAACAAGCCAGATAACATCAAAGAAAAGATTGTTCAGGGACGGATTGAAAAACGCCTGAAAGAATTGACTTTGCTCGATCAGCCTTACATCCGCGATCAAAGTATTTCCGTAGAAGACCTTTTGAAGCAAGCAAAAACGCAATTAGGCGGCGAGATTCAAGTGACTCGCTTTGTCCGCTATATATTGGGCGAAGGCATTGAGAAGCAAGAAATTAGCTTTGCTGATGAAGTCGCTGCACAAATTGGCAGCATGTAATATTATTGGTCATTGGTCATTTGTCATTAGTCTCTACCAAGGATAAAGGACAAATGACTCTTTACTAAACAGGTCAAGCAAATAGCCTGACCTGTGTTTTTTTAGTAGATAGGTGAAATATTGCATTTAATTTAAAATCTAAAAACCTTTGGAAAGTTATTATAAAATAAATTCGTACATTTGTACTATGTAATAGTTCACATGGACAAGAACGAAAAGATATGGCAAGAGCAATCGAGCGAATTGAACGGGATATTGCAGCAGTAAAAGAAGCGATTCGGGCGATCGCAGTAGAACTACAAAGCGCTTATGCTAGTTATTTAAATACCTTGGGGCTAGCTGTAAAAAAACAGCTGATTTTGGCGAGTTATCATCTCTGTACACAGGGATATCCCGAAAACTTTCTACATTTATCATTAAATCAGCGTCAGCAATTGCAACAAGCCATTCGCAAGTTGTGTCAAGTGGCAGCAGAGCAATTGCTCAATTGTATTAAAAGTGAGGAAGCTAAAGTAAATAAGGGAGATGACGAAGATGAGGAGAATAAGGAAGTAACATCTTCTGAACTTTTGGACACCTCAAATTCTCAGCCTCTGAGCGCCGACACCTCTAATCCTATAGAACTAGCAAAATGGCAACAGAATTTAGAAGAGGTCACGCAAGAGATACTGAAAAAACTTTCCCATGATGCTAATCTTTTATTACAAAAATCTGGGGTATTACCCAAAAAATTACCAGAACCGATTTTAGCGGCTGCGGCTGCGGCGGCATCAGAAGCATCTGCTGAGGCTATGCCAGGGCCACCAAACTTATTAAACTTAGTAATTGAAATTGAAAATGAGCAGCAATCAGAAGATTCTGGACTGACCCAAATCATGGCTATTAACCTGCGGCTAGGGGAAATTGAATTTGCTGATGTGGCACTCTCCTCTGAACGCAGGCAAATCCGCAGTATTTTAGTTCAGCTAAACAAGCTAGGACGAGAGTATCAAAAGAAACATCGGGAAAAAGCGATCGCAGAAGCTGAAGCTGCATGGCGTGCTAGTTGGTTTGAGGATTAGTCATTTGTCCTACCCTGCGGGAAGCCGCTAAGGCGTCTATGTCCTTTGTCCAGAGTCAAATGACCAATGACCCTTCGGGTGACGTTCGTGCCTCGCTAGCGCTGCGCTAACGCCAGTTGCTCATGGGGGAAATCCCCAAGACCACACTGGCTCACCAATGACTAATGACCAATGACCAATGACCAATGACTAATGAAAAACCAGATTGGATACGATTGCAGAAAGCCTTGGCAATAGAAGCTGAACGAGGCTTTACAGACTTGATAGGCAGAGAATACCGTTTCAGTGAATTTCTGAGCCTAACTTTGGGCAAATTCCCAACAGGCTTACCCCAAACTGAACGCCGCCGTTGGCAAGGACTAGCGGTGCAATTTGCTAGTTATCCACATCTGGCACTGGAAGAAAGGCAACATTTAGTAGCAGAGACTCGTAGGTATCTCTCACAACTACAGCAAGAGGAGGACGGGGAAGAGGGGAAGCAGGGGAGCAGGGGAGCGGGGGAGCAGGGGAAAACTTATCAATCCAAAATCCAAGTTGCGCTTCCAGCGCACCAAAGGCGCGACCCAAAATCTAAAATTATTACTGAGGTAAGTAAGAGGCTTGCACCGAAAATTGACCAAAAACTCAGCGATTTACCCGAAATAGGGTTCAAAAAAGCTGATAATTTGGCACGGCTTGGTTTACACACAATCCGCGACTTACTTTTTTACTATCCTCGTGACCACATTGATTATGCGCGTCAGGTAAATATCCGCGAGTTACAGGCAGGTGAAACGGTGACAATAGTGGCTACAGTGAAGCGTTGCAATTGCTTTAGTAGCCCTAAAAATCAGAAATTATCAATTTTAGAACTGGTTGTAAAAGATAATAGCGGTCAAATCAAAATTGGTCGTTTTTACGCAGGTACACGCTTTAGCAGTCGCGCTTGGCAAGAAAGTTTAAAACGTCGTTATCCAGTGGGTAGTATTTTAGCGGCGTGTGGGTTAGTGAAAGAAAGTAAATACGGCTTGACACTGGATAATCCAGAACTAGAGGTTTTGGCAAATCCAGGAGATTCGATTGAGTCGCTGAATATTGGGCGGGTAGTACCAATTTATGGATTGACTGAGGGTGTGGTGGCGAATACGGTGCGACAGGCAGTAATTACTGCTTTACCTGCTGCGGCTAGCCTGAAAGACCCTTTGCCAAGTGGTTTGCGACAGAAATATGGTTTGATGGAATTGAAAGATGCGATCGCTAATATCCACTTTCCCAGCGATAGCGCCGCCTTACAAGTTGCCCGTCGTCGCCTAGTCTTTGATGAATTTTTCTACTTGCAACTTGGGTTACTGCAACGTCAACAGCAAGCAAGGGCGATTCAAACCAGCGCCATCCTCGTTCCGCGAGGTCAGCTTGTAGAGAAATTTCACGAAATACTGCCTTTTCAACTCACTGGCGCACAGAAACGAGTTCTTAACGATATCCTTAACGATTTGCAAAAACCTGTGCCAATGAATCGTTTGGTGCAAGGTGATGTAGGTTCAGGTAAAACAGTCGTCGCCGTGTTAGCTATCCTCGCAGCAATTCAATCTGGCTACCAAGCAGCACTAATGGCTCCCACGGAAGTTTTAGCAGAACAACATTATCGCAAGTTAGTTAGTTGGTTTAACCTCTTGCATTTACCAGTAGAATTACTGACAGGTTCTACCAAAACTGCGAAACGAAGACAAATCCATTCTCAGTTAGGAACTGGTGAATTACCTCTGTTAGTGGGAACCCATGCCTTAATTCAAGACCCCGTAAACTTCCATCAACTGGGGTTAGTGGTGATTGATGAGCAGCATCGTTTTGGGGTAGAACAACGGGCACGTTTGCAGCAAAAAGGTAATCAACCTCATGTGTTAACTATGACAGCTACCCCGATTCCCCGAACACTGGCACTGACGATACACGGGGATTTGGATGTGAGCCAAATTGATGAGTTACCACCAGGACGACAAAAGATTCAGACAACAGTATTATCGGGTCAGCAACGCAACCATGCTTACGACCTCATGCGCCGAGAAATTGCTCAAGGTAGACAAGTTTATGTAGTTTTGCCGTTGGTAGAAGAATCAGAAAAACTAGATTTGCGATCGGCTGTAGATGAACATCAAAAGCTACAAGAAAGTATTTTTCCCGATTTTCAAGTGGGGCTGCTGCATGGTCGCATGAGTTCAGCCGATAAGGATGAAGCGATTACCAAATTTCGTGATAACCAAACACAAATTTTGGTTTCTACTACTGTCGTTGAAGTTGGTGTAGATGTACCTAATGCTACGGTAATGCTCATTGAAAATGCGGAGCGATTTGGCTTATCGCAACTTCACCAACTGCGGGGGCGTGTCGGTCGAGGCGCAGCTCAGTCTTATTGTCTATTGATGAGCAGTTCCAGAAGTCCTGATGCTCAACAACGGTTGAAGGTTTTAGAACAATCTCAGGATGGTTTTTTCATCTCCGAGATGGATATGCGTTTTCGTGGGCCTGGGCAAGTACTAGGAACTCGTCAATCTGGAGTACCAGATTTTACATTAGCGAGTTTGGTTGACGATGAGGAAGTTTTACTTTTAGCACGGCAAGCAGCAGAGAAAATAATCGAGATGGATGTAACTTTAGAGCGTTGGTATTTGATGAAAGAAGAGTTGAAGTATCGTTATGAGCGGTTGATGGGTGGGGCAATTTTGACTTAATTTATCTTGTTTTGATGATGAATAGCAACTACTAAATACAACTATCTTTCCTAAAATTAACAATGCTACCTTAGCCATCTGTAACTCTCTATCCTGCTACGAATTTCTGTTACCGTGGTTAACGGTTAGGTTATCACGAGTACCCCATATCTTATACAATCCATATAGTGATCATTCCAGACTCAATTGCTGTGCTGAAATTTGCCTATAGGTAGAGCGATCGCAATCTTATTTTCGATAAGCAGAAATCAATTTTTAATCACGATACTTGCTGTATTTCAGCATAGGCTTCATAGACACCCTTCACGTTATACCAGTTGAGAAAAATTCGAGCAATTTCTAAAGCTAATTGCGGTTTACCTAAATTAATTAGCCATTGCAATAATGGAGCCATTGTCCGTTCATTTAGCGCACCATTGAGCGACAAAATTCCCCAAAGTAAGCGATGCAGCCAAGTCATTTGAATCATCATTCGTACTTCCCATGTAGGATGCTTTTGATAAAATAAAACTCCCATACGTCCGCGTTGAACTTCTTGGTCAATCAATCGGGGAATTTGTTCTAATTTAAATGCTGGATGCCAATGATATCCTACGGCTTCTGGACATTTAATTAGTGTCAAACCTAGTTTTTTTAGCCGCACACCCAATTCTAAATCTTCCCAGCCATAGAGTTGAAAACTGGTATCAAAAAGTCCGGCTTTCTCCAGCCAATGCTTAGGGATTGCTACATTTCCCGTAGCAAAAAAAGCTGCTGAAAAATCGGTTACTTTGTAGGGTTCAGCCGTTGGGTTATTGAAATTGCAAGTATTAATAACTGCTCCGTAAGTGAAAAAGCGATCGCTCCCCAATTTCTCCTGTCCCTGCAATAATGCATTAGCATGAGCTTGCAAGAAATTCTCCAGCACCACTAAATCACTATCAATAAAGATAATTGTGTCTCCGAGCGCCTGTTCTACCCCCAAATTCCGCGCCGCAGCTGGGCCTGCATGATCTTGCTCAAACCATCGCACATGAGGAAACTCTTCTTTGTGTGCTGCTAACCACTCCAATGTGCCATCAATCGAACCATCATCCACCAAGACAATCTCGTAATTAGTAACCGTTGGCTGACTTAACTCTTGCACCTCCAAGGCGCGGAGGCACTTTTCTAAAATCGGTTGGCGATTATAAGTAGGTATCACAACGCTGAAAAACACAGTCTCACCCACAACACTATATATCCATCTCCAGAATAGGACACATGCGATACTTACACTGTTCCTTAATAGATTCTGAACAAATAATGGTTATCATTATCTCTAAGAACATCGAAGTTAATCGCAACTTTTGATTATAAATAAACTTGTGTATAATTAGTAACAAATTACTAACAAGATTATTGCTGCTAATTTCGCTGAAAATTGTAAGTATTAATCTGCTTATATTTTTAATTTTTAACAAAAACATTACCATTTCTTAAATTAAGTACGATAATTTTTTTATAGAGACATATTTGTTATAGTTTTTGCATTTTTATGAATCCACAAAAACATATTTTGATAAGAGATTAATTAGGAATTTATAACAAACTATGAGAAACAAGGTCTTTAAGGATATTCGGGTCAAAAACAATATTTTATAAGTGAGATTTGGAGTTAACAATATGCCACCACAAATCCGATCGGTTTAATTTTTTAAGATACTACTGTGCTGTAAAAAGGTTTTTTAAGTAATGCTTCCACTTCAATGGTGTAAATGTACAGATAATTCTGTAAAAGTAGCTAATAATCAGCATAAAGCAAGAGTTTTATGGATAACAGTAGGTTTACTTGCTGTTTTTTTCATTGCTGAGTGGAGTGTGGGTTTATGGAGTCAAAGTTTATCTTTACAGGCGGATGCAGGGCACATTTTATCAGATATTACGGCATTAGCAATATCGCTACTTGCTAGTTTTTTAGCACAGCAACCAGCTAAGAAAAAAGCAACCTTTGGAAATCAGCGAATTGAAGTTTTAGCAGCTTTATTGAATGGATTAGGTTTGCTGGCGATCGCTACTTTTATCACATGGGAAGCTATTCAACGTTGGCAACATCCAGCAACCATTTTGGCCTTACCAATGTTAGGGATTGCCGTGTTAGGTTTAATTGTTAATCTGCTCAATATTACTTTGCTTCATCCCCATACCCACAACGATTTAAACTTGCGGGGGGCTTTGCTTCATATCATTGCTGATACCGCTAGTTCTGTGGGCGTAATTATAGCTGCTTTAACAGTTCATCTTTGGGATTGGTGGTGGGCAGACGTTGCTATTAGTTTACTAGTTGCAACTTTTACGGGCTTAAGTGCTTTACCTTTAGTGCGAGAAAGTTTAAAGATTTTTTTGGAATATGCACCAGAATCAATTGACCCTGTTGAAGTGGAAATATCTCTCAAATCCTTTCCTGGCATTGTGCAAGTAGAAAAGCTCCATATCTGGGCACTTAGCTTAAACAAAGTCATGCTTTGTGCCAATTTAACAGTTGAATGTGCAACTATCCAAGAACGCGATCGCTTACTCAATAAACTGGAAAATCACATCCGAAAAAATTTTCAGATTACGGAATTAACTTTGCAGCTAACTAGCTGTAAAAAACCTTCGTTACTGCCAATTCATCCTTTATTTAATCAAGATTTAGCTTTAATGCTATCTCCTGATAAAGCAAAATAAAATCTGGATATTTTTACCAATTTTCCTAAAAATTACTTAAGTTAGCATTTTAAAATTATGTCTTTTGACATTACTTTTAATTGTCAAAACATAGCAAGAGATTATTTACTAAGAGGTTTATTGATGATGAATTCCATTCAAAAATCCCCAATGATTTCATTCTTAAAACAGTACAAACGTACCTTGGTTTGGTTTATATCTGGTGTCGTTTTGGCAGCTTTGTTGTTCTTGGGAACATCAAATCAACAACCAGCAACAGCTACTAAACCAAATCATGTCACAGCCTCTACTCAGTCAGATGTGACTCCTACACACTCAGACTTTGGTGCTACTCACCTAGAACCAAATTTTTATCAGTATTAACAGCTAACACTTACTCAATTAACTTTAAGGCACATTGCAATGATTTCACTTTTGCGAAAGTACAAGCGATCGCTAGGCTTTGCCATGACTGGCTTGCTCTGTACTGTTCTGCTGGTATTTGGTAATTCTGTTTTTCAGCCGACTATGGCCGCTGGTAATGGAATTAACGTAATTATCATGATTGGCGATGGTATGGGTTGGAATATGGCCCGGGCCGCAGCAGTTGCTAAAGGCGCTCCTTTTTACACTAGTGGTAAAGGTTCAGGTCTTAGCTTCCAAAAGCTAACTGGATATGGATTGGTGACTACTTACGGCACAACAATTCAAGGAAATACACCAGCTAAACCAACAGGTCAGCCCCACCTAACAGGTAACTCTGCTCTGGATGGGTCTGATACATTCACCGGTGCAAGTCCTGTTCGTCCCAACTTCTCATTCCAGCCAACTCCTTTTAATCCAGGCGATCGCCTTGATGGTAACAGTTTGGCAGATGGTAATTTGACAGGTTACGACCCTAGTAAGGGCGGCCCTGTTCCCTGGATTCCTCTAACCCCTGCTAATGCTGGAACTTATGACACAGAGTACATCAAACACAGTTATCCCGACTCTGCTAACACCGCTACGACTCTTTATACCGGCGTAAAGAGCTTTAACAACGCGATGGGTGTAGATATTTACGAGAAAAAGTTGAAAACAATCCTGGAAATTGCCAAGGAAAATAATAAGTCTACAGGATTAGTTACTTCCGTACCCATTAGCCATGCAACGCCTGGTGCTGCGGCTTCTTTTGTAAATCGTCGCAGCAAATATGATAGTAAGTATGACCCCACCAAGACCAACCAAGACAGTATTCTGCAACAGACATTGCTAAACTTTCAGCCTAATGTTTTGTTGGGTGGCGGTCATCCGAAAGACTTTGACAATAAAAGTAGTACAAGTACCGCAGAGGGTGTCTTTAACTATACGTATATTACAGAAGACACTTATCAACATCTCAGCAATAACCCTACGTCCAATCGTTACGGCTATACCTTTTTGGAACGTGGCCCTAATGCAACTCAGACACTGCTAAACACCGCTGCTAAACTCGATCCCAATAAGGGAGACAAATTATTTGGTCTATACGGTGCGCGTGGGCAAGAAGGCAACCTTCCTACTAGCTCTTCTAAGGGAGACTACAGTTTGACAGGTCTGAACAACGGCTCACTCTATAGCTCCGTTGTTAGGAGTGTAAGCCCCTGTCCATCAGGTCAGATTATTCCTGGTACATCTGGGGATTGTGTTCCTGTCGTCGATGCAGCAGGGAACCCAATTTCTGGCCCCACACCTGATACTGTCCGTCCTCTAGCTCCCGGTGAAACCGATGCTAGCTTTATCGCCAGAGAGATTAACGAAAACCCGACTTTAGCCGATCTGACTAAAGCAGCTTTAACAGTTCTAGGTAAAGACAAAGACGGTTTTTGGTTGATGGTTGAGGGAGGTGATGTAGACTGGGCTGCTCATGATAACAACATGGATAACCTGATTGGTACCATGAATGATTTTGATAAGGCAGTCCAGCAGGTCATTACTTGGGTAGAAGATCATGGTGGTTGGAGTAAGAACCTACTTCTTGTGACTGCCGATCATGACCACTACTTGACTCTGAATGATGACTTTGCCTCTAAATTGACCCCTAACCCCGATCCTAATCAGGCTAGAGGCTTGAAGTATAACGCTAAGGATATTACCTTCAACAAGCACAACCCTAAAGACGCTGGTCACTTCTGGGGAGCAGATCCAAATTACAAGTACCTCTGGGGTAGCCATAGCCGCCGGATTGTACCTGTTTACTACCAGGGTGCTTATTCATCAACTTTGACTCGATCCTTTGGACAAAAGCTTGAGTTTACAGATAGTTCTGGTACTTACACTGCACCTGGTGTCCGGGGTGTAGTCGATCAGAGTCATATCTTCCAAGCCATGAAAACTGCGATCGCAGGTAAGTCTGTAAATTGAATACGCCGCTTCACTAAACACTAACTATGTTGCAGAGACGTGTATTAACACGTCTCTATCTCATAAAACTATTGCGGTATTTTTGCACCAGTTCTTTTATCAAGAGAAAAAATGATTGACTCCATCTTCAAGAAGTTAGCAGCTGCAACGTTAGGAACTGCTTTGATTTTTTCGTTAGGCGAGACTATGCCTGCTCAAGCAGCAGCCCTAACTTATAATTTTTTTAACGATGATAAAACTCTCACAGGCACTTTTTCATTCGACCAAGCAGCAGCAGCAGACGATCAAGAAGTAACCATCGCTGAAGGTTTAAAGATTTCTGCTAACTATGGTGGAAAGTTATACACTGAAGCGGATGATCCTTTTGCGTCAGTTTTCACCGACTTTTCGGGAACAATTTTTAACCAAGCCGGGTTAGGGTTGTATTTTACACCTAGCACTTTTAATGTCTTCCGTGACAGTTTTATAGATTTGAATGATTCAACTAGTGCGGGTATTCAAACTGTCACTTATACAAGTGTTCCAGAGCCAAGTTTGATGCTTGGATTGTCTGTATTCGGGTTGAGTTTGTTCTTGGGTAAAAAGATAGGATCTTCTAGACCATCAAGCACAAAAGCTTAAACCAGATCATCAAGAATAAACTGTTAGGCAGTTGATTTGCATTTATTTAAAACAGGGTGGCTAATTCCACCCTGTAAATTTTAATATTTACAGGTCAATGCAGTTTAATGTAAGTTCAATGAACCTCTCCCTGACTTGAATTTTTGTCTAGAAACGATCGCAATCCTATTGAATTTATAAAAATTGAAAGCCTCAGATTCCCGACTTCTCTACGATGTTGGGAATTTTATTATTCAGTTGCATGAATAAAATATACCTGGATTAGTTCAGATATAATAATGACTCATTCTTTGTTGTCCTAAGTGGAGAAATAAATGGGTCGCGCCAAAAAGGTTGTCTTGGCATATTCTGGTGGAGTGGATACTTCCGTTTGCATCCCTTATCTCAAACAGGAGTGGGGTGTGGAAGAGGTGATTACCCTAGCAGCAGATTTAGGTCAGGGAGATGAATTAGAGCCAGTTCGAGAAAAGGCTTTGAAATCCGGTGCAAGTGAATCACTCGTGGCAGATGTCAAAGACAGCTTCGTTAAAGATTACGCCTTTGGAGCGATTCAAGCCAATGCCCTTTATGAAAATCGTTATCCTTTAGGAACTGCTCTTGCCCGGCCACTGATTGCTAAAGTATTAGTAGAAACGGCTGAAAAATATGGTGCTGATGCGATCGCTCACGGTTGTACCGGTAAAGGTAACGATCAGGTTCGTTTTGATGTCTCTGTCACTGCTTTAAACCCCAACCTAAAGATCCTCGCACCAGCCAGAGAATGGGGCATGAGCCGTGAGGAAACCATCGCTTATGGTGAGAAGTTTGGTATCCCCTCACCAGTCAAAAAATCTTCTCCCTACAGCATTGACAAAAATTTGCTCGGTCGTAGTGTTGAAGCGGGTAGTCTGGAAGATCCTTCATTTGAGCCACCAGAAGAAATTTATGAGATGACCAAAGCGATCGCTGATACTCCTAATGAGCCTGAGTACATCGAAATTGGTTTTCACGGTGGCATTCCCACGACGATCAACGGCATAGCTAAAAAGCCAGTTGAGCTAATTGAACAACTCAATCAGCTTGTAGGAAATCACGGCATTGGACGAATCGATATGATTGAAAACCGTCTGGTAGGCATTAAATCGCGGGAAATCTACGAATCACCCGCGATGTTAGTGCTAATTCAGGCACATAGAGATTTAGAAAGCTTGACTTTGACAGCAGATGTCACCCATTACAAGCGTGGTATCGAAGAAACTTACAGCCAAATTGTTTACAACGGTCTGTGGTACAGTCCACTCAAAGTTGCACTGGATGCCTTTATTCAAAAGACACAAGAGCGAGTCTCTGGAACTGTGCGAGTGAAGCTATTCAAGGGGAACTCCACAATAGTTGGGCGTTCGAGTGATAATTCCCTCTATACTCCCGATTTGGCAACCTATGGAGCCGAAGACCAATTCGATCACAAAGCTGCTGAAGGGTTTATCTATGTTTGGGGGCTACCAACTCGTATTTGGTCAAAACAAATTAAAAGTTAGCAGTTATTAAGAGTTAGGAGTTAGAAGTTAGGAGTTAAAATGCAAAAGTGAAAATTAAAAAAATAACTTTTTACTTTAACTCCTAACTCCTCACTTCTCACTACTCGCTTCCTTCACTTGACGAGACTCTAACCACAGGGGTACAACAATTAAGGTAGCGAGGATCAGTAAGGCTGCGATCGCAAATTGACCCACCCAAGCAACTAATTGTTCTAAAGAGACAATCTTGCCAGCAAAAAAAGCTAATGTCACCATCAAACTAGCCCAAGCAACTGCTCCTAATAAATTGTATAAAAAGAATTTTCCAAAAGGCATTTCGGCTATACCAGCTAGTGGTGCAGCAAAAACTCGCAATAAGGCTAAAAAACGACCGAAAAATACTGCTTTAGCAGCATTTTGACTAAATTGCTCTTTAATAGCCAGCAGCCTCACTTCAGAAATCCGAAATATGCTACCAACTTTTACCAGAAAAGCCCAACCGCTAACTCTACCAATCCAATAGCCACAAGTGCCGCCAATTACAGCACCCATAATTGCATCACCCAGAACCAGCCAGTAATTTAGTTCATCGCTGCCAGCTAGAAACCCGCCCACTAAGGTCACGGTTTCACCAGGAAGGGGAATGCCTAAATTTTCTAGCAAAATTCCCAAGAAAATTGCCCAATACCCGTAACTATGGGCCACTTCCTGGATATTTTCTAGTGAAATCAGTTCTAAAGACATTCCGCACCGCCGTCTTTACAAATTTTTACTTTTACTATATTTTTGCTTGTTTTTAGGTAGGGTGTCAATCAAACCGCTACATTAACTCATTCGCTCATGAGTTTAATTCTGAGTAATCCATAACTTATACTCTATCGAAACTATTAGTTTTCCAGTATTAGCTATGGAAGACTTTAGCATCCACTACCACAATTTAATTTTATTTAAAAATAAATAAAAAAAAATTACAAATACTTTATAAATACCTGGTTAAGTTATGAAAATCTTGTAAAAGATACGGTTGATACCGAAATTATTAGGAGCTTATGCATATATTTATGAAAGTTATCATAAATTATACGGCATGAATACTGAAATAATTCCTCTCAATTGCACGGCTGCAATCCCTTAATATATCTGGGTAAAACAGTCATTTTGCCGTTGAAAGAGAAGAGGTATTTATGTCATTTTTCGATTTCTAGTCAAGTATTCCAACTACCTTGTTAAATTTATGACTCCTACACAAGAACTTGAAGTGATTTTGTTCAAACCCCAAGCAAGCATAGATTTAGAAGGCGGTATGGCTTTGAGCGAACAAATGTCTGGAATAGTTCCCCAATCTCATCAACTCTGGGTTATAGACTTAGCAGAAGTTAATTTTATGGATAGTTCTGGGTTAGTCCCCTTGGTAAAAGGGCTAAAATCTGCACGCCAAAGTGGTTGTCGTTTGGTTTTATGCAACGTACAAGCTCCTGTACGGCTAATTTTGGAACTTACTCAACTAGATACCGTGTTTGAAATTTTTAATACTTATGAAGATATTTTTACCGCCTTCAAAGATAAAAGTCTGATGCTAGCAGCTTAAAAAATAAATCTACCTTTAGAAGGATGGTGAAGTCAAGCAATATTTGCATTTTTTCACATTTTCTAAATATATGCTCATATCTTTCCTCACATCTTTAAAGATTGCAGTCTGGTGCTAATAGGCTGGTCTTTCATTCTATCTAGAAAAGAATGTTGAGGAAAGCTCATAGTTTTGTAGTTAGGCAGTATCAGTAAGTAGACAAATAAATCTTCTTGTTGAACTCGAAAGCAAATTTACCTAAACCATGTTTAGTAGAAAATGACTGAAATCGGTTAAAACAAATGCAATTTCTAATGGTACTCTCCAGCCTTTTAAAGCTAGAGGTTATTAAAAAAAACTTTAGGCTAATTGTTTGATTTTCAATAAATACAACTCAACTAAAAGTAAGATAGGTAGGATCTTGGCTAGCAGGGCAACCTTCTCAGAAATGGAGATGCTGAAGGCGTTAGCGATCAAGCCATCCTACGGATAGTTTCTCCAAATCAAACCGGATTCCTATATGTAACTTGCTACCATCACTAAATTACCCATCCTGACGCGGATTTAGCGTAGGATAAAGTACAAGCCTCTTAAACCATCCAATTGAGTGTTTTATATTAGCGATTCTGAACCAATTCGCAAAATAGCAACCACAGGATAAGGATAAGAGGCAAGCAAGGTTAAAACATCAGCCATTACATTATTTCTAACTGTATAGTTATTCTTGCCTTTACGTGCTAGTTTCTATATCTTCAAGATTCCAGCCAGCATCATGGCAATTTTAGGCATTTTGGGGAGTCGAAATGTTAGTTTGTTCCGACGCTGGGCGGGGAAAATTTGGCAAATCAATCCCACTGTGACTAGCATTGCGAGTTTTGAGTGCTAAACGGTAACTCACACTTTGCAGTTCTGCTTGCAGTTGGCGATTTTCCCGCTGTAGCATTGCTACTTTTTCTCTGACTGGTGTCATCCGCTCCTCAAACTTTCGACGGTAAATTTGAGGCAACTCTTGTACTACTTGCTCTAACATCCGAGTGCGATCTGTAAGTTCTTGAACTGACTGTCGCAATTGGTAAATTTCGGAGTCACGAGTTGTAATTTGCTCTTGGTAGAACGCCACCTGCTGTTCTACAGCTTGGAGTTGTTCTTGTAAAGCTTGTAACTGGTTTGACGACGAATCACGCTCAATTTCCGGCTGCTGAGGCATAAAACTAGTATTACCTTTTACTAGCCGGAAGAGTTCTTGAGATAGTTGTTGTACTAATTGATCGCGAAGTTGCAACTCTTGGCGTAGCTGCGACACTTCCGTAGAGAGAACTTGAATATTGGGTGTATCAGATTGGCTCACAGTAGCTTAAAGCTCCCATTCAGAATCTTGTCCACTCTTAGGTATAACTGCGGGAGTACTACCTTTGGCAAGTATTTGTTAATTTAGCATTCCCAAATAAGTCACGGAAAAAGAAAAAGACAAAATTTTACTGAATGGGAATTTGGGATTGGGAATTTGGAATTTGGAATTGGGAATTTGGAATTGGGAATTGGGAATTGGGGAAAGACTTACTGTAACTTCTCTTCTGCCCCCTGCTCCCTGCTCCCTGCTCCCTGCCCCCTAGACAGGTGCAGCTACTTTAGTCGGCTTTTCCTTTTCCTCTTTAGGGGGTTTTTCCTCTCCAATTTCCTGCTTAACTGTCAAATAGCGAATTACTTCTTCGCTCAAACGCATGGCGCGTTCAAAGGGAGCGATCGCAGTTGCAGGCGCAGTGTAGTTTAACTGGATATAAATACCATCGCGGTGTTTTTTAATTTCATAAGCTAGACGACGCTTACCACGATTTTGAATTTGAATATCCTCAGCGCCTTGCTCGCGAAGCAAATTCTGATATTTAATAACTGCTTGCTCTACCTGTTCGTCTCCCAGGTCAGGACGCAGGATGTACATTGTTTCGTAACTTGTAGTCATATTTTCTAGTTTCCTTATGGACAAAAACGGTTGCTGATATTAATTTATACTTGATTTAAATTTTAAATGCCAGTATTAATCAACATCGGAAGCAACAAGGAACTATAATCTTACCAGTTTTAAATTTGAATCATTAACCAAATTGCCGAAGTTTGGATTTTTTGGATGTCCCTAATGAAAGCTAGGTCGTGAGGCGACCCTCAGATTCCTTTAGCTGATTCCAAAAGAAGCCTCTTGCTGAACCGCTAGGGGAGTGAGGAGACGCTAGTAAGGATATTTCTCTAAAAGCATCTATAGCGGCTTTCAGGCTCAAAGCTAAATCGATTTGCTAAAAAGCTCACTGAAAATTGCTACCCGCTCACAGTTCTAATCGCAGATAAAAGGATATTCATCAAGGTTATGGCGCAGCGCTATGTGCGAATTCAAAATCAAGAAGGACAGATTTACTATGGGATACTACAACTATCCCTGAATGTGCAGGTGCTAGATGCACCGCCCTGGTTGCAAGGACAACCCACTGATTTAACTTTGACACCAGAAAATTACCAAATTCTGGCTCCTTGCGCTCCTTCAAAAATTGTGGCGGTGGGTAAGAATTATGCAGATCATGCAGCTGAAATGGGAACTCCAGTACCTTCTGAGCCACTAATATTTTTCAAGCCACCCACGTCTATCATTCCCTCTGAGAAGGAAATTAAGTATCCTCCGCAGTCGCAAAGGGTTGACTATGAAGGAGAGTTAGCTTTAGTAATTGGTGATTATGCCTTTGAATGTACACCAGAGGTAGCTCAAACAAAAATTTGGGGCTATACCATCGCTAATGATGTAACAGCGCGGGATTTACAAAAACTAGATGGTCAATGGACGCGAGCCAAAGGTTTTGATACTTTCTGTCCTTTGGGCCCTTGGATTGTGCGGGAGTTAAATCCAGGCGCAAAATTGCAGACCTTTGTGAATGATGACGTTAACCCAGTTCAATCCGCCTGTATTGATCAGATGGTGTTTTCCCCTGATGTTATAGTTTCCTACATTAGCCAGGTTATGACGCTATTACCCGGTGATTTGATACTTACGGGTACGCCAGAGGGTGTAAGTCCATTGCATCCAGGCGATCGCGTCCGTGTCGAAATTGAAGGTATTGGTCGCCTGGAAAACACCGTTGTGACTCGTTAATGTATTAGCGTACTTGCATATACACTGCATCAGAAATCGCTGGAATTTCCGCATAACGCCCACTTACGGACTGGATGACTGAATATGCAACTGCTCCCACTATGCCGATAAAAATGGTTGTGGATAGGGTTTGGATTGCAAAACCACCAACGGGAATTAGCCCCACAACATCAGTGAGGATGTTAAACAAAAAGATAATTATGTCCAAAAGGATTGCTTGCATGGTGTTGAAACGAATAAAGTGACTAATTTTTTCGTTTCTGACTACCAGCAAAAATAAAGCAAAGAAAATAATCATTCCTGCATAACGCACACCGTAGTAAATTCTCAACAATGGTATAAGCGGCAGAAACAATAGTTGTAGCGGTGGAAAATCTGAAAACAAATATCTGCCAAATACAAAAACCTCAATTAAAGGTAGTAAATAAGGCAAACAAGCAAAAATCCGATCTGAAACAGTTGTAGATCCGCGCCAAGACATTATGCGTTCTCCTGTGGTTAAATTTATATAGTTACTTGAGCTTAGGATAACGCAGTTGCTTGGTTTTGCTGGCAAATTAAACTAACTATTCTATATGGGCGACGCGAAAGCCCATCATACACTCATACTGGTCTGGCTGCTGTTGAGTAAGTTTGCGAATAGCTTGACCACAGCGCAGTTCACCTCCACGCCAACGGGGTTGACCGCTCCTGTCAGCGAGTAAACAAGACTGGCAAACTTGCTCAGGGGCAAGGATTTGCTCGTCCATTAAAATGACTAGCATCGAATCCCTCCTGTAAATCCTTATTGTCACCCACATTTCACTCAGGTGAGGATACGTCCTGGAACCGCTTTCGGTAGTTCAGGCGCGTGCTGCACGGTTAAGTTTGTAATTTGCGATGAGGCTTTACGTCCACCGGAGGCGATCGCACAGGACACTTAAAAGCCAAATCCTACCTCTTCGTAGCGAAAATGTGGAAAATCACAATTTACTAACACTTGTCAAGTAAATCTTAATTTTTTATTGTATGTTGTGTCTATTGTAAATTGGGCATTTCAGTAAAAAATAATACAAAAATATTCGCGTTAATTTGAGCAGAGACAGCCGCCGCTATCCATTGCATCCCCCTTAATTCAGCAATCGATAGCCTCAAAGTTAATATTTAAGAAGCAACAAAAGCTTTACATACAAGCAATACGGCAATTCATTTAAAATCTATTGATACTAGTAGTTAAAGGGTTAGAAGTCGAGTAAGTAAAGCTGAGTAAACTAGATAGCCATTTAAGGGGTGCATTTGCAAAATACTGGGGTAAACTTGCAAGCAAGTTAATACACAATATTACTCGGCGGCTCGTCGGTCTGGGCATCACTCACAATGGAACACTGGCAATTTCTGATACAGGAACAAGGCGATCGCTCGTGGCATATCCTAGAATCGCCAAATTTGGGAATTTTGGAAGGGCAGTATAGAGTTTTGGCTCGTTCTAGTCTTGTTAATACAGATGTAGAAGTGCGAGTAACTCACTCTTCAACCCACGAAATTCAACCAACGCGGCGAATTTTCAAGCGATCGCGTCGCACTAATTCAGAAGGCTTAATGGCGGTAATTCCTTTTACCTATTTTGATGCGGGGATTTGGGAGTTGCGCTGTAGCGGCGATTTGATGTCCGATCTGTTTGGTAAACCTTGGCAATACAGTGTCCAAATTCAAGTATTGTCCCAAGAAGAAAAAGCAGAGCAAAGGAAAAAAATAGAATCAAATTTACTCGAACCGGCAGATACTGTTTCTGAAAACTTGGATACTGTACCAGCAGAATCTGTAATTAACTTAAATGAAGCGATCGCAGTTTCCACAGAACAGGCAATTGCTACAGTTGTTCCAGATGAAGGAAACTTGGATGCTGTACCGGCAGAACCCGTAATTAACTTAGATGAAGCGATCGCAGTTACCGCAGAACAGGCAATTGCTACAGACAGCGACCCTGTTACCGCAGTTGTTCCAGATGAAGAAAACTTGGATGCTGTACCAGCAGAATCTGTAATTAAATTAGATGAAGCGATCGCAGTTACCGCAGAACAGGCAATTGCTACAGACAGCAACCCTGTTACAACAGTTGTCCCAGATGAAGAAAACTTGGATGCTGTACCGGCAGAACCCGTAATTAACTTAGATGAAGCGATCGCAGTTTCCACAGTACTGGAACTTACTACAGACAGCAACCTTGTTACAACAGTTGTTCCAGATGAAGGAAACTTAGATGCTGTACCAGGTGAACCCGTAATTAACTTAGATGAAGCGATCGCAGTTTCCACAGTACTGGAACTTACTACAGACAGCAACCTTGTTACAACAGTTGTTCCAGATGAAGGAAACTTGGATATTGCTCTAGCAGAACCCGTAATTAACTTAGATGAAGCGATCGCAGTTACCGCAGAACAGGCAATTGCTACAAACACTAACCTTGCGGCCACTGTTCTGCAAGATAAAACGGAAGAAGATGTAGTTATCGATGAGCCTGTGAGTCCTGTATGGCTCAAAGGTGAGACGGCAGAGGAAATTTTACAAAATTTAATAGATTTAGCTTTACCCACTTCTGAACTGCTTCCCAATGATGAAACAGAAGAAGATTTTCCAGCAACAGAACCACCATTATTGTTAACTTTAGATCGAGATACTTATATTGCTCGTTGGGGACAAGCTCTTACAATCAATGGACGCATAGAATTTAAAGACAATATACATTTAGAGCAGGCTGAAACATCATCCCCAAAAAGCCTGCGATCGCTTGAACTAGGAATTGAATTGCGATCGCCCCTAGAGTCAAAAATCTTAACCCAGGTACAGCACTTACCAGATCAGGAATTGCCCTTCACTATCAATACGTCAATTGATATTCCTGCTGACTTTGAATCAAAGTTAATATTGGCAGATATCAGTTTGTATGGTCGATTCGCTGATGTCGATCAAATTATCCGATTAGCCAGCCAGTCCTTCACCATTACAGCAGATGTAACAGAACTACTGGCAATCACAGCCGCAGCAAAACCTAGTACATCAAATGACCCCATAGCCCTATCGGACTCGCCTGATGCTTTCACAGAGCCAGAGACTACTGTGAGGATCGATTTGAAACTATTCAATCTAGTCAAGATTCCAAAAACAGACCAGTCCCAAATACTCAATCCATCTCCAAATACAGCCCTACCACCACAAATTAACCTGCAAGTTCTGCGAGAAAACACTCTGCGGACATCTAAAAATTCAGGCACTTCGCCTCAATTGCCGAAATTGCCACCTGTTAAAATCGATGTCAACCCTCCCACAGATGTTGTTGCAGAATCCCCTACAGAAGAGGAGCTTCTAAAAAAGGATATTACTATACCTGCTATCAACTTAGAGCAGTTAGCCATCAAGCAACGTCGAATGCCAATACTCGATACTACTTTTCCATACTTGAAACGAGTACAAGCTTTGCCAGATGAAGCAGAAGAAGTAAAAAATAACGTCCCCCCAGATCAATTGGAAATTCAAGCATCTGAAGATATACCGCAATTGGATGTAATCGTAGCTGAAGATAAAAATACACCTGAATTAGTAGTAGATGATGCACGATCTCAAGAGGAATTTGTTACTGAAGTAGAAACCCAACCAAATGTACCATCTCAGGAGGAATCTGTTGCTGAGGTAGAAACTCAACCAAATTCACAAATTATTGCAACAAGCAACCTCTATTCATCTCCCCTGCTGAGGAAGTGGATGCAGAGTCAAGGATATTCTTTGCCTGAATCTATCAATGAAATAGAACCTCAAGACAAGGATAGCTATGCTCCAGCCCAGAAGACTCAGCTTTTACTTAGTGCTGGAACACCCGATGTTGATGTCAACTTGCCATTAAGTCTGGATGCTGACACTGGGAGGCAAGAAGAAGCTCAAGAGTCGGTTTTTGAGCTTGGGAATTTTGAAGAAGAAGCAGACACAGCAAAGGAAGCTGATTTAGAGGCAGTGGAAAATACGGTAGTAGAAAAAGTATTTGAGCCAGCACTTTCAACGGCTCTGGTAAGACAATTACCACCACCGCCTCCTCCGATAAAAGTAAATATAGCGTCAGCTTGGTTGGCGCAAGAAATCGTTGTAGATGATACAGATAGTGAACTAGAAGCCGATGCAACGAATAATTATTCCTTGGAAGAAGAGACGCAACCACTGTTAGGTTTATCCTCTTCTCGCTCCATAACTGCGGGAGCTATTGAGCCTCTACCAATTCCGCAACTACATGTACCAGAAGGTGAACTAATCGCCAACAAATTTATCATCGTGCGCGTAGTACTGCCTGAAGTACCTCCTCAAGTAGTTGTGAAGTTATGGGTTGAAGACTGTCAAACTCGCTGGTTACTAAATGGGCCCCATTTATTGACAAATTTGCAACCTAATGTATTAGGAGAATTGGAAGTAATGACCCAATTAAAGATTCCCTTTGGCTGTTTGGAAATTCGCATAGAAGCGATCGCACTCGATCTGACAACCTTAGAAGAAAGCCACAAAGTCACAATAGTACGAACCGTGATTCCTCCAGACTTGCCAAACTTGCAGCTAGATGAACTACTGGGTATGTAACTCAGCGAATTGAGAATTGGGCATTGGGAATTGAGAATTGGGAATTGGCATTGAGTATAGTTATTCCCCTTGTCCCCCTGCTCCCTGCCCCTTGTCCCCCTGCTCCCTGCCCCTTGTCCCCCTGCTCCCTGCCCCCTGTCTCCCAAGACGGGCTGTGTTAAAAATCTTTAGAATTTAAAAAATCTGGCAGGATTTGCAGTAAGCTCATTTTGAATTGTAGTGTTATTTAGCAGGAACCTTTATTATGGCAGCTTCCTTTTTGCCTTCTATCCTCGTTCCCATCATTGGTTGGGTTTTACCAGGTATAACCTTCGCATTTCTGTTTTTATACATTGAAAGCGACGATATCAGCTAATGTAGCCATTAATCATTTGTTTTTTACAAATGACTAATGACAAATGACTATTGTCCAAAATTAATACCGCCTGTCTCTATGAGATAGGCGGTTTTTTTAAAGTTGATTTCTCAACAAATGCTAGAAAGTTCTAACTTATAGTATTCGGTTCAAACTAACGAATGTTAAATCGAAGAACCGAGTCCGGCGTAGGCACCATAAAAGAAAATGCCCAAGACTGTAATTATACCTAAACCTGCGATCGTAGCGACGACCCACAGGGGAATTCTCCCACTTCCAGACACAGCTTTTCTCCTCCCTTAACAACAAATCAACACAGGCTCAATAAACAAAGATTAACAAGAGTAATTCCAGTTAGTTAAAGAAGTAACTAGAAAACAGAATCCCCAGAACGAAAACTAGTAGTAGTCCCAGGTATAGCGAAGTCCGATTTAGTTCAACCGGCTGATTATTGGGATTGGGCGATCTTTCTACCATAATTGCTCCTAACGGTGAATAAATTGCATTGCGGCGATCGCGCCTAAAAAGAATACAGTTGGTACACCTAATGTATGTACTGCCAGCCATCTAACGGTAAAAATGGGATAGGTAACTGGTTGATTGATGTTATTGCCGCTAGTCATGATCTAAAACTACTTTCCAATAAATTGTTCAACTTGTTTTTTAGCTTCAAAACGGTTCTTCACAATTGGCACTTCTTGCCGCGCTGGTGTGAAATACTCATTGGGACGAGGTGTACCAAAAGCATCATAAGCCAGCCCGGTGCTAACAAATAGCCAACCAGCAATAAATAATGCTGGAATGGTGATGCTGTGAATTACCCAGTAACGAACGCTAGTAATGATGTCCGAAAACGGACGTTCTCCAGTGGTACCTGACATTTATTTCCCTACCTTATACATAGAGTGTTATTGAGTTTATTATCCTACAAAGTTAAGAAAGAGTTACAAGTTGCAAAGTTCTTCTCAGAAATAGGGACTGGGGATTGGGCAGGGGGCAGGGGGCAGGGGGCAGGGAGCAGGGAGCAGGGGGACAAGGGGAATAACTATACTCAATGCCAATTCCCAATTCCCAATTCCCAATTCCCCATTTCCAATTAAGCTGCTTGAGGATTTGGGAGATATTTGAGCAAAACGCCGCGATCACCAATTATAAATCCGCGTTCTGGCTCTAAGAACACAATCTTGTACAAATTAGCAGCAACTTCTTCTACCTCACGGTCTTTTTCCCAGGTTTTACCACCGTCGCTACTCCGTAGCAAATTACCGCTACCGCCACCGATCCAAATTTCATCAGGTGTGCGATATGCCAAATCCAGTAAACCCCAACTGGTGGATAACTCTGGATATTTTGCCTCTTGCCATTCTTCAGGTTTAGCTGGATCGCTAAACTGAATTTGACCTCCTCTAGCTATCAACCACAATTGCCCATTCTCCGCAAAGCCCATGTTTTCTAACCGCCGAGAATTATTACGGTTATGAGGTACCCAAGCTTCTTGCCCTGGTTCCCAAGTCGAGTAGAAACTACCCTTAGCGGAAACCGCAATATATTTACCATCAGGAGAACGTTCCAAGTTACGCACTACACCGACTGCTGATTCCACCTGGGCTTTCCAGTTTTTGCCGCCGTCTGTGGTCTTATATATGGCTCCCACATCAGTAGCCATTTCAGCTGTATTATCTGCCAGTGCCTTAACTGCGATCGGGCTACCTGGTAGCTTTTCACTTAGAGGAATACGCGACCAAGAAGCACCTTCATCAGTTGTATGCAGCAACAGTCCAGGCTCTCCGGCAATCCAGCCTTCTTTGCCTGCAAAACTTACTGAGTCAAAGCGATACTTTTGTTCATCCAGTTGCAGAGTTATTGGCTTCCAGGTATTACCACCATCATTGGTTTCCAATAGGGTGGCATTGCTACCTACTAAGTAGCCATGTTCAGGGTTCTTAGTAAAAGCAATATCCAATAAATTCGAGTCTGTTGGCACAGAAATGACTTTCCAAGGGTTGTAGCTCACAGAAGGAACTTTGCTACAACCGATGCACATGATGACTACTATTAACAAGGCAGCTATTCGTTGCCAACTTTTCACAATTGAATGCATTAGTATTTCTTAAGTTGTTTCTAAATTTCTGTAGGTGTTCTCTAAAAGGTTTACCTTATACCAGTTTTGGATTTTAAATTTTGGATTTTAGATTAAAAAGCTTTTCAAAAATTCCAAAAATTATTAACCCAATATGGTATTGAGGGCTATAGGCGCTCTACGGAACTGGTAAAACTACTTATGTAACTTTAGTTACACAGCAAACTCCCCGTTTCGGAAATGACGGCTGTCACTGTAAGCCGTAGAGACTGATAAAAAACAAGAAGCCAAGGGCCAAAGCGCCAAAAATTAAGATATTCTTTTGGGTTGGCGTTAGGTTATTGACACCCAAACCGTAACCGAGATTTTCTTTGAAGCCGGATGCAGTACCCGCCGGCCCAATGTTGGCAAAAGCGGTTTTCTTAGCACTACAAACTGGACAACGCCAATTTGTGGGCAGTTCTGCAAAGAGTGTCCCTGAAGGAATATCATGCTTGTCGTCTCCCTTCTCAGGTTCGTAAACATAACCGCAGGCGCGACACTCGTAGCGGTCTAACACCGGAGTCTCAACATCTGGTTCGTTCATGGCTAGGGCCTCGCAGAGGAGAAATCTTAAATATACGTTAAAAATTATGACATAATTGTTAGGCTTTTCTATCACTATCAAAAGCTAATTAAATACTTGAAGTGTATCTGTTTCCCAGATTTCAGAAAAACCAAACAGATATAATGTAAAAGAAAGTTACGCACTTAAGGGATTGGGCATGGGGTATGGGGCATAGGGCATTGGGCATTGAGGCAGGAGGGAGATAAAACTCATAACTCCTAACTCCTAACTCCTAACTCCTAACTCCTAACTCATAACTCATAACTCCCTACTTAAAATACTCCATAAGCGGTAGATACTCATTGTGTTTGTCCTCAGCGGTTACGAGTACCTTCTAGGCTTCTTCATAGTCTGTAGCCTAGTTCCTGCCTTAGCGCTCTCAGCTTCCAAGCTCCTACGACCCAGTGGTTACAGCCCAGAACGTCGCACTACTTATGAATCTGGCATGGAACCCATCGGGGGAGCCTGGATTCAGTTCAATATCCGCTACTACATGTTTGCTCTAGTCTTCGTCGTCTTTGATGTGGAGACTGTATTCTTGTATCCTTGGGCGGTAGCTTTCCACCGTTTAGGGCTATTAGCATTTATTGAAGCCCTAGTCTTTATTGCAATTCTTGTAGTCGCTTTAGTTTACGCATGGCGTAAAGGAGCTTTGGAATGGTCTTGAATTCTAATTTAACAACTCAGGACAAAGAGCGAATCATCAACCCTATTGAGCGGACTACAATCACTCAAGACCTTTCAGAAAACGTCATTTTGACGACGGTTGATGACCTCTACGACTGGGCGCGGCTTTCTAGTCTGTGGCCGTTGCTATTTGGTACTGCTTGCTGCTTTATTGAGTTTGCAGCTTTAATTGGCTCCCGATTTGACTTTGACCGTTTTGGGCTAATTCCCCGTTCTAGCCCCCGCCAAGCCGATTTAATTATTACGGCAGGGACTATTACGATGAAGATGGCTCCCCAACTGGTGCGTCTTTATGAACAAATGCCAGAGCCGAAATATGTAATTGCGATGGGAGCTTGCACAATTACTGGCGGGATGTTCAGCGTTGATTCCCCTACAGCAGTGCGCGGAGTCGATAAACTGATTCCTGTGGATGTGTATTTGCCTGGTTGTCCTCCCCGTCCCGAAGCAATTATCGACGCAATAATTAAACTGCGGAAGAAAATCTCCAATGAATCGATGCAAGAGCGGGGTAAGATTAAGCAAACCCACCGCTACTACAGCACGACTCATAATTTGAAGCCAGTAGAGGAAATTTTAACTGGTAAGTATTTGCAGTCAGATACTCGTTCTGCACCACCGAAGGAATTAGCAGAAGCGATCGGTATGCCAATACCACCCGCACTACTGACAGCAAAGGCACAAAAGGAGGAACAAACTCGTGGCTGAAGAAGAATCTAAACCAGTACCAGCAGCGAAAGAAGAGTCATTGGTACAAGCGGGTAAAGTTTCCCAGTGGTTGACGGAAAACGGCTTTGACCATGAGTTTTTAGCCCCAGATAAAAACGGTATAGAGATAATTAAGGTGGCGGCAGATTTCTTGCTTCCTACTGCTACAGCCCTTTACGCTTATGGGTTTAATTATCTCCAGTGTCAAGGTGGTGTTGACCTTGGCCCAGGACAAGAATTGGTGAGTATGTATCACTTGATTAAAGTGGGTGATAATAGCGATCGCCCTGAAGAAGTCCGGGTTAAGGTCTTCTTACCACGGGAAAGTCCTGTAGTGCCTTCTGTGTACTGGATTTGGAAAGCCGCAGATTGGCAAGAGCGCGAATCTTACGATATGTACGGCATTATCTACGAAGGACACCCAAATCTCAAACGGCTTTTGATGCCGGAAGATTGGGTAGGTTGGCCTTTGCGGAAGGATTACATCTCGCCTGATTTCTACGAGTTGCAAGACGCTTATTAAAGAGTGCTGAATAGAGACGCGATTCATCGCGTCTGTACAATATAGTGCTTGCTGAGTTTCTAGCAGTGATTAACCCCTTTCCGGTGGCGGAGAGGGGTAGTTTTTTTATGCAAGGCGGGAGCGGAGCGCGATCGCTACTAAAAATGCTGATTCACCATAGCCTTCATAAAAGTCATTGATCGCTCCACCCCTTGTATTCATTCACTTCAGATCATCTGTAGGTGTGTTGGTGTAACCCACTGCGTAGCATCTCGTAGAGAAAGTATCGTTCTTCGTCACGTTACTAGGCAGATTCATCAATGCTTTAAAGAAATCCGGCAGAAATATATGAAGTTTTGTTACACAATACGTAATTATTACTAGGCAAGCTGAAGTCTTAATTATCGGAGTTCACAAAAGCTTTATAAACATAATACTTTTGTGTCACTCTAGACTCTGTATTTTTGATTGGCTCGTTAGCAAACTGTACTAATCGAAGTCTAATTTAGTCCACCACAAAATAAGTTCACACAGTTATCAATCTACAAGGAGAGTAAAGCTCATGAATTCTCAAACATTACAGCAGTTACAAGACGAAATTAAAAATGAATTAAGTCAGAGCCTCAAGAATGCTAACTTCGATGCATTGTTAGAAAAATATGGTATATCAGGAGAAAAAGTTCTGAAACTTGAGTGCAGTATTGACCTAAGTCAAATACAAATAAATGATCCGACAAACTCTAGTAATATAAATTCACTAATTCCAGGTAATCATATTGTGAAATTAGATTGCGACTGGTGTGCTTGTTGTGGTTGTTGTTAATCTGCCTTAAATTTATATAAATTCTGGTAAAAAACAAAACACTTATTACTGACTTCGATGTAGCCTACTCAATATTTTCGCTAAATATTGTACTCATTTATGGCTTACTCAAAGCTACAAGCGGTAGGGGCAATTCATGAATTGCCTCTACTAGAAAATGAAAAACTCCATCCCCTTGTGGGTGGAGTTTTTGGGCATGGGGCATGGAGAATTGCCACTTGCGCGATGGAGATTTCCCGCCGCTTTCAATAAAGGTTTGGGCGATTTTTTGCGTAAGTCCTGTCATTGTATATAGCGTTTTCCAGTCTGGTGAGATACAAGAACCCCACCCCCAACCCCCTCGCCGCAAGCAAGGAGGGGGCTATGATATACCTCATTTGATCGGGAAAAGCTATATTCTGTTTTTCCACAACATATTAGGAACACAATAATTTTGTGTTCCTAATATTATTGTATCCAAATAGGAAAACTATAGGGTTTGGTAAAGAACTAAACGCAGATTACCGATTTCAATGTACTCTACTTAATATTAAGTACAGCACAGCCCATTGTTCAGTAACTGATAGTTTTTTAGAGGGATGCAATATCAAGTTATGATTAATATTTCACTCTGGTTCCAATGGCTAAGGATTGCAATATTTGTTGCGATCGGTTTCTCGACAAATTGTGCTATTGCTCAAGTCAGCCCGGATGGAACTTTACCTACTAATGTAAAAACACAAGGTAATACCACAACTATTGAAGGTGGAACTCAAGCAGGAAGAAATTTGTTCCACAGTTTTAAAGAGTTTTCTGTACGTGATGGAACTACGGCTGAGTTTAATAATACTAATGGTGTCCAGAACATTATTAGTCGCGTAACAGGGAACTCTGTCTCTAATATTGAAGGTATCATTAAAGCCAAATACACAGCTAACTTGTTTCTGATTAATCCTAATGGCATTGTTTTTGGGCCTAATGCTTCTTTACAAATCGGTGGTTCATTTATAGCAAGTACGGCAAGTAGTCTGAACTTTGCCGATGGTATCAAGTTTAGTGCTACAGATACCGAAACTAAACCCCTACTGACAGTAAGTGTTCCCATTGGTTTACAATTCGGAGCAACTCCGGCTTTCATCCGTAATCAATCCCAAGCAAATAATTCAGATGGCAAAACAAAAAATATCTTCAACCAACCAGTTGGTCTACAAGTGAAGCCAGGTAAAACCTTGGCATTAGTAGGCGGTGATATCACACTGGAGGGTGGAAATTTAACTGCTAGTTCAGGGCGAATAGAGCTAGGAAGTGTTGCTAGCAATAGTCTAGTCAGCTTGAAGCAAAACGATCAAAATTGGATGTTGGGATATGAAGGTGTCCAGAATTTCCAGAACATTCGATTGAACCTGCGAAATTCTCAGATTCCATCTCAGGTAGATGCTAGCGGTGAAAGTGGTGGTAGTATCCAGCTATGGGGAAATTCAGTGGAACTCACTGGTTCTCTTGTACGCTTAATAAGTCAGACTACAGGTAACACACAAGGTCAAGACATAAATATTACTAGTAGCAAGTTTATTGTTTCCAATGGCGCACAAGTGCTGACTTCTACTATAGGCACAGGTAAAGGGGGGAATTTAACCGTAAACGCCTCTGAGTCTGTGGACTTGATTGGTAGTTCCATTTCCCCAATCGCTAATCGTCGTCTAGCTAGTTCATTAGCAAGTTCAACTTTTGGTAAAGGAGATGCAGGTGACGTTACGATCAAAACCACGAGGTTTCGTATCCAAGATGGGGCGCAAATATCAGCAGAATCTAGTGGAATACGTGTTCCTCCTGAAAATCTTTTGTATCAACCAGCCAAAGGAAACGGAGGAAATATAACTGTTATTGCTGCTGAATCAGTAGAGATAACAGGAAATTCAGCTAATCCTTCTTTGGTAAGCCAATTGGTAGCTTCGACTAGGGGTTCCGGATCTGCGGGAAATTTGAATATCACAACGGGGCAATTAATTATTCGTAATGGCAACATCACTGTAAGCAGTGAAGCTCGAAAAGATGCAAATTACCAAGGAGGTGTACCCGTTTTAGGAAAAGCAGGTGAACTCAATATAATTACTCACTCTATCCTGCTCGACGATGGAGAAATCACATCTAATAGTGAGTCAGGTAAGGGCGGGAATATTGGGCTACAGGTACGGAACTTATTACTGATGCGCCGCAATAGTCAAATCTCTACTAATGCAGGAGCTAATGGAGATGGCGGTAAAATCACCATCTATGCACCAAAGGGCTTCCTTGTCGCTACTCCCTTGGGAAATAACGATATCACTGCCAACGCCAACTTTGGCTCAGGTGGTAAAATTTTAATCACTGCTAAGACCATCTTTGGTTTTGTGCCGCGTACCCGTACAGACCTAGAGAGACTGTTGAACACTAAAGACCCAGATCAACTAAAACCAAGCAAGCTTCAAACCAGCGATATCACGGCATTTTCTCAGCAAAACCCTTCATTAAATGGCACTGTACAAATCAACTCACCAGATGCCGACCCTAGTAAAGGATTAGTGGAATTGCCCGTAAATCTGGTTGATGCTTCCCAACAAATTGCTGCTGGTTGTGGTTCTGGTTCAAAAATAGCTAAGAGTTCATTTATTATGACTGGACGTGGAGGATTAATAGCCGATCCCACGCAGCCATTGATAGCTGATGATGTAGTGCTAGCAGATTGGATTGCGCTAGAGCCAGAGATTAAAAATCGTGCTAGCGGCATTCAGAAAAGAGCGGTTGTTCAGGTGCAGCGAAATACAGAAAAATCACAGAAAGTCGATTCTGTCAATGAACCTACTCAAATTGTGGAAGCCCAAGGGTGGGTTATGGATGCTAATGGTAACGTAGTTCTAGTTGCCCAAGTACCTACCGCATCGCCTCATAACTCCTTGGTTGCCGCTACATCTTGCGCTGCTCATTAAAATTTGAAATTCAGTTAAACAGTCTGGGAATTAACGTTCAATTCCCAGAAATTTGCAGTAATTGCGATCGCCCACAAGTGTAATGTTTAAAACCCACAAAGGTGGGTTTTGTTTGTCTAGACACAGTTTGTAACCACCCTTTTGTAGCAATGGACTGGGAACTGGGGACTGGGTGAAAAGTCCTTTTGTGTCTAAGTTTCATCATCTGTTGATGTCATAACCACCAAGGCTTGTGCTATAACTTCTAATTCCCTAATTCGTTTCCTGAATTTGCAAACGTACAGTGTGTTCAGTCGTACCACTAAGTTGCAATTCCATGATTTCACCACCCAGAGGTTCCAAGCAAGTGAGGAGCGATCGCAAGTTGGGTGTACTTGCGCCGGTATCTACATATAATCTATCTGCTAAATTCCCGATCCGTTTCCAAGTCATGTAGAGTTTAGCGATCGTTTGTTCAATCTGCGATGCTTGATTTACCAAATCAGCAGCAATGCTCAAACAGCCGACTCTTTGCGCCTCTTCTAAGGCTGTTTCAATATCAACATTTTCCTGCGTCAGCGCCTGGACTTGAGCCGCCCCTTTTAGATATTTGGCCAAGTTACGCGCTTCGCTAGTTACCTGTTTCAGGGTATCCACATCAGGATTAGCGGCAATTTCCTTCTGGATAAACTTTTGGTGTGATTCTGGCAGTTTTTCCATTTCCTTCACCAGAGGGGCAATGTAGCGCGGGGGAAGGGTGTTATCTGCGGCTTTTTCTTTGACTGCTTCAGGTAATAAATCTGAGGACATGGCTGTCCATTCATCGCTGAGTTGACGTACTTCGCGCCTGGTGATGCGATCGCCTTTTTGAGCAGCTTCACTCACCATTTGTTGCACTTCTGGGACTGCTTTGGAGGTTTCAACAAATGCCCGTTTGCTGAAGTTGTTTACAGTTCCGGGGTCAAGTTTACCGTCTTCAATCAGAGTATCGGCACTATTGGCCAGTTGAATCCAGGAGTATGCTTGACTTTTGCTGATTTCCCGCTCTTTTAGCCATCGCAGAAAACCAGTACCGCGTCCGTCACCACCCACTTTTTCTCTGTCGCGGATCGCCCGTAAAATTCGCCCCCGCCAGATTTCAGTTTGCAAATCAAAGCGATCGCATACCTGCCAAGCTATCTCTAGCTGCTGTTGAAAATCTGACTCTAGAATCTGTTCATCTTCTGGATCGGGCAGTTCAAAGCTGATATCGGCTGGCTGTAGTAAAGCAGCAGCAAGGTCGTTGATGGAGTCGGTGTCTTGCACGATTGATGACTAACTAGGTGGATGCGATCGGCTTATTATGCCACAATCTGCGGACTCTCACTTAAGGGGGAGTACGGTATCTTGAGTTACAACAAATATAGTAGGAAGGAGTAAACCACTTTTGTAAAGTCTTTAATTAATCAGAGACAATAAAAATAAAACGATGAATCAGGTAGACTACCTCCGCATTAGCTTAATCGATCGCTGCAATTTTCGTTGTCAATACTGTATGCCAGAGGGAGTAGAACTGGACTATATTCTCAAGCAACAGCTATTAACTGATGAGGAACTGCTTACCTTAATTCAAGAGGTATTTATTCCAGTCGGCTTTACCCGGTTTCGTTTGACTGGTGGCGAACCCTTGTTGCGTCCGCGTGTGGTAGATTTGGTAGGTGCGATCGCAACTTTACCCCAAACTCAAGATATCTCAATGACCACCAACGGGTTTTTGCTGGCTCCGATGGCACAAAATCTCTACAATGCTGGTCTGCGGAGAATTAATATTAGTCTGGACTCTCTCGATCCCAATATTTTTGATCAAATTATCGGTAATCAGGGTCGTTCTCGTTGGCAACAAGTTTGGCAGGGGATTCAAGCTGCCCATCACGTCGGATTCGACCCCCTGAAGCTGAATGTCGTAGTGATTCCTGGGGTTAATGACCACGAAGTTCTAGATTTAGCCGCCCTGACAATTGATAAACAGTGGCACGTTCGATTTATTGAATTCATGCCTATTGGTAATGTGGATTTATTTGGCGATCGCGGTTGGGTATCTTCAGCCAATTTACGGCAACAAATCTGCGATCGCTGGGGATTGACAGAATCACAAGTTCGTGGTGCAGGCCCTGCTGATGTTTTTCAAATTCCTGGTGCGAAGGGGACACTAGGATTTATTAGTCAGATGTCGGAATGTTTTTGCGATCGTTGTAACCGGATGCGCCTGAGTGCTGATGGCTGGCTGCGTCCCTGTTTATTAAATGAAACTGGTCAAATAGATTTAAAAACTGCTTTGCGTTCTGGCACTAGCACCGCTCAATTACAAGAGCAGGTAAGTAATTTACTAGCAATCAAGCCAGAAATTAACTTTAAAGGGCGTGATTCGGGTAACAAGGGTATATACACCCGCACAATGTCGCAAATTGGCGGATAGTCATTGTTCACACTGAATCAAAGGCTAAAAATCTGTAATTTGCTGCAAAACTACAAAATCCTTGGTCAGGATAGAGTCAGTAGCATGATTAAATTACTTGACCAAAACAGAATTTGACTTTAGACAAAAGAGGTAATAGCTTTTATTTAATCTCTGCCTACTGATAGTGTTACCCTGCCATTATCCCAATATATTGTAGTGCCATTGAGTCAGCAAAGATTAAAAATAATAATTTGAGCGATGGCTACGCCAACGTCTGCGACGAACGCTTTAAATTCAACCATTTTTAGCATTAAAGGTAAGTGTCCTACTTCCTTTTCTTACCAACAATCGTAGGAAGCCCATTGAGCTTAATCACTGGACTTTTTAATCATAACTAGGCTGTGTTTTGTTGATTTGGGCAAGCAGCCCAATCTGTTTGTCATAAAACTCAGGAGATGATTGAAAATGACAATTAATTATGGAATATTATCCCAACCAGGTGAAGGTGATAGTTATTCAGTAGCAGGAGATGTATCCACCTTTAAAGCTACGAGCGAACAAACAGATGGCAAATATGCGCTGTTTGAAGTAGTACTTGCACCCCAATTAGGCCCGCCACCACATATTCATAGTAGAGAAGATGAAGCATTCTATATTCAAGAGGGTTCGATTGAGTTTTATCTTGATGAACAAACAGTTGTAGCAACTCCAGGAACATTCTTGCATTCTCCCAAAGGCCAACTCCACAGTTTTAAAAATATTGGTTCTGTACCAGCCAAAATGCTGATTTGGGCTACTCCAGGTGGAATAGAAAAGTTTTTTGCACAAGTCGGAACTAAAGTAGAAAATTCGTCAGTTCCACCATTACCCATAACTCAACAAGTCATTGACCGGATATTAGCAACTGCTCCTGAATATGGAATTACAATTGTTCTTCCTAAAGCTGATAATTCTCCATGAAATTGTGGCTTTGATTCAATACCGAAAGTAACTGGATATGTGGTAGCAATATGCTTGGGTTAAGCATCTCTTTTTCTCTCTGCGCCTTGGCGGTAGCCTGCGGCAAGCCAATGCAGCGTCTACGTTAAAAAATTGACTTTGGTAACAGAGTTTTAGCCTTAATCCAAGTTTATTGTATTTAGCAGGACAAGAAGGAAAAATTCTTCAATTAAATTAATACTTCTGGCAATATTTCCAGAAGTATTGTTGAAATAAATTTAATATTAATTATTCTTAATTAAAAAAAGTGTGAGCAGAGGTTTCGTTTCTTCTGCTCACACTTTGGGACTTGCCCTTTGCAAATAACTAAGAACAAATGACAATGACTATTAAGCTTGTCGTGAGTAGTATTCCACCACAAGTAGTTCGTTAACTTGTAGTGCCACCCATTCGCGCTCAATAACGCTGTTGACTTTACCAACCAACTTATTTTTGTCAAACTCCAAATGACTGGGGAGGTTTGCCAAACCGGGATATTGCAAGTTAGCTTCCACCAACTTCCGTGATTGTGCCCGATCTCTGACTGCAATTGTTTCACCAGGACGGCATTGATAGCTGGCAATATTTACCACACGACCGTTAACAGTTACGTGACCGTGATTTACCAGTTGACGAGCCGCTGGGATAGTCGGGGCTATACCTAAGCGGAAAACGGTATTATCCAAGCGCATTTCTAGCAATTGCAGTAGCACTTGTCCGGTAGAACCAGTAACACGTCTGGCTTTCCGCACATAGCGGAGTAATTGTTTTTCAGTCAAACCGTAGTTGAAGCGGAGCTTTTGCTTTTCTTCTAAACGGATGGCATATTCAGAGCGTTTCTTACGGTTCTGACCATGCTGACCAGGTGGGTAAGCGCGTCTAGCGCTTTTACGAGTTAATCCTGGTAGGTCGCCTAAGCGACGGACAATTCTGAGGCGGGGCCCTCTATATCGGGACATGAGTTTCCTTAATCTAATCCTGTTTAAACTTTACCGAAACATTCCATTTTGACACTCCCCTAATTTTTAATCAGGGGATTCTTGGTTTTTTGAAGCTGCTTACCGAGGTAAGACGTATCTCACCAAGGTAGACGCATCGATTTTTGCGCCAGTTGCTTTTAATCGGTAAACCGACAAACTAGCCTCCAAGCCTGAATTCCGACCTGTCACGCCGTACTCCTGCCCATAAGTTTTTTGTGTTTATTTAGTTTCGTAGGCTACTCAATCATCAGATTGGTTTACGCAGTATTCTTACTCTGAAATACTTTTTACGTCTGCCTACTTATCTTTCAAACAGTTATATTAACACAATTTCCGGCATAATTAATTATGTCTATACCTTGCTCACGTTGAATTTATTGAATTACAGAGGATTTTTAAAATATTTGAGTTAGCATAACCTTGGGTGTTTGGAGAATGGCAATATCAATGAGCAATAAAGCGGTTAATAGAGGTCAGAACAAACAAGCCAGTTCCACCTCCAGGAGTTTCATAGTCCCAGTTTTGGCTATAGCTGGATTGTTGAGTGCGATCTTACCCAATACAGCGATCGCTGCTACATACAACAACGATTATAGTGTCTGTGCAGGTCGTCTCCTACAAGCGGGCGTAACGGCAGAAGCCGCATCACAAGGTTGTGCAGCAGCACTGCGTCCAAGGGATTTGGCTGCTTGTGTGGTTAAAATTGGAAAGCAAACCCAAATTACGGCGACAGATGCGCTTTCTTCTTGTGGGAGGGCCCGCCGTCCTGAAGAGTTAGCTACCTGTGTAGTTGGCGTGAGCTTAAGTACTAAGGAAGAATCTAATCCAGCAGTTTTAAATTACTGTGGACGTAGTTTGCTACCCGTGCGCTTTGGGCAGTGTGTGGTTGGCTTGCGTAGTCAAATCGATGTTTCCCCTCTTCAAGCATTAGATACTTGTATCAGTGCTGATGATAGTGTTATCGGTGCTTCATCTTTAACATCGCCGAGCGTAATTCCTGCGGGATCAATTCCAAGTAACGAGACTATACCATTTCCAACGCAACCGACTATTCCAGTACAACCGACTATTCCAGCGCAACCCGGCGCTAATTAAATTACAGTGCTTTGTAATTGACTGAGAATATAGGTTAATTAGTAGGGTAGGTGTTTCAATGCCACCCTACTATAATCTCAGCAAATTGTTGCTGTTCTAGACTAATTTCTTGAAAATTATGAATCTGATAAGCCGTTGGCATTAATTCACAAAATATATCTATAGATAGATGTAAATTTTTAACATAATAACAATATAAAAGTCACAAAACTGCTTGTGACTTTTATACTACTAATACAGTATTACAATGTACGTATACCAATCATCCCCCTACTATTAAGCAAGGGACAAGAGCGGTGAAAAGTTTATAAAGTAAGCTTTTTGAGTTTTGCGTAGTGCTACTAGTCTTTTCTTTCACCAAAAACCGTCTGTAAAACCACTGCAATACCACCGTCTTGATGATATTTATCTGCCCAAGCACGGATAACTTCATCCAATTCTTCCATAGCTTGCTCCATTTTTTCTGGGAGAATATCAAGTTCTTCCAGTAAGCGCATGGCATTTCGCCGCCGTTCTGCCCAATTTTTCATCATGCGGAAGTACCGAGCAGTATCTTCTACCATGATGTAGGTACGTTCTTGATCGTCTGCTGGAGCATAAAAAGGACGAGTAAGTGCGTAGAAAGGCATTCCCCAAGGAGAATCAATGCGCGTTACCGTTCCTGAGTAAAGTAAACGGCGCTTGATATGCTCGCCCAAAGCTTCACTCAAAGGCATTTGGTGTTCGGCTGGTAAGTCTTCTTGCGATCGCCTGTGCAAAAACTCAATCAAATCCAGAAACTCAAAAGAGCTAACTAACTGGGCATCAGGTAAGTTACTTGGCAGTTTCTGCTCAATTTGTCTTTTTTCATCACTTGTCAGACTCGTACCAGGAACGCGCGATCGCCCCGGTTGCCAAGGATACTTTTCTAGCCAAACGTAAGGCAATTGAATTAAATAGCGAGGTTCTTGAGAACCCAACATTTTTAACAGTTTGCCTTCTGTTAGCGCCTGTCTGACTTCTTCTACAATAATTTTTACCCGTTTTGGCTCTAGGTGATGCAAATGCCCTGTCATTCGCAGGTTTTGCCCCTGCTCTAGATAGGTCATGTAAATTGCACACTTTGCTGCTGTTGCGGCTGCGTCTAAAAATGCCCCATGCCTATGCCCACTCGTCCGCATGGCACTAAAAGCCAGATAAAGCATGATCTGATCCATCGCACTGGGGTCAAGACGTTTGATCAGATCTATGTCGTTACTCATATTACAGACAATTGAATAGCACGTTTACAAAGTTTTTAATCGAGTGAGAAGAGGTAGTATACACCTGGCTAAAGGCGGTTTTTTCACTTCAGATTATATTAGTATGCGATAACCATAAAATTGGTGGTAGCCCAAACTACCATTTTCGCATATTTTCTAGTACACAGGCAGATTTAGTCGTTGTTACAATAACTGTCTCTGCATCTGAACTGAAAAATTACATATATTACCAAGTCAATCTTGACGGCGGTTTACTTCCTAAAAGTTAACTGTGTTGCAAATAATCTACAAAGCTTTTAACTTCTCTAGGATTATTCTCATCTTTCAAGAGCAACAACGTCAAACTGCTTATACCTAATTATGGCACTATGCCTACTTGGAGGAAAAACTAGTTTGCGTGGTTCATCTGGGGTATTTGTTACTCAAAAAAGATGATTTTTATTCAGCTTTTGTGAATTATTTGTAGTACACAGGTGGCTAAGATGTTCGGGAGTAATCTCAAAAAAAACCGCCTACCAGGTGTAGCAACATTAAGAGCTTGAGCCACACGGATCGTTGTGAACTATCATTTTGCTCACAACCTCCTGTGATGTCTCGGCAGTACAAGCCGTTGGCTTGAGGGAAGATCGTAGACATCAAGTAGAGCAGTTAATTCCAATTTCAAAGTACCTATTCTTATTTCAAATATCGCTTTTTATCATACCATTAATTTCTACTTTGGGAAGGAAATTATGTATTTTAAAGTTTATAAAGGATGACTATTTAAATATTTTATATTCTCAATAAATCAAGGTTTGATGATATTTCTATTTCGACTCTTAAACTAAGTCTTATTTATCTTTTTGTGTTGGCAATTTGACACAGAAAGCTGCGATTGATTCCGTCTGAATCGCATAGCCATCATGCTTTGTTGCTCGTGCCAATCAACGAGAAATTAGTTAATCGGCATATATATAATAAAACATATTTGATTACATCTGATGATTATTTAGAGATTGTTTTTCAATGAAATTATATTTTTTTCATGAAAAAATTTTAAAATTTCATGATTTAACTAATTCATCGCTGGCTTGAAAGTATATTTTGACATCGCTGTTTTATAGTCTTAAGAGACTGGAACTGCGTAGATAGTGTGTTACTAAAAAAAGACGAGAATCCGCAGCAGGCTACGATATAAGCTTCTTTCTCTAAGCATTTGGGCGATACCTACGGTGGGCTACGCCTACGCAGACTAAGTTGACTAGTACACAAAGGCATTAATAAAGATATCATCTCGCTAACCTCAAAAACATAGAAATGGGGGATTTGGGATTTTGCATTACTCACAGGGGTTTTGGTAGCATAAAGGTAATAGTTGTTTTGCAGGCGGCGTTGCATAAATGCATGTACTGGAAAAAACGGGTTACTCTCAACCCTTCTAGTACTTCTTCATCTCCTAGTTTCAAAATATGATGCAATGGTCTTAACTCCTTGCAAATATCCTCTTTGAGCAAATACTTGCGCTCAATTGCTTGAGTCAGTACTACTCGTACTGCTTATATATACGTGTTTTCCCTATCTGTATCAGGCTAAATCCCTAAAAATATATTACAAGGCAAGTTATTCTGATTACTATTTGCTCAATGAGAGTGGTTCTCAATTGCATAGAACTCCTCGTACTTGTATAGCAAGGGACTGGGGGCTGGGGACTGGGTGAAAAGTCTTTTTGTGTCTAAGTTTCATCATCTGTTGATGTCTTAACCACCAAGACTTGTGCTATGGCTTTTGGGAGTAAGATTCAAAGCTTTTTTTCTAAAAGGTTACGGTATACACAGAATTTTTGCCGCACCTATATCTTTAATTAATAAATCTTTGCGTTTCTATCCTGCCTTGGATAGAAGGATGCAGCAGAAGCAAATTAATCGGGGATTCAACCTTTACCTTCTCTGCGGGATGCTAGGCGAAGGTTAAAGTGTAAACGAGCGATCGCTATATCAATAGGACTTACGCAAACAAGAACCAAAGCCCTGATTTTCTTCTTAGAGAAATTCATGTAGACGCAAAGCGGCTTCTTGCAGAGTATTCCCTCTACCGTGTATAGTTGCGTAAGTCCTAATTAAGTCTGATCTGCACCCATACCATAGTCTTAAATTATCCGTGAAAATTTAAGATCCCCGAATTATTTTATAATTCGGGGATCTTTGATTTAAATAAATTCCAAGTAGGCGGATTAGTGTCAGGATTGATGCCGAGAGTGATAGGAGGTAAATTAGCACCCACTACACCTAAACTGATTGAACTCGCCATTTAATTCGTGTTACTGGAGGGTTTAGCCTGATTTCGCATTGTTTCCAGACTGAAAGCAGCTGCACCAAAGGTTACTAATAACACTCCCATAATTTGTACAATATCTAAATTTTCTTGAATGATTAACCCAGCGAAAATCACTGTTAAAACTGGGATGCTACCACCGATAATTGCCGATCGCGAAGCTCCTAGTTTACTAATACCAACATTGTTTAGCAAATAGCCCGCAAGAGTCAGCACACCCAAGATAAATGCGCTTAAAACCAGTTCTAGCATCTTAGAGGGGTCAAAAACTATCAAGTTCCAATTGCTTGGTAAAGGTAGCATCAAGCAAATAAAGCTCAACAGTAACATGGTAGCGAAGTTAATTAAAGTAAAAGTCACAGGATGCAGTTTGCTAGCACATACCCGTGTGAGAATTATATAGGCAGCAAAAGCTACGCCTGAAAGAATGGCGGTGCTGCTTCCTAATGAAGGATTACCCATACTAGTGCTGGGAGAACCTCCTAAAACCAACAATTCACCACAGCAGATAGCAGCGATCGCAGCGAAGCGGAAAGTAGTAGGGCGATCGCGGAACAGAAACCACGAGAGTAGTCCACTAACCATCGGGTAGATAAAGAATAGTGCGATCGCCATTCCAGTTGTGACTTGAGCGATCGCAATGTAGATTAGCACCTGAGACAAAAACAAAAAGCAGCCACTCACAACCGACAATAGCAAAATCCGCTTGGTAGCTTTATTAGTAGCTGTGGGATTTCCTCGCACTGAAGCAGCCAAATTTTCTAAGTCTTGCCATAGTGTCGGATGCAATATGGGAGATAACAATACCATCAGTGGTACTACTACCATGAACCGGAGCGTCAAAATTAACAGAGTATTACCCAAAGTCGGTGGTAATAAGCGTTCTACATCTACTACTCCAAAAATTTGGGAACCTTCATGAAAAATTACCTTGATGGCTATGTTGTAAAGCGACGAGATCACTGCTGATGAGACAATCAACAAGAAACCTATTTGCAGCTGGGATGAGCCGGAGGAGTTATGCGATCGCGATTCTGAGGTTTTTGCTTCCGGCTGCGGCTCTAATGCAGTCGAAGGTGGTGATTTCGGTTTGTTTTGCGACAGCCTGCGGATAACCGCAGTTGGTTCAGCAGCGTTTCTTCTGCGTAAAGGTTGAGGTTGTATTACTTCTGGCTGTGGCACAGATACAATAGGAGGCTCTGATGTCGTTTCGCTTTCTGACAAATCCTTATTAAGGACAGAAATCGGTTCAGCAGCGTTTTCCTTTGGTAATACAGGAAGCTCTGATGTTGTTTCCTTTTCCGACAAGTTTTTGCTAGGCAAAGAAATCGGGTTAACGGCGCTTTCTCTAACAACGGGAGATTCTGATGTTGTTTCCCTTTCTGACAAGTCTTTACTAGGAACAGAAATTGGGTTAGCGGCGCTTTCTGTAACAATAGGAGGCTCTGATGCCGTTTCCCTTAACAAGTCTTTATTGAGAACATAAAACGGGTTAGCGGCGCTTTCTCTAACAATGGGAGGCTCTGGCTCTGACTCTAATGCCGTTTCTCTTTCTGACAAGTCGTTATTGGGGACAGAAATCGAGTTTGTGGCGCTTTCTCTGACAACGGGAGGCTCTGATATTTCTCGTTCTAAAAATTGATTAGCGATCGGAGAAATTGGCTCAGGGGAATTTCTTACCACTTCGCCAAACGGCTGCGGGGATGTCTCAAAAGAACTGTTTTTTTCTGGTTCAGTAAACTGTAAAACAGTAGGTGTACCAGATGTTGCTGGTTTGCGTGAAGCTTCTTCTATAGTTTTTTCTAGTTCTCCATGCAGGCGGTTAACAAACTCCGCCAAAATCGTTTCCCCTTGCTGCTGCTGGCTATACATCCGTGACAACTGTTGGGAAAGATTACTTTGATAGTTTTTTAGCTCCTGCTGTAGCGAGTTAAAAGTAACAGTAACGGTATCATCCAAGCTGTCAAACATGTGTTCGACTTTTTCATTAATTTCACCCACGACATTGCTGTTTACTTCAGCAGACTTTAGCGCAGCTTGTTCGTAAGACTTACCCTCTAAGGTTTGGTTAGCTAAAGTTGCCAGAGAGGATTGCAGTTGTGAAGATATATGTTTTGCTAGAACTTCTGCCAGTTGCCGAATTAAGACTTGTTGCTCAGTAATTTGGCGCACTTGTTGTAAATGCTCTTTTTCCTCTACCAAGCTTTGAATCTCATCGGATAACCGATTTTTTTCTGACTGAAGCCGCTTTACGTCTTCCTGCAATGCCCTAAGAACATTCTGCTGAAGATTTTCTAAGTCTTCAACTACAGCCCAAAGAGCATTTTCTGCTGCTCTAGATAGCTCACCTCTGACTCTAGGGTTTTCTGGTTGCTTCTCGAATCGCCCCATTAGCTTCTAACCTCTAACATCTTGACGATAAAGCTGCTTCCTGTACGCTTTATTGGCGCTCATCCTAATTTCCTGTATTTTGTCAGATAAATTAAAAATTTTAACAGCACTTCCGCATTTCAACGTAATTCTGTCATACTGAACACAACTTGGCAAAGCATCAAATCTGCCCTACTGCTTAATAAGTGGTATTTTTTTCAGCATTGATTAAGTATTTAGCCATTCAATTTTGGACTCCGGTTTCCCTCAGTCGAACGATTTCGGATTATCGGTATGGCTGTAACTACCTTGAAATGACACCTTTTTTTGTTTTTGATCGGTTTAATGTACATCAATTATTTGCCAATGAGATTTTTACTTTTAAATAAATCTCACTCCAAATAATAAATATTTGTTGTTTTACTACCAATAGTAATTGTCAAAGACTTGTAGATACGTAGGCGCAGAATTGTTTGGCTTGCGAAACTGACTGTAAATTTATGTGGAATGTAACTTGTGTGACAGTTTATCTCTCTAAATGGAGATTAAAGTATCCTTCTGTGGAAATTAAAAGTTACGCTATCCCCTGCACACATTCTAATGAATGAGCAGCAATTGTGCAAAAACAAGCTTTTTTGCTGTTGTTACACTCTAGGTTCTACTTTGAGTAGATGCAGGAGACAGAAAAATTAGGAAAATATTAATAATTCTTAGTGGAATAAGATTCGGGCGATGCTAAAGATGGCAGCGCTAAGTAAAGCACTCACGGGGATTGTAATTAGCCATGCGGCGGCAATGCCTTTTAATGTTTGGAACTTTATCGACTTGATATTTTGCACTAGTCCAATACCAACTACACCGCCGACGAGAGCGTGAGAAGTGGAGACTGGTAAACCTAACCGGGAGGCGATGAGGATGGTGGTAGCAGTAGCAAGTTCGGCACAAAATCCACTACTAGGTTGCAAGGCAATAATATTTTCGCCAATAGTAGCGATGACTTTTTTACCCCAAACAGCTAAACCACCGACAATACCAGCACCGCCAAGGATTAAAATCCAAATGGGGATGGTGATGCCATCTGTAGGTACGCTCCCAGTGCGATTGATGTAAACGATCGCAGCTAAAGGAGCGATCGCATTACCCACATCATTAGAACCGTGAGCAAAGGCGACGAAGCAAGCACTTAGTAGTTGAAATCTTCCGAATAATCTTTCTACGGGATTAGGGATTGGGGACTGGGGACTGGGGATTGGGGATTGGGTAGGCTTTTCTGTTTTTCCCAAATCTTCTAATTGTCGCCAACTATTGATTGTGAGTCCAACTGCTGCGATCGCACCGGTTAATAGGGGGATGTCGTAAGCGGGGATCGTAAAACCAAGCTCAATGACAAAATTGGTTAGCGGTTGAGTTAGCGATGGTAATACAATTACGCCGAATATACCTAGCAGCGCAGTACTCAACCAGGGAATCCATTCTTGTAACTGGACTAATTGATTGGGTTGATCCAAAATCCAGTGTTTGATTAAACTGTAAAACAAAGCAGCGATCGCACCACTAATTAATGGCGTTAAAACCCAGCCAATACTAATCAAGCCAATTGATGACCAATCAATTGCACCTATTCCCAAAGCCACCCAACTAAATCCGGCGATCGCACCGACAACGGCATGGGAAGATGAAACTGGTAAACCCCGTGATGTGGCAATTTGTAACCACACACCACAAGAAATTAATACAGTTACCATCCCAATAATGAATATTTGGGGTGTAGCTGCGAATAAAGCGGGATTGGCAATTTTCGTTGCAAGAGTTTCTGTTACCTCATGCCCAAATAATACAGCACCCGTAAACTCTAATACCCCAGCAATTATGATCGCTTGTTTAAGAGTTACAGCTTTGGAACCGACGGAGGTTCCCATCGCATTAGCAACATCGTTTGCTCCGAGATTCCAGGCGACGTAAAAAGCTAGTAAGGCAACTGCAACTAGAGTAATAAGCATTTTGGTTGGGCTAATGGGGAAATAAGGTAAGAAGATATGAGAACGCAAAGAACAATTTCCTTGCGTCCATATATCTCCGTTATTTTATGGATAAATTAGAATTTTGTAAGTATCCGGTGTGGGTGCGATCGCAACTTCGACAGCTGCTGATAAATCTTTTAATGGATAGCGATCGCTAATCAATGCTTGCACGTCAATCTGCTGATTAAATACAATATCAGCTGAAAGACTTTGAAGCCGATAAGATGAGCTATAACTACCGATCAAGTCAATTTCTCGACGGTAGAGGATATTGGGATTAATGGGAATTTCCACCTCATCGGGGAATTCGGCGAAAAACAAGATTTTCCCCCCTTTGCGGGTACAATCAAGTGCTTGAAAGAAGGCTTTCTCACTAGGAACAGCTAGCAGGGTGACATCAACACCAAGTCCACCAGTTAAGGCATGAATTTTTGCTGTTAAATCGGGATCGCGGGCATCAAAAGCCGCCTCTGCACCGACACTCAAAGCTTTTTCAATTCTAGAGGGTAGTAAATCGGTAGCGATCGCTTTTGCTCCGAAATACTTCACTAACATGATAAACATTAACCCAATTGGCCCAGCACCAGTAACTAACACAGTTTGTCCTGGGGCAATCTGGGCTTTTTTCACGGCTTTCAAGCAGCAGTTCGTTGGTTCGACAAAACTCGCTTCTTCAAAACTGATATTATCCGGGATGGGAATTAATCCACCGTTTTCCACAATATGTTCAGGAACTTTGACATAATCGGCGAAACCACCACCACTAGCATTAAAGCCTGCGGTTGTGGAAATGTTTTTATAAACATCGCACATAGAGAAATTATCATTTAGGCAGTAAGCGCAACGCATACAGGGAATGTGGTGCATCACCGCTACCCGTTGTCCCACTTGCCAACCTTTGACATTATTGCCTAACGCTGCGATCGTGCCGGCAGTCTCATGTCCGAAAATGCGCGGCGGTTCATATAGTGGATAACGAATTTTTTTAATATCTGACTGACACAACCCCACAACCCGCACCTGTACCAGCACTTCATCTGGTTCTAGGGTTGGAACTGGGATATCTTCGTAAGACAGTTGATTAACGCCTCTAAATACCTGTGCTTTCACGTTGGTTTTTCCCTGCTCAACGATACTAGATGTAACATTAGCAGCCAACGTTAAGCTATTAGATTTGGATATTACTATCCAAGCGGCGCAACGACACACTTTTTCTAAGAGATAAGGGTGTGTTACGGCTTCCGTAAGGCTGTATTATTTTTGAATATTTTCTCAAAATTTTTTCCGAGACGCTAGCAATGACTATTCGCCATGCGACTGAAACTGACTTGCCTGCAATTGTGGCAATTTATAATTCTGCAATTCCTAGCCGCATGGCAACTGCTGATTTAGAGCCAATATCTGTGGAAAGTCGCCTTCTTTGGTTTAGGGGGCGATCGCCTTCACAACGTCCACTTTGGGTAATCGAAGTAGACGGAGTAATTGCTGGATGGCTTAGTTTCCAATCTTTTTATGGGCGGCCTGCCTATAATACGACTGCCGAAATTAGTATTTATATAGCCCCTGAATTTCATCGCTGTGGTTTGGGGCGACAACTATTAGCACAAGCAATTAGCGAAAGCCCTCGTTTGGGTTTAAATACTCTACTAGGCTTCATTTTTGCCCACAATCAGCCCAGTTTAAACCTTTTTGAAACATTTGGTTTTCAACTTTGGGGACATCTACCTAAAGTTGCTGAAATTGACAACTTTGAACGAGATTTAGTCATTATGGGACTTAGAATTATTGATTGACATTCCTACAGATTAAAATTTTGGGAGTGTCAATGATTGCATTTAGAAAGATTAAATTTGCCACCTTTGCTTATGCTTAATTCGATTTCCATTTTATATACATCTTAAGTAAGTGGGTAAAATTAAATATAAAACCTTACCCTCAATCCCTCTCTTTACTAAAGAGATGGATTGAGGGTGAGGTTTGATCTTAATATTTAATTACACCTACCTACTTATAAATTTACTTTTGTTAATTAATTTATACCAAAAAGGAGGTGTCAATAATGAATACCTCCTTTTTATAGGATCACTATTTGATTTTTGAACAAAAAAAGTATTGTAGAGTGTGTTAGAACGGAGTTGGTAACGCACTATTCTCACGGATTTGATGCCGTACTCTCCGCGCTCACATCCTACGGATATTTTCTCCAAATCAAAGCGGATTCCTATATTACCTTTCGAGATAGCTACTAAGCAGCATATCGGTCTACAAAACTTTGAAGCCCTGATTTATAACCAGCCCCAACAGCTTGGAATCTCCATTCCCCATCTTTTCGATAAAGCTTACCAAATTCAATTGCAGTTTCTGTAGAAGCTTCTTCATCTAATTCATACTTAGCAATTTGTTTTTCTGTGGCGTTGTCATAAATTCTAATAAATGAGTTTCTGACTTGTCCAAAGTTTTGCTTTCTTTGCTCTGCTTCATGTATAGTTACCACAAAAACTATTTCTTGAATTGCAGCATCAACTTTGCTCAAATCAATTTGAATTGTTTCATCATCTCCAAGCCCTTCTCCGGTTCTGCTATCTCCTTCATGTTTTACAGAACCATCTGGTGATTGTGAGTTGTTATAGAATACAAAGTATTTTTCATTAGGAATTTTACCGTTAGCACCTAACATAAATATAGAAGCATCGAGGTCAAAAACTGTACCTGTATCTGTAGCATTGATATCCCATCCTAAACCAATTCCAGCATTTTTCAAGCTTGGTGCTTCTTTTGAAAGATTAATTCTTTCGCCTTTGCTTAAGTTAATTGACATGATGACTTCCGATTTTTACAAAATGAATTTTATGCAAAGTTGTTAGTGAGTTAAGTAGCTCAACAAGTAGTTAAGCATAGACTTTCATAAGTCCCTCTAAACCATTAACCTTAATGCCGTTACCAATAGCTGCCATTTTCCACTCATTATTGTGATTGTAAATTTCAGCCAAGACCATCCCAGTCATTCCTTTGTATTCCAAACCAGATAAATTATATTTGGCAATTTCTTGATTATTCGATATATTAACCAGACGTACAAAGGCATTTTTTACCTGTACAAATTCTTGTTTACGAGCTATACAGTCGTAAATGTTAACTGTAAAAACTAGTTTGACAATATCTTTTGGTAGTCGATCTAAATCTACAATAATCTGCTCATCATCACCTGTTCCTGCACCTGTAAGATTATCGCCTAAATGGGTAATAGCTCCTGATTTGTGGGATAAGTTTCTAAAGTAAATAACATTAGCTATATCTGTTATTTTGTCATTTTTATCTAAACAGATTACAGAAGCATCCAGGTCACAGTCTTGAGAATTACCGAAAACGCCAAAAAAACCGCCACCAGAAGGCTTTGCTATATCCCAGCCTAGCCCACACATCAGTTTTTTTAGTCCAGGAGCTTCTTTAGAAAGTGAGATATGTTGCCCTTTTTGTACGTTGATTCCCATGTGATTATTGTGAAGATATTCAGATTTCTAATATTTATTGAAGGCACGTCATAATTTGTTATGCGCTCTATCGTAGTCATCTTTAAAAAGCACTGTAACCAGTAAAAATACGTAAACTAACAAACTATAGTATTTGTGCCACATATTTTTTGTGGATAGTACTGATATAATTGTCTTCATAAAGCAGACTGCAACTGCGTTAAACTATTGAACATTATTCTTTTTGTGTTAATGTCCAAGTGATAGCTCGGAGTCTAGAGCCTTTTTGTCAATAAGTTATGGCAAAACCTGCGATCGCTTTAATTATTCACCAGATTAGAGACACAAAATTTTGCATCTCTAAGCATTTATTAGCAACGCTGCAACTGCGTTAGCAAAACAACAACTTCATCAATTGCTTGCCGCACAATCGTTGCAGGTTGCTCCGATTGATTCACAATAATACTAAAAACTAACGGCTCATATTTAGGCGCATTTATATATCCAGACAGAGAAACTACACCCGTTAATGTACCTGTTTTTGCTTGCACAATGCCTTCAGCAGATGTGTTTTGAAAGCGCCCTTTCAAAGTTCCACTTTTACCTGCCACAGGTAGAGATGCACGATATATATATGCTGTTGGTGTTCTTGCCATTCCTCGCAAGGTTTGTACAAAAACTTCTGGTGTCACTAAATTACGACGTGATAAACCCGAACCATCTACTAAAACATAATTTGCTGGATCGACTCCTAATTTAGTTAAATTCGTTTTTACAACTTCTAAACCTACATCAGCGCTAGTTTTAGTTTTCACTCTGGGTTTTTGCCCAGCTAATGCTCTTAACAGTGCTTCTGCATAAAGATTATTGCTATTCTGAAGAGTTTCCATTAATAAGTCAGACAAAGGTGGCGAATCTACAAATGCTATTTCCTGTTGATTGACACCACCACTTGCTACTAATGTTTGCCCCAATGAAATGTTTTCTGTTGCCAAAGTAGCACGGAAGCGCCGTAAGAAATAATAACTAGGATCAACTACAGGCAAATCTATTAAAGACGGTTCAGAATTTGTTGTTAGTTGTCCTTGAATTTGTAATACTGTTCCTGATAATTCGCGGGTAACGTTGACGTAAGTTGGTTGATTTTGGGCAACGGTTACTGACTGATTAATTGTCCGCCATTGTTTCGCTTCACCAGGATCAATCCACACCACTTGTAAGGATTTACCTACAGCTTGCGGTACAAGTTTTAAGCTAAAAATATTTTGATTTAGAATAAAGCTGCTGACTGGTGCGCCATAATCTGACTGCACATCTTCCCATTGCCAAGTGGGGTTAACAATATCGCCTTGAATATAACTATCATCAGCTATTAATCTCTGAATTTGAGTAATACCTTTCTGTTTTAGCTGCTGTGCTAATGTTTGCAGTTGAGTATCACTTAAACTAGGATCTCCCCTACCGACAACACGTAAAACACCATTGCCATTCTGATAAATAGAGGTGCGAATCCGAAAATTAGCACCTAATTGCTGCAATGCAGCTGCTGTTGTCAGTAATTTCAGGTTAGAGGCGGGAATAAAATATTTCTGAGCATCTCGACTATAAAGAGTTGATCCTGTTGACAGGGGTTGTACCAAAATTCCCCAGCGCACCCGACTAAATAAAGGACGATTGATGACAGCATCTATAGCTGTTCCCAATTGGGTAGAGCAAATTGATTTTGTAGTGGCTGTTGGCGCGACTTGGGTTTGTGCTTTGGCAATAGAACTAAATCCTATCTGGCTAGTAAAAAATATTAACAAAACACCTAGTGGTTGATTGAAAGTCTTAAGTTTCACCAATTCTCCCCATCCCAAAGATAGATATTTTTGCCTTGCCTACAACTTCTTTCCGGAGAGAGAAGACTTGGCTCAGTAAAGTTACTTAACTAGTATAGGGAAGATGTTCACATGTTTCATACGTGGGCAATCGCACAAACATAATTTATGGGACTACAAAATAGAAACGTAAGTCAACCTGTACATACAGAAATACGGAATCGAGGCAACGGTGTGAGTACATTTTTATCTGGTGTAGCTGTATTACTATCTACTTTGGCTTTGGGATGTAGCGGCTATGTAGCTTATGAAGTTTTTACGTTACGGCAGACACTAAATGCTACTAATCCAGTTAGTAACACCATTCCGACTCAAGTGCCAAGTCCTACAGCTACAACTTCTCCCCAAGCAATCCAAGCAACGGCCTCACCATCTCCAACTAGTCCTGCAACTTCAGCAATTAGCCCTGGTCAATTTGTGCAGCCTGCTTTTGGCAAAAAGGCAGAAGTTGAGTTACTTTCAGCAAAGCGAATTAAAGATCCGGAAACTGGAAACCGTGATGTGGTAAATCTGCAAATGCGTATTCGTCGCCTTGCCACAGACGGAGTTGTTGGTAGCGATATTATATCGGTTGCTAGTACAACAGCCCGCAATCCTGAGACTAGCGTAACCTACAAAGGAGTTGCTCTTAATCGCTCAACAGGAACCGTTTCTTTGTTTCAAGTACGTCCACAAGCCTCCGCAGATGCTTATATCTGGCTAAGAGTTCCCGATGGTATCAATAGTTTGGACATTTTTGTGCCAGATACAGCTGCATTTAAAAATGTACCAATTTCTAACTAGTACTCTATCGGTTTAATTTTGATAATGTGTAAGATTCCCAACTTCTTCATAAAGTTGGGAATCTGAATAACTCAAACAAAATTATTTCATACTCTCAATTAGTAACCTCAAATTAATGATGGTAGATGACTGAGGTTACAATTCAAAAAGGATTACTCCTCTTCCTCTTCTTCTCCGAACACTGCGTCTATAAGTTCTTGTGCGCGTTCGTCTGAAATATTTAGGGCTTCCTGAAGCTCAGAGATATAATCTTGTTCTGCTTCGGGTACTTCTTCGTCAATCCCCACCACTAAGATAGCTGTGATGTATGCAGCTTCACGATAGCCTCTATTGGGTAAGGATTCGATGGACTGGGCGATTAAATCTTCTGGTTCTTCTTCTTCAATTAAATTGACGACTTTTTCGGTCAATTCTTCAAAGTCTTCTTCAGAGTAATCTTCAAATAAGTCAACCCGACTGAGAAATTCACTTAAAGCATATTCTTCTGTTGAAGAAATACCTTCACCATCAGATGCTGCGGAAAATAGTCCAAGGATTGCGATCGCAACTTCTGGTTCTAGAGCAACTGAACTAACACTACGGCCTTTGGGCAACTTGCGTTTAGACATAATTATCCTCTAAAAGTTACGTGATATTTCAGGAAGTGAAAAGCTTCCTAAAATGTAGGATTCCCAAAAGAATGCAGAAAAATACATTGGTATAAATATTTCTTCATAAAAAAATCCGCCGAGGAATATACCCTAAGCGGATAAAAACGGTTAAATAATCTTGAATATCAAGGTTTTAAGGCAATACGATTCAGTTAAGGGCTATTGGTCAAAAATTTTGGTTTTTGAGACGCGATAAATCGCCGTCTCTACAAGTGTTTTGGGTTTTAAGGACTTGTATACAGCACCGCAGCCCAAAAGCTGGACTTCAGAATAAAAAGCAAGAAATCGCTCAGGTAAGCTGAGTTGGCAAGAAGAAAAATTAAAAAAATCAGAAATCAAGCAGGTTTTTGGTCTAATTTACGTAAATACGAAGTTTACTTTTAAGTAAAGAGTTAATCTAAAATCAAAAACTGATTAATCTTCTCTTCGCAAAATATCATCAATCGGTTGCTCCCGATTAACATTTGAACTATCTGCTGTCCAATAGTCATCTACTTCAGGAGATTCAGAAACTACTACTAACTCAGTCTCTTTTTTACGATCGTTTTCCCATTCATCCAAAACATCTTTAATTAAAACTTCTTGCAACCAAATCTTCGCAACAACAGTCAGGGGGAGCGCTAGAAATAATCCTAAAAAGCCAAAGAAAGTAACGAAAAATAGTTGGGCAATTAAGGTGATAGCGGGTAGCAATGATACTTGATGCGCCATCACGACGGGCGTAATAAAATTGCTCTCAATCTGTTGAATTACAAAGTAGAGAATCAAGACAGCTATGGCTTTCCACGGTTCATCTAAGAAGGCGATCGCCATTGCTGGGATTACGCTCATTGTTGGGCCAAGGTTGGGAATTAGGTTAAAAAATCCGGCTAAAACCGCTAAAGCTAGTGCTGCCTTGACATGCAAAATTAATAAGCCAATGAAACTCATCACCCCTACTACAAAGATGGCAATGAAAGCGCCTGTAATCCATCCCTCCAAGGAGACTTCACATTTATCTAAAATCCCATCTACCCGTCGCCGATAAAATGAGGGAAAAAGCCGCACAAATACTTTGCGATAAGCTACAGGATCGGCTAATATCATTCCTGTCAAAACCAAAACTAGCAAAATCTTGAGAACGACTTCCAAAGAGCCAGATACAAAGGCAAAAGAGTTTCCTAGCAAGCGATTGGCGAATGGCTGTACTTGTTGAATTAGAGCATTTATATCTGGAATGTAAGGAACTAACTGGTCAGGAATACGAGTTCTTAAAGCATCAAGCCAACTATTAAAGCGCCCAAACCCTTTAGGAACTTGATAAGTTAATTCTTGAAACTGCTGGGCAAATGGCGGCACAATTAGCCAGAAAAAACCCACGACACCTGCAAAAAAGATAGCTACTGCTAAGAGAACGGCGAATCCACGCTTCATCCCAAAGCTTTGGAAGCGTTTTGCTAGCCGATTTAAAGTGGTGGCTAAGACAACTGCGGCAAACATGAGTAAAAGTACTTCTTTAATTTGCCAGAGGATGTATAAAGAAAGAACTATGGCGATTAAACCGATCCATTGACCGAGGTTCACAGGCTGACTCCCAACGGTTGGCGAGATGCAATTTTGTTGTAATTCAGCTAGGTTAGCTGATTTTAGTCACTTGTGCGTACATCATTTAAGTTAATTTTGTTTCTGTGTTTGAAATCGCCACAGTAGCGCGATCGCTATAATCACAATCGGCAACAATACTATAATGAGCGCGTTGGTTGCTGTCGCCGGAATTGGTACACTTGGCCCTGCATATTTAATTAATAGCGATAACAAAGCTGAGAGCGAAAGTAGTTTCAGAACCAATCCTAGTTGATTTCCCATAAAAGTACGGCAGACAAATTTTTGTGGATGTACTCGATGGGCTATACAACCCAGTTTCTACAATAAACCTACGGATACAATCCTTTGCAATTTTCTTTGGGAAATGTGTTTGCTTTCTTTACGTCAAACTCAACCAGCCAAAAATTTGTTCTCCAGTCAGTTCCAACTCAATACCCTCAAGAATAGGTAATTTCTCAGTACCTTCGTATAATTCCACTCGCTGTCCAGGAAAAATCCCCAGCACACTTTCGTCTTCTGGGTTGATTAACCAGCCCAGTTCAGTACCATTGCGCGAACAATGCAATAATTTACTCAATACTTTTTTTAACCTTTGATCTGGGGAAAGAATCTCAATTGCCCAATCGGGATGAATTTCAAAACGATTGGCAATTCTGCCAGATGGAGTTTTAGGAATTCTATCCCAGCGAAATACAGAGACATCAGGGACGATAGAAGCACCGCCAAAGGTGCAACGCAGTTCTGGGAAAGCGTAAGCAATTTTTTGGCTTCTAGCTATGCCGTTAATTGTTTCGCAAAGAGTAGCTTGGAGCAAGCTATGTTCACCTTGAGGCATTGGTTTTTGAATAATCTCCCTGTTAATAAAATCTGATGCTGGTTCAGTTTCCGGCAATTTTAGGAAGTCGTCTAAAGTTAGTTGGGGTTGACTTGCAATAGTCATAAGCAAATAGCATAAAGGAAATGGTTTAATTATGTGCGATCGCCTACGGGGATCTTGCTACGCTTCCAAAGTATGTCTGCGGACTGAATCTGGAAGAAGAACTAATTAAAACAGTACGATTGTTCTACTATAAACTGATTAAAGATAGTATTATTAAGGACTGTTTCATAAGAAACTCCTTCTTTGCCGCCCAATATGTCAGACAAACAGCTAGCAGCATCCTTGAATGGACATCTTCCGTACCCCAGCCACAACAGCCAGAATACCATTCGGATTCGGGGTGCTAGGCAGCATAATCTGAAAAATATTGACTTGGAATTGCCACGCGATCGCCTAATCGTATTCACTGGCGTTTCTGGTTCTGGTAAGTCTTCCCTAGCCTTTGATACTATTTTCGCTGAAGGGCAACGTCGTTACGTAGAATCCCTCAGCGCCTACGCACGGCAATTTCTCGGACAACTGGATAAGCCGGATGTGGAAGCGATTGAAGGCTTAAGTCCAGCAATTTCTATTGACCAAAAATCAACGTCTCATAACCCCCGTTCCACTGTGGGTACGGTGACGGAGATTTACGACTATTTGCGGCTGTTGTTTGGTCGCGCTGGCGAACCCCATTGTCCGATATGCGATCGCTGTATTGCACCCCAGACAATCGATGAGATGTGCGATCGCATTATGGAATTACCAGATCGCACCCGCTTCCAAATTCTTGCACCCGTTGTCCGGGGGAAAAAAGGCACACATCGTAAGCTTTTGTCAAGTCTTGCTTCTCAAGGTTTTGTCCGCGTGCGAATCAATGGGGAAATCCGCGAACTGTCAGATTCCATTGAATTGGATAAAAATTTTACTCACACCATCGAAGTGGTAATTGACCGCTTGGTGAAAAAAGATGGTATCCAGGAACGTTTGGTTGATTCCTTGTCTACGTGTCTCAAGCAATCGGGTGGGATTGCCAGTATTGTCATTAGTCATTCGTCATCTGTCATTAGTGACAACCAAGACCAAGCAACAAATACTTCGGCTTCTCTTCGAGACGCTACGCGAACGCTCAGTACAAGTGACAAAGGACAAATGACAAATGACAAAGAAGAAGAATTAGTATTTTCGGAAAATTTTGCTTGTCCAGAACATGGCGCGGTAATGGAAGAATTATCACCACGATTGTTCTCGTTTAACTCGCCTTATGGTGCTTGTCCGCACTGTCATGGAATCGGGACTTTAAGAAGATTTGCGCCAGACTTGATCGTACCTGACTGGGAAGCGCCAGTTTATGCTGCGATCGCGCCTTGGTCGGAAAAAGATAATTCTTATTATTTGGAATTACTCTATAGTGTAGGACAAATTTATGGATTTGAGTTACAGACAAATTGGAGCAAGCTGACAGAAGAACAGCAGCAAACTATTTTGTATGGAGAGAAAGATGAACGAGCCGCAGAAGCAAAGAGAAAGCAGAGTTTTAAAGGTGCTATTCCAATTTTGCAACGGCAATATGAGGGTGGTTCGGAATTAGTTAAGCAAAAATTAGAGCAGTATTTAATCGATCAACCGTGTGAAGTTTGTCTGGGAAAACGGTTAAAACCGGAAGCCTTGGCAGTGAAGTTGGGACAATATGGAATTTTAGAATTAACTGGGGTATCGATTCGGGATTGTCGGGAGAGAATTGAGCAATTTAAATTGAGCGATCGCCAGTTACAAATTGCTGATTTAGTCCTCAGAGAAATCAAAGCTAGATTGCAATTTTTGTTGGATGTAGGTTTAGATTACCTCACCCTTGACCGTCCCGCCATGACTCTTTCTGGTGGCGAAGCCCAACGAATTCGTTTAGCAACGCAAATTGGTTCTGGTTTAACAGGAGTTCTCTACGTTTTAGATGAACCGAGTATTGGTTTGCATCAACGAGATAATGGTAGATTGCTCAAAACCCTAACTAAATTGCGCGATTTAGGTAATACATTGATTGTCGTTGAACACGATGAAGAAACTATTCGCGCAGCCAACCACATTGTTGATATTGGCCCTGGTGCAGGAATTCACGGTGGAAATATTATCGCCCAAGGTGATTTTCAGGCGTTATTAACAGCAGAAGATTCTTTGACAGGTGCATATTTATCAGGAAGACGAGTAATTACCACACCAGCAGAACGCCGGGAAGGAAATGGGCGTAGTTTGGGAATTAAAAATGCCCATCGCAACAATTTAAGAAATATAGATGTAGACATTCCGCTAGGTAAACTCGTCTCCATTACTGGTGTATCTGGTTCTGGTAAATCTACTCTGATTAACGAATTACTATACCCATCTCTGCAACACCATTTAACAAAGAAAGTTCCGTTACCGAGACATTTGGATAAAATTCAGGGATTGAATGCGATTGATAAAGCGATCGTTATCGATCAATCTCCCATTGGACGCACACCGCGTTCAAACCCTGCAACTTACACAGGAATTTTCGATGCAATTCGGGATGTATTTTCCCAAACAGTAGAAGCGAAAGCTAGGGGTTACAAACCTGGACAATTTTCTTTCAACGTTAAAGGTGGACGTTGCGAAGCTTGTAGCGGACAGGGTGTAAATGTTATTGAAATGAACTTTCTCCCGGATGTTTACGTGCAATGCGAAATTTGTAAGGGTGCAAGATACAACCGCGAAACATTGCAGGTGAAGTACAAAGATAAGTCTATCTCTGATGTTTTGAGAATGACAGTTGAGGAAAGCTTAGACTTTTTTCAGAATATCCCCAAAGCGATCGCGCGTTTGCAAACTTTATTTGATGTCGGGTTGGGTTACGTCCAACTAGGACAACCTGCGACTACCTTATCTGGTGGTGAAGCGCAACGGGTGAAATTGGCAACAGAACTATCTCGACGCGCCACAGGTAAGACACTTTATTTAATAGATGAACCGACAACAGGGTTATCTTTTTACGATGTCCATAAATTATTGGATGTATTGCAGCGATTGGTAGATAAAGGGAATTCAATTTTAGTAATTGAACACAACTTAGATGTAATTCGTTGTTCTGATTGGGTAATAGATTTGGGGCCAGAAGGTGGCGATAAAGGAGGAGAATTGATTGCTGTAGGGACACCGGAGGAAGTTGCAAAAAATCCCAGGTCTTATACTGGGCAATATTTAAAGCAGGTGTTGAAGCAATATCCGGCAAATACAACTACTATGAAAACATAGATAGACAGGCTGACGGGTCTTTAAAAGGAGAACCTCAATGAATGATCGGGAGTTAGAAATTCTCCTGAACGACCTAGAATCAGATCGGGTAGAACGTAAGGCTTCAATATCTGACCGGAATGTAATTCGTCAGGCTATTTGTGCATTTGCCAATGACTTACCGAACCACCAACAACCAGGAGTCCTATTTATTGGAGTTCACGATAACGGTAGATGCGCTAACCTTGCCATAGACGATAAATTTTTGCTTACACTCTCCGATATGCGCTCTGATGGCAACATCTTACCTTTTCCATCAATGATTGTCCAAAAACGGACTATTGGCGGATGCGAACTAGCAGTTTTAATTGTGGAACCTTCAGATGCTCCACCTGTACGCTTTAATGGACGTGTTTGGATCAGAGTTGGCCCCCGTCGAGCTACTGCTACAGCAGAAGAAGAACGTCGTTTAGCTGAAAAAAGACGCTCAAAAGACTTACCTTTCGATTTACGACCCCTATCATCAGCCAGTTTAGATGACCTCGATTTAGAAATTTTTCGTCGAGTTTATTTGCCTTCTGCGTTGGCAAACGATATTCTTCAAGAAAATCAACGCACTGTTGAACAACAACTTAAATCAATGCGTTTTACAACAGTTGATCTGTTACCTAAACCAACTATTTTAGGCGTACTAGTTATAGGTAACGATCCTAGACAATTCGTTCCTAGTGCATATATTCAATTTCTTCGCATTGATGGCATCGAGTTAACAGACCCTATTAAAGACCAAAAAGAAATCGGCGGCCCGCTTCCAGATTTGTTGCGGATGCTGGACGAAACTTTTCAAGTTCATATTTCAGTAGCAACAGACATTACTGCTCAACCAATAGAATTGCGACAGCCTGACTATCCAATAGTTGCCTTACAACAATTAGGAAGAAATGCCGTTATGCATCGCACTTATGAAGGGACAAATGCGCCAGTAAGAATTACATGGTTTAATGACCGAATTGAAATTCAAAATCCCGGTGGCCCTTTTGGGCAAGTAAATCGGCAAAACTTTGGACAACCAGGTATAACAGACTATCGAAATCCTCACCTAGCCGAAGCGATGAAAAATCTTGGCTATGTTCAGAAATTTGGGGTAGGAATTCAATATGCTCGGCAGGAACTTCAAAAAAATGGTAATCCACCTCTGGAATTCACTGTAGAAGATACTCATTTGTTGGTCATTCTTAGGAAAAAACTATGAGTGCAAAGATTATTGCTTTCTTTAATACTAAGGGAGGTGTTGGTAAAACTACTCTAGTTTATCATCTAGCATGGATGTATCAAGATTTAGGGCTGCGGGTAGTTGTCGCTGATCTAGACCCACAAGCTAACCTTACTATTAGTTTCTTAGATGAGGAACGCTTAGAATTATTTTCCTTAAACGAAAATAAAATAGATACTATTTTTGATTGTGTGAAACCCCTGTTAACGGGTATTGGTGATATTGATAATCCACATTTAGAATATATCCCAGAAAATCAGTTCTCAGAAGATAGAGCCTCATTATCTTTGTCTACAGAAGTAGGAAGATTAGCTCTTTTACCTGGAGACTTAATGCTTTCTAGTTTTGAAGATGAGCTTTCAGCGCAATGGAATAATTGTCTTGATGAAGGTGGTCAAGAAAGAGCTTTACAGGTAACTTCTGCTTTTTGGAGAATTCTCCAAAAAGCAGCCGTTAATCATAAAGCAAATGTAATATTGATGGATTTAAGTCCAAGTTTAGGAGCAATCAATCGTGCAGCATTAATTGCAGCAGATTATTTGGTGATACCACTTACATTAGATTACTTTTCCTTGATAGGTTTACGCAGCCTTGGTGATATTTTGCAATCTTGGAAAAATGACTGGAAGAATATATTAAGTAAAAACCTAACTACAAGCTTGTCGTTACCCAATGGTGATATACAACCTATTGGTTACGTTGTTTGGCAGATGCCAATGCGATTAGACCGCCCAGCAAAAGTAGATAATAGAACAATATTTCAAATTCAAAACACTTATCAAGAATTAATTTTAAATCAGCCTATTGAAAATCAAATCTCTATCGAAAATAATCCAAACTGTTTAGGATTAATTAAAAGCTACCACAGCCTGATGACAATGGCTCAAGAAGCTCATAAACCTATGTTCCACTTAAAACCGGCTGATGGTGCTATTGGCGCTCATACTAAAGCAGTGAAAAACGTTTATAGTGATTTTAAAAAATTAGCTTATAAAATAGCAGAACAAACGCAAGTGGAAATCTGAGAATTCAGTTTATTTTAAAACGTAAAAGTATTTTTTTCATAGTTTAAACAAAATTGTTTTTGGCAAAATTGTCGCAGCTTTTTTCGGCTGATAACGTGCATTAATTTCTTATTTCAGCGTTTCTCAGCTTGTTCTGGATAAATTTTTAGCTCACTATGTATCTAAATTAGCTCTCTTCTCCCCTTTGCCAAAACTGTTGTAAAATCTCTCCAGGTTTACGATCCCAAGTGTCAATATGCTCGTATATTAAGTTATCTTGGTTTAATTTATACGTTGAATAGCCATTAAAAAGTAAACCTGCTTTCCAAGGAACGCGCAACACTCCCCGTACTGTCCACTTTGCTAAAATCGTATCTTCGGCTGACTGATAAACCTCATGCACATCAAAGTAAATTTGGGTAAAAAATAGCCGAGCGTGAAATCGCAAAGTCCAAAATATAATGCGATAGTTAAATTTGTATTTGAATGTATTTACTGGGTCTTTAAAGTAGATATCATCTGTATAAATGCCATAAGAAATATCTTTTTCAAAAAGTGTTGGTAAATCCTCTTTTAAAGTTTTAATTACCTGTTCTACCAATAATTGAGATTCCACGCGCATTTTTCCTTAAAAAATCTTTTTTAACAACCGTTGCCAAATTGAAGATGTACTCTTGTTAATCACACTACCCGCACTCAAATCTGACAGAGTGGGAAATGATGCAGACTTAGCATAGGGGCCATTTCGCAAAACTTTAGCTAGGGTATTGTTATTTTCGCGCAAACCTTCGTAAAAAAAGAATACCTCTCCTTGAATACCAAGTTGACGATTGTATTCAATTGCCTGCACCAAATATTCTGGACTAATACAATAATTGCCAAGCTTCATCAATATTCCCGGTGCTAATTTTGGCAACGTCGCATCTGTGAACTGCTGGTTTCCCAGTTTATCAGCGATCGCACAATAACTCCCAAAGTCACGGCGATAAATCTGCGGCTGAATCATATCAACTATTCCCCGCTTTAGCCATGCGGGTGAGTCTTGCAGATATTCCTGGAATGCCCAATCATGGATATTAGGTGCGATCGCTACTAATAAATTAGGATTCACCGCTTTCACTTCCCGGTAGAGACGCGCCAAAAACTCAGTGAGAATATCTGCACGCCACTGTAACCAGTGTATATCCTTGGGGTTCTGTGGCGGATTGCGATCGCATTCCTGGCGATAACGGCTGACAGTTCCCTCATCATAGCCACCTTCACAGGGAAATGCAGGGAAGCGATCGTCTCCTTGAACACCATCCACATCATAATTCTTTACAACTTCCAGCACCAAATTTAACAAGAATTCCTGCACCTGTGAGTCGAGTGCATTCAACCACTCAAAACCATTTTTTTTCAGTAAGTTACCGTTAAAATCACGTGCAGCCCATTCCGGTTTTTTCTGTAAAAGCACACCACCATTCAAATTGTAAGAACTAGCAAAACCGTATTCAAACCAAGGAATGACTTTCAATCCAACTCGCCGCGCCTCCACCACCACTTCTTCTAAAGGGTCACGACCTACAGACATCGGATCAATTTCCACTCCAAAAGTCTGCTGCATTGTTTGGCTAGGATACAGAGTTACCGCCTTATTCCAAACAACAGGAAACACCACATTAAATCCCGTCTCAGCCAGAAAATCCATCGCCTCAGCAATGCCTTCCTTTGACCTTAGAACTTTACTATCAGTAGTGGTCAGCCAAATACCACGAGTTTCTATTATTGCCATTTCTATAAACTGAAATTCTCCGCACTGCACCATCTAAACATTGACTAGTTTTAATTAAAAATTAAAGATTAAAAATTGAAAGAAATAATAATTTTTAATTAATTAATTTTGGGTACAAGCCCCCACTGATAGCGCAGCATTAGCGACGTAGGAGCATCTTGCAATTTTTAATTAATAATTTTTAATTTTTAATTGGAGCGAAGCGACTTGACTAGCCGACGATACCGCGCCTGTATTATTGTGTAAATTCCATAAGCAACCAAACCTAACGCCACAATCCCCAAAAGCCATGCTCCATAGGGCTGTTGTGCTAGCGTCTGTAATACTTCATCCAAACCTTCAGCGGTAGCGGCGTTCGATTGTCTTGCAGCTTCGATTAAGAACCACCCGATAATAGAAAATACTATACCCCGTGCCGCTAAACCAAATCTGGAAATCCTGATTACCCATTGAGCTTGTGTATTGCTTAACTCTGTTAAATTGAGTTCTTTACGAAATTTAGCACTAAAAGCTTTATAAAACTGATAGAAACCTAGAGCGATTACAAACACTCCCACAGTTCCAACTAACCATTGACCAAAGGGTTGAGAAAGCAAACGTGCTGTCCAATCTTCAGTAGAATCACTACTATTTTTACCGCCGCCTGTACCCATAACTATTTTCACAGCACTTAAGGCTAAACTTCCATAAATTAGTCCATTAACTGCGTAACCAATTCGCACTGCCAAACCTTTGGCATCATTACCTTTATTTTCTGGGTCTTTAATTGCTTGTACAAAACGCCAGATTACGTATCCAATCAAGCCAATTGCAACTAAAGTCAGCAAAAATTTACCAAATGGCTGGTTGACGATTGTTTGGAGAGCGCCTTGGGTATCAGTTGTTTTACCACCCCTGCCAAAAGCCGCCTGTGCTGCCAGTAGTCCAACTATACCGTAAACTACTCCCTTGGAAACATAGCCAAATCGTCCCAGTCGTTCAACCCACAATGAAGCATGGTTTGTCAACTGTTGTGTCATGATTAGTTGGAGAGAATTATATTTACCTTCTACCAAAATTTACCCACGATTCACATCTACCCCAAGGCAAATTGTCTAATCTTTTTGCAAAAAATCACTATTGTAATACTGTCTTTTAATAGATGTAAGGCTGCTCTAAATAATATGTAATATTATTTAGTATTTTATAATGCTTAATTTAGATTAATTATGTCTTTAATAGAAAGTTCTTGGAAACACGAATATATAATTACCAATGGGGTAAAACTACACTACGTTACCCAAGGTGAAGGCCCTTTAATGTTGATGTTGCATGGCTTTCCTGAGTTTTGGTACTCTTGGCGGCATCAAATACCAGAATTTGCCCAAAATTTTAAAGTTGTCGCCGTTGATTTGCGTGGTTACAACGATAGTGATAAACCAAGTGAGCAATCAGCTTATGTAATGGATGAGTTTATCAAAGATGTTGAGGGAGTAATTAAAGGTTTAGGATATCAAAAATGTGTATTAGTTGGGCATGATTGGGGAGGTGCGATCGCTTGGAATTTTGCTTACGCTCACCCGGAAATGTTAGAGCAACTAATTATCCTTAACTTGCCTCATCCTGCTAAATTTGCCCAAGGGTTACGCACTCCCCAACAGTTGCTACGTAGCAACTACATATTTCTCTTTCAACTACCGTGGCTACCAGAATTACTTTTACAATCTTTAGATTACCAAGCTATTGAAACAGCTTTTAAAGGTACGGCGGTTAACAAGAGTGCTTTCACACGAGCGGATATTAACGCTTATAAGGATGCTGCTGCAAAACGCGGCGCGCTTACAGCAATGTTGAACTACTACCGCAATATTTTTCAACAGAGAATGCTAAATCCAAATTGGGGCGTGCTGGAAGTACCAACGCTGATGATTTGGGGAGAAAATGACACAGCACTTGGGAAAGAACTAACTTACGATACCGCAGCTTTTGTGCGGGATTTTCAAATCAAATACATTCCTAATTGTGGTCATTGGGTGCAGCAAGAACAGCCTGAATTGGTTAATCAGTATATGCGAGGATTTCTAAAGACTTAACCTAATTTATTATCAAATCATTTGGTCGAGTATAAATACTTATCAAACTAGCCAAATTATGGCGAGTATTACAAGCTCTTAAAAAGATTTAACAGAGATTTAACACTAGCATTTTTTTAGAATTTATTGGCTAAAAATCGACCATAAAGAGGATATATGGCATTTTTTATCTCGCTATCATAGCTGTTTCATATTACAACCTGCTTGTTAGTACATAGACAGATTGACCTCACGAAGTTTAATGAGATAATAGAGTTGTGAGGGACAGAACGGACGCAACTTGATTATTAAGGGGGAAAATATATGAAACTCCAGCTATTAGCGGCCATGGCCTTAGCAACTCCCCTATTTTTCGCCAACTCGGTTAAAGCCGAGAATCCGCAGGACTTACAAAAGCTGCTTTCAACTGGGGAATGTATCCAGTGCAATCTATCGGGAGCTAACCTAAGTGGCGCTCATTTAATTGGTGCTGACTTGAGAGGCTCCAAGCTTCAAGGAGCCAACCTTGTAGGGGCTAACCTCGAAGGTGCTGACTTAACTGGTGCAAATTTGGCAGGTGCTAACTTAACATCAGCTTATGTAACCAATGTGAATATGAAGCAAACCAATCTCAACGGAGTAAATTTTACTCGCGCGACAATTCACGATTCTAATGTGTATAAAGCATCAATGAACGATCTTAATCTAACTGATGCCGAGATATTTAACACTGGAATCGGGATTGGTGGAGAAGATGCCGAAATTCCCGATTGGAAATAGGCTGAACTGAGTAGGCAGGTAAAAATAAATACAACATTGAAGAAACTGGTTTTTGCCAGTCTTATCTTTAAAATCTGCCTATACAAAAATGAAAAATGAACCCCTTCTGCCTTGTAATCACTTTACATGACGAAAGCAGAGGGGTTTTTTATTTGGATTGAGCCGATATCTACGTCAATCAGGTTTAGCTAGCACCAAAAACCTAACACTTGTCTGGCTTAAGGATTGATGCAAGAGACATTGCAATGCAACGTCCCTACAGAGATATTGTTTAGTTTACAGCAGCGCTGACTAAACCATTGTGCCTGAGCAAAGCGATCGTACTCGGTTCACGACCCCGAAAACTTTTAAACACCTCCATTGGATGCTGACCACCACCAAGCGCCAATACCGTATCCCGATAACGCCTACCTGTAGCTTTTACAGCCTCTTCATCTTCTAGCCCAGCTTCTTCAAAAGCGGCAAAAGCATCAGCGCTCAGTACCTCAGCCCATTTGTAACTGTAGTAACCAGCCGCATAGCCACCCTCAAAAATATGTCCGAAAGCACATAAAATCGCATCTTCTGGAAGTGGCTGTAAAACAGTAGTAGTCTTAGCTATGCGATGGCGCACGTCTGATGGAGTTTCCTCACTACCAGGTTTATAGCGGTAGTGTAGTTCTAAATCAAGACTGCTCAGGTGAATCTGCCGCAACATAGCAGTACCACTCATATAATTACGCGCCGCTAGCAGCTTTTGATAATAATGTTCTGGTAGGGCTTCACCAGTTTCGTAATGCTTCGCCATACCAAACAAAGTGGGTCGCTCATAGCACCAGTTTTCCATAAACTGACTAGGTAGTTCTACTGCATCCCACTCCACATTATTGATGCCTGCGGCTCCCGGATAGTCAACCTTAGTAAGTAGATGGTGCAATCCATGACCAAATTCGTGGAACAAAGTCTCTACTTCATAGAAGGTCATCAAACTAGGTTTACCATCTACGGGAGGGCTTTGATTACACACCAAATAAGCTACTGGTAAGCGGATGGCAGTGCTACCATTTTCAGTGATTTTACCCCGATTAATGCACACATCCATCCAAGCACCACCGCGTTTCTCGGCTGGACGGCTATAGGGGTCTAAGTAGAAGTAGGCTATGGGAGAACCAGTTTCATCAGCAATTTGGAAATAACGGACATCCTCATGCCATACTGGTGCTTGACCATCGGCAGAGGTGACAGTAACACCAAACAGCCGCTTAACTAATCCAAATAAACCGTCTAACACCTGGGGAAGCGGGAAGTAGGGACGCAATTCTTCAGCAGTAAAGGCAAATTTTGCTTCTCGTTGGCGTTCTGCCCAAAAGCTGGTATCCCAGTGTTGTAAATCTTCAGCTTCTGCTGCTCCCTGTGCTGCGGCAAAAGCTTTGAGTTCTACTAAGTCTTTGACAGCAGCATCATAACTAGCACGGCGTAGTTCTTCTAGTAAGGCGTTGACTGCCTCAACATTGGGAGCCATTTTACTAGCCAGACTCAATTGAGCAAAACTTTTAAAGCCTAGTATATCTGCAAGTTCTTGGCGCAACTTCAAAATGCGCTCAATTAAGGGGTTGTTATCCAAATCGCCACCAGAAGCGCGGGTGATATAAGCTTTATAAAGTTTTTCACGCAAATCTCGCCGGGTGCTGTGCTGCATGAAAGGGGCATAACTGGGAAAGTCTAAAGTAATCCGCCAGGGGCCATTTTCTGGTGTAGCGTTGCTTTCGCCAGCTGCACGAGCAGCTTGGGCTGCTAAACTCACTAAGCTTGGTGGTAAGCCGTCAATTTCCGCTTGTGTTGTCAGGGTTAAGCTGAAGGCTTTTGTGGCATCAAGTACATGGTTAGAAAATTTGGTAGAAAGTTCTGCTAACTCCATCTGTATGGCGTTGAAACGCTCTCTTGCCTCTCCTTCTAAGCCAACACCAGAAAGTTCTGCATCTCGGATGGCGGCTTCTACAATCCGTTGTTGGGCTAATTCTAAAGTAGCCCAATTCTCATTACTACGAAGTGCTTTAAAAGCATTGTAGATGGGTTGACTTTGACCGAGCTTGTTGATAAATTGTACGACTAGTGGCTGTACAATTTCATGAGCTTCGCGCAGTTCCGGGCTATTTTTGACACCCATTAGATGATTCACCACCCCCCAACTCCATGTAAGGCGTTCTGTCAGCTTTTCTAAGGGTTGTACTAAACCACTCCAAGTAGGCTGTATGCTAGCTTCTAAAGTGGCAAGCTGTTGGTCAAGTTCTGCCAACAACTGATTGAAGGCTGGTACTACTAGTTCTGGTTTAATCTCTGCAAAGGGAGGTAAACCAACGCCTTGAAGTAGGGGATTGTCGGAAATAATGATGGTACTTGCACTCATGATTTTGTGTGAACTGCGAACGAAAAAAATCAATAATGATTTTTATTTATATATATCTTCTAATGTAGCGATCGCTGCACTAAATAGTCTTGCCATTCTGACAAAATGGCAAAAAAAGCGAGAATTACTCATAAAGTTCCAAAAATATCAGCGAAAGTCTCTGAGATAATATACTCATGCACCCATCTTTTCAATCAGGTGGCTAATTATGACTAGCCTCTTACCCAGTTCTCAATCAACAGAAGTTTTTTATCCAAGCTCGGATGGTGAACCTTTGGCAGAAAGTTATGCTCATTTATGCGCTCTATTGGCAACTTTAGAAGTATTGAGGCAATATTTACTGGGTAAGCAAGCAATGGTTTTAAGTAACCAGTTTCTCTACTATGCTCAGGGTTTTCCGAGGTTACGGGTAGCTCCAGATGTAATGGTGATTTTTAATGTTGCTCCTGGAGGGCGAGATAATTACAAGATATGGGAAGAGGGACAAGTACCTGTAGTCATCTTTGAAATGACCTCGGAGGGTACTAAAAACCAAGACATGGGCTTTAAAAAGACACTGTATGAGCAGTTAGGGGTACAAGAATACTGGTTATTTGACCCCAAGGGAGAATGGATTAAAGAGCAATTGCAAGGGTATAGGCTGCGAGGCGAGATGTATGAACCAATTACAGATAGTCGATGTGAACCTTTGCAGCTGCGGTTGCAAATAGAGGGGCAACTGATTGGTTTTTATCGAGAAGATACTGGTGAAAAGTTGCTGATTCCAGAGGAATTGGCAGAGGCGCTAAAACAGGAAAGATTAGCGAGGGAACAAGCACAGTCCCAGGTGGAAAGGTTGAAAGAACAGTTAAGATCGCTTGGTGTTGAGCCTGACACTATTTAGCTACCTTAATTTAAGCTCATACGATCGCTAAAAGATATGATAATGTACTATGTCAAACAGGTAGCTCGTCCGCTAGTGTATGCATTAACCTGAAAGCGCAGTTTACGTTCAAGAATCCTACACTTTTAAGGCGTGGGAGTGTCAAATTAACTGAGCGCGATCGAGCATCTTTAGCGAACCGAGAAGGGAGGCTCGACTTTTATGATTTTATTTGGCAACTCATCTTTTTACTCGTAAAATCGAAGACAAGATCAAGGTCAGTAGAAAAGAGTCCCTAAATTAATGAATACGTTAATCAGTCAGGGTGGAAGAGTTATCACCAAACCTCAGATGGTAGATCGGATAAACGATATCGGTTGGCAAGCTCAACAAGGTAGCGTTGCTGCAATTATTCAGCTATTGAATGAGAAACTAGCTAAGTCTGGTGTCAGAACTAGAGCCATATTTTCTGATGGTGTCTTACAACTTCTGTGTGAGGCGGCTAGAATAGAGCAACTTGAGCAATCTGCCCTCGTAGAACAAATCCAGCAAATTCTTGAGTCCATTGCCCCACGTCACATTCGCCGGGTTAATATCAACAGTCGAATTGTTCGGGAACAACAATTACTGTGGTTAAAAGAAATAGATAGCGATCGCGACAACCAATTGCTTTGGTCACAGGAAATTGCATTAATTCAGCCCAATGTTATAAAGCAACTAATTCAAGATTTGACAGAAGCTCAAGCTGAACTAGGAAAACCAAGTTTCCCTAAACCTCAAGTTTCTCGTCCTTTGGTACTCATTAACAAAGAAAAACACCAAAGTAAACCTAAAAAAAAGATATTAGCAGCAGTTGGCTTATGTTCACTATTGTTGCTTAGTTGGGTTGTTTATGCCCAGTTAGGTAATAAACTGAAAAACCTAATACAACCAGAAACTTCCAAATCTTCAACTACAAATACTAACGATAATAAAGCCCCAATACCATCTCGTATTCCTAACAATACCTTTGATGAGCAGTCTAATGACCCATTTGCAACATCCGTGCGAATTGCAAATCTTGCTTCTACATCTGGTAAAACAGCCACAACCTCAACTCAGTGGTTAGAAATCGCTGCTAAATGGCAACGGGCTTCAGATTTAATGAGTACAGTACCACAAAAACATAGTCGTTATCAGGAAGCTAAAATTCGGACTCAACTATATAAAAAATACAGTGAAGCGGCGCAGAAAGAAGCCTATAAGAGTAAATCTTAGTTTTTTCTAGATTGTCCCGCAGAATAGCCGCGAAATTGAACTCCTGGCATCTTATTTTGTTGCTGGATTTTCAGCAATTCTTTAACCACTGCAAGGGAACGCATCAATCCTAAATCAGCGTTAGAACCTGCTTTAAGTATAATAACTGAACCACCCTGACTAGCAGCTAGCTCTAATTTAGAGTCTAGATTACTGCTGATAATGCCAATAGGTTGCTCGTCAGTGTGCCCAAATTAGTGGTTTATTTATTATGAGAACTTGGAAAGGAATAGAGTTTTTAGCAACCTTAAAATATAGGAATCCGGTTTGATTTCTGAAAATATACGTAGGAGCTGTTAGCGACAGCGTAATGCATCATGTCGTCAAACTACCATAAGCCAACAAAAGCGCGATCGCTCCTCAATCCCTGTGAAAAATAACTTGTTAACAGCTTTTAGTTATGGGGAAAAAGGCGATCGCTGTATTATCTTTAACTTTGATTAGACAATGCACGTATGACTTGCTGTTACTATAGACAGGCAAGAAGCTTATCAAAGCAAAGCGCACATCATCCCAGAGAGCTTTTTTTCCCGACTCCGTGAAGAGCAAAATCCACCTATGATGCTGACGAACACATCTATCTGTGCAAGTTATACCATTTCACTTTAAGGTTGATACGAATAGGGAGCAGGGGAGCAGGGGAGCAGGGGGAAAGAATTAGAGATAAATTATTTGTATCAGGTATTTCGGGAAATGGTATTACCCCAGATCACAGCAAATTAAAGATTATTTAAACTCTTTAAATGTGGAACTGGAAAAGGAACAATAGTTAATAACTTGTGAACGTAACCCAGTAAGGCTTAATAGTTGCAGTAAACATGAACTCTAGTTATGTGGCAAAAATCATCATCGGCATACACTCATGTTTGCCGCGATCGCCAGAACGGAGGTGAGCGCAATACATAGATGTTAATCAATGCCCATCAATTAACAATGACACTAGGTTTACCCATTTACCCCCTGTCAATACTGAACATTCAGTTCTAGTAAAGTGTTGAGCTTATTTGCAAAAAATCCCAATCAAAACAGATAATTGCGGGCTGATTGCCGTCATAGGCGGTACTAATAACTGACTTTCCGTAAATTTATCAATGAATTCAGAAATCAGCTTTTTATTCTTTGTAGAACTTTATAGATCATCCTTTACTTGAGAGGTTTCAACGTATTTACGAGTACTTAATGAGCTTTTTTTACACCGAAAAAGGGACACGCTGAAAGTTTTATTTATCAGCGCAAAGCATACAATTCAACTGAAATTACACAAACGTATTTTAAAGGAAAATTAACCATGCATAAATTGAATCACACTGTTACCAAGGGAACCGCCATTGTTGCCGCCGGACTGATGATGATCGGGATGTCGATGTCGGCAGACGCAGCGGCAAGCAAGACCTATGTAAATGTTTCAACGGGTTTCTGTCTAGACAGTAACGCGGCGGGAGAGGTGTACGCACTCGGCTGCAACGGTGGAAATTACCAGAACTGGGATAGGAAGGACAAGCGTCTAGTTAATGTGTCCACTGGAAAGTGCCTGGACAGTAACGCCGAGGGAGAAGTGTACGCACTTGGCTGCAACGGTGGGAACTACCAGAACTGGCAGAGGAAGGGCAAGCGCTTAGTTAACGTGTCTACTGGAAAGTGCCTGGACAGCAACGCCGAGGGAAAGGTGTACGCACTTAGCTGCAACGGTGGGAACTATCAGAACTGGAACTAATAGGGGGTATGACGAAATACGTGCAAGATTACCCACGGTGTAAAGAACACTTGCAGCCGCATCCAGTCGTGACATTATTATAACAAACCGTATTTTGTCAATCAGCTACAATACTCAAAATAGTTTGAGTAAAAATTATAATTCTGGGTAGGGGAGAGGAAGAATGCGAACGTTGCTCGCATCCTTCCTCTATGTTTAATTATCATTGCGAAAATGAGAATTGCTGGAATTTTTATTTTTGTACAAAATATCGTGGGGGACAATTGAAAAAATCGACCTTATTGACAATACAATAAGGTCGATTTAATCACAGGAATTGATTTATGGGGTTAATCCAAAATCCAAAATGTTTATGTTCCCTAACTTAGAAGTTCTCCTGTTTCTTGCAGGGAGTGTAAGCGGCGATAAATGCCCTCGTGACGCAAGAGTTCATCGTGGCTACCCACTTCTACAATCTTTCCTTGCTCCAGAACTACAATTTTATCTGCTTCCCGCACTGTACTTAAACGGTGAGCAATTACAATAGTGGTACAAGTACCCTGAATTGATCGCATTGCTAGCTGAATCGAACGCTCAGATTCATAATCTAAGCTAGAGGTGGCTTCGTCAAAAATCAGCACGTCTGGTTCCACTAACAATGCCCTCGCAATTCCCAAACGTTGTCTTTGTCCTCCAGATAACCTGACACCTCGTTCCCCCACAACGGTGTAATAACCTTTGGGTAAGTGCTGCACTACTTCATCGACTCTCGCAATTTTACAGGCTTCTTTAACTTGCTCTAAACTGGCATTAGTTCTGCCATAAGTGAGGTTATCCAATATGGTACCGTTGAAAACGTCTACTTCTTGGTGAACGATCGCTAATCTTCGTCTATACTTACCCACATCTAAAGTACGAATATCTTGACCATCAATCAAAATTCGACCTGATTGAGGTTCAAAATATCGTAACAGCAATTTCACTAAAGTAGACTTACCAGAACCGGAACGCCCAACTAATGCCACTGTTTGATATGGCTCAATCAACAAGTTAATATCTTGCAAAACTTGACGGTTGGCATCATATCCAAAACTGAGGTGCGACAACTCAACTTTTCCAGTAAATTTATAAGGTGATTCTGTCTGGTTGCTCTCTTCTAAAAGGCTAGCTGAATCAGATGCAGTTGGCTCTTGCAGAAATTCGTGAAACCGCAGCATGGAAGAATAACGACGGGCAAAAACTTCTGCCAAGCTACTAATAGGTTCTAATTCGGCATAAGCCATGCTAGAAAGAGTTAAGGTCATGACAAAGTGACCGAGAGAAATTTTCCCATTTACTGTTGCTGCTAAAGTCAAACCTAGTATCGCAAACACACAAAACTGAATTACGGTTCTTTGCCAAGTACCCAGTTTCGTATAACCTTTGTGGATGCGATAGTTAAGCACCATTAGTTCACGATTCAAACGTTGCTTTTGGCGTTTCAGTTCATTGGCTTCTGTAGCAAATGCTTTCACTGTTTTGATATTGGTGATTAATTCAGAAGTGCGGCTTTCGGTATTCTCTCCATACTTATCTATGCGCCTTTCAGACTCAATCAACTGCTGTAAATTCTTCAAGCTAAAGCTGAGAATAATTACAAAGGAGATTAGATATACAATTGCAATCCGCCATTCAATGAACAAGATAAACACAAAAATCCCCAGTACACGAGCCAGTTTAGGAATCAACTGTCCGGCGATTTCGGGATATGCCCAAGTGTGGTTAGCAACACCTCTAGCTACTCTGCCGGCAATACGTCCAGGGTTATTTTCATCATAAAATTCTAGTGGGAGAGTTAGAACTTTAGCGATCGCTGTTTCGGTTTTTTCTCGACGCGATCTGAAAGCTATATCCCAATGAAACCAATTGCTTAACCACGGTTGTGTCGGCGCTTTCACTACAGTGACAACAAAAATTAAGCCCAGTAATACACCCAAAGATACATTTTTACTAACTGGGTAATTGGTAATGTCCGAAAAAGTTGCGATCGCACTTTCAAGTGGTTTATCTAAAGGTTGAGCAGACAAAACGTTTAAAATCTGCCCAATCGCGTAAGGTACAACTAAATCAATAACTTCGTAAATGCTAGATGCTGTGATACTGAAAACACTCAGCTTCCAGTCAGAGCGAAAGTAATTGACAATATCTTGAAATTTGGCCATGATGCACACCGTCCAAGAGCGCGATCGTAAGCTTGGAATTTATATACTACAAGCGTAATACAAGTTAGTCAAGGTCTACTAGGTTGAAATCATGGCTTTTGATTGCTAGGCGTTTGCACTGGGACAAATTCTAGGCGATAGCGATAAAGAGCAACAGGTCGAGAACCAGCTTTAAAGTAATCTGGATCTTGGGGTGAAAGATAGACAGCAGTAACTTGATCTGCCTCAATCGCCGGATTTACTGTTGAAACTTTATGATAAGCAGTGGTAGATTCTACAGAGTTTAAATAGGGGCGTGAACCACCTTTAAATAATTGTTGAAACACTTCTGTGGTGATAAATTTGCCATCAGGGGTAGTTTCTGTAGCCCGTGCAGTCACAATGGAAACTAATTGGCGACTGCTACGCAAGAATGTAATCTGACGATTAGGTGAATCTGGATCTACTTTGACTGATAACACTGCTTCATCCCCTAAATAAGCCCGTGCCAAATTCAAACTATTAAACGCTCTATCTGCTACTAAAGTTGAAGATTTGTTATCTATCTGAGGGAATATTTTTAAACTAGCTATACGTGGTTGAGCCTTTACAAATCTTACTACAAAACTCACAGGCTGATTTAATTGTCGGCGATTACCTTCAAACCCTGGAGTTATGACATCTGGTGCTAAAGGCGCTGCTAAATCTATCAAAGTACTTGTAACTTGCCAAGAACCAGCCATCCATTCCGGGTAAACCAAATCACCCGAAGCGGGTTGCACTGAAGTTAATTTTTCCCACTGAGGAAAGTTGGTTAATCGTTCAGATAACTCTCCGGCTTCAGCTTCTCCACTCCATAGCAGGAAAAAAGCAATTAAGCAAAAACTCCAAATCGCTTTTATAAAAAACATTAGCAATTTTATATTTTAACGTTTATTATTTATTGATTAAAAATTAATCTATAGTATCGACTTTTATTGACAAAATTGTTATACCTGAAATGGATTCAATGTATAGATATCACAACCCTCAAAATCCTTAATATTTCTAGTAACAAGAGTCATGGAATGTATTTTGGCTGTTGCTGCAATAAGTATATCAGCTTGCGAACGGGGTTTACCTTGAGTCCTCAAAGAGCCTCTCAATTCACCCGAACACTTGGCAATTTCTGAGGTGATAGATAAAATTTGACAATGATTTGTAAGAAAGTTTTCAAACCAGCTTTGAATTCTAGAATTAGGCTTTGCTGTTAAACCATAATAAATTTCCTCAATTGTAATAACGCTTAAGTTAATAGATGTCACACTGCCGCTCCATGTTATTACCCCTGGATTTGGAATCGGACGAGTCAATTCACTGATAATATTAGTGTCACAAAGATTACTCATCCTCGTTTTCAATAAAAGGATTGTTACGGTCGCTTCGTAGTGGTATCTCTAAACTATAATCTTCTTCAGTACATAACTGCTGAAGTTCTTTAAAGACTTGAGCTAGAGATGTTTTCGTAGCTTTTTGTCGCCAGTTTAAAAATTCTTGAAAAAGCTCAGGATCTAGAATTGCGGCCACCAATTTTTCTTCGGTATAAATTAGCTGAGGTTCTTGACTAGTCGCATTAATTATTGAGAATAGTTGTTTTTGGGCTTCGTCAAGTGTCCATTTCATTCTAAAAATCCCCAATGTTTGGAAATATTTCGTTATAGAGACTTTTCTCAATTTAGCTTATTTTACCAAATTATTATGAGTGTATAATTTAGTCGAATAGTTATTGTCTTATTAATACATCTAGCTTAAACTTCTCCAACTTGAAGGTATTTATATTCCCAATAAGCTGGCAAGACTTATTAATATTGGGATTCTTACTCTGTGGTCTTTTTATTTTCTTTTGTTTGGGATTATCTTTGAAATATCTTCCCTTTTTAGTATGTTTCGCAGCTTTTGTAATTGTACTTCATATCATTCAATTCGAACTAATTCAGCTTTGACATCAATGCAGCTAGAAATTGCTAGGATGATAAGAAAATTGATGTAAAAAAGCTTAGTTTTTTGGAGTTTTTTCCATTAAGAAACTGCGTAAACATTTTTTGATTTACGAAATATCCGCAGTTTTCAATATTCCAATGAACAACATTAAATTTCTGCTGGTAAAGGTTGCCAAACTTCCCCATACTTTTCTTTTAGAGTCTCCCAAGCTTGCACCTGTCCCGGTTCATATTCTCCCGGTTTACCCCATTGCAAAAATAAGCTTAAAGCAGACTCATGTTTATCATCTAAAAACCGAATAGCATAGGTTGTAAAATTGCCTCTTTTAGCTTCACCCGTTTCAAATTTAACCTGAATAATTCTGTCCATATTCAAGTGAAACTCAAAGCCTTCTGTGTGCATATTTGCATACTTACCCTTTGGTAATTCTGCATAAAATAGCTTTTCAACCTTGCCCCGTGCTTCTAATACAGCCGCGCTACTAGTAACAATTAAACGCAAGGTTCCAAGAGTTTCACAAGCTTCTAAAAATTCTTTCAAAGTAGTACTCATAAATTATTATCCTTTGCTATTTTTCCTTTGTCCTTCGTCATTTGTCATTTGTTAGTTTTTTATGAATGACCAATGACCAATGACTAATTGACTATTTTTCGTATTGTTCATAAGCAGCAACAATGCGTTGAACTAGAGGATTACGCACAACATCTTTTTGACTAAATTCGCAAAAGGCAATGCCTTCAACGTGTTTCAAAATTTGTAAAGCCACTCCTAAACCCGATTGTTGGTGAAGTGGTAAATCAGTTTGTGTCATGTCGCCTGTAATCACCATCCGAGAACGGAAACCCAAACGAGTCAAAACCATTTTCATTTGAGCGGGTGTAGTATTTTGCGCTTCATCGACAATCACAAAAGCGTTATTCAGGGTACGTCCCCGCATATAGGCGAGGGGTGCGACTTCAATCACACCACGTTCCATTAAACTGGGTACTTTTTCTGGGTCTATAAATTCATAAATCGCATCATAAAGGGGGCGAAGGTAGGGATTAACTTTTTGCTGCAAGTCTCCAGGCAAAAAACCAAGTTTTTCCCCAGCTTCGACGGCAGGGCGAGTTAAAATTAGCTTTTCAACCTGGTTGGCAAGGAGTGCTTGCACGGCGACAACAACGGCGAGATAAGTCTTGCCAGTACCAGCAGGCCCGATTCCAAAGGTGAGATCGCGCCTACGGAGTGCGTCGATATATTGACGTTGGCGGAAGGTTTTAGCACGGACTTCTTCGCCCCGGCGACTTTTGGCAAGGACATTTCGCTGTAAATCTTGCAATTCCTCTTGCCGATCGCTATCTATGGCTTGACGGGCTGTTAAAATATCGGCACTGGTGATAGTATTGCCTTTAATCCAGAGGTCTTCAAGCGATCGCACTAATCGAGAAGCCAGATCGATTTGCCCCTCAGTACCAGAAATCAATAATTCTTGCCCGCGTAGCACTAAAGTGGCTCCTGTTTGCCGAGATAGGGATTTGAGATTTTCTTCTCCATCTCCTGCAAGAGCGATCGCACTAGCAACATTCGGCAGCTGAATTGTTAAAGCACCTGCCATAGTATTTTTTAATTCGTAAGGATCTATTTTTGACAAAGGTTAATATTTTTTTGCTAAAGGCGAAATTACGCTTTTTACTTACATTTTAGAAAAATCTTTGCAACAAATGAATCGGTCGTATGGGCGTAAATCTGTACGTCTCTACTTCTAAAGAGTTCAAAAAATATCCAAAAATCTTTTTGCTACTTTCCATCTTTACAAAAATTCTGAGCGGAGGTAACTACAACCGCTCAGATTTGCTCTCTAGTTTTAACCTAGCGGAGGCGGGGTTTAACAATGGGTTTAGGCCCATCATTTCCACGCACTTCTCGCCTAGTCGGTGGTGGCGATCGCTCTTCTGTCTCTTCATCAAAAGACATACCTTCACGGCCTGGAGTGGTACTGCCGTAGATATCCAGGTATGCTGATTGCCCAGCTGCGGCTGCGGCTGCGGCAATTACTGTACGAATCGCCTGAATATTGCGTCCCCCTCGACCAAACACTTTCCCTTTATCTGTGCTTTCAAAGGCGATGCGAACCCAAACCCGGTTTAGGGACTGAGAAATTTCACAATCGACGCTTAAAGTCTCTGGAGATTCCAAAAACGGCTGCACTAAAAACCTAACCAGATCAACATAGTTGGGACTGGCTGTTGGCAATTTTGTTCCGAAATTATGATGCGGCTGTTGTTGCACTGACCTGTTCAAAAACATTAGCTTTTACTAGAATCCGACGTACCGTGTCAGTGGGTTGAGCGCCTTGTTGTAGTCGCTTGACGATGGCGGGAACGTCTAATCGCACTTCATCGGTTCTGGGGTTATAGAATCCCAATTCTTCTAAGGGACGGCCATCACGGCGAGCGAGGTTGTTAATGGCGATAATACGGTAACTTGCTTCCCGTTTTTTACCGAATCGTTTCAAGCGCAGTTTGATCATGTTGAAGAATCATTCTCCTGTTTAGATATTAATTACCAACTAGTGGGCGAAGAAGTAACCTAAATCTGGCTGATGCCAATAAATTGAGGCTTAGTTTCCTCTGCTGATAAATTCTGAGGTCGAAATGCTAATTTTAGCACTGCCTAGCATTTGCTGCTATTAGTCATTAGTCATTGGTAATTTGTCATTAGTAAATTACCAATGCCCCATGCCCCATGCCCAATCATTAAAGATTGCCGAAGCCTTTTTTCTTTTTATCTTTGGGTTTTTTCTTTTTCGCGCCTGCATCGCCACCATAACCGCGCCATCCGGGGGCTGCGGGACGATTACCTGCACCAGCGAAGGCGTTGCCCATGCCGCCACCGCCGCCGAACATTCCCGGCATTCCAGGGAAGCCACCTTGACCCATTTGCTGCATGAGCGATCGCATTTTTTGGAAATCACCCACCAATTTAGTCACGTCTGATTCTCTATAACCTGAGCCAGCCGCAATCCGCCGCCGCCGACTGGGAGAACTGGCTAACAAATCGGGATCGTGGCGTTCTTGGCGAGTCATGGAGTTAATCATGGCTTCACACCGCTTTAGCTGGGTTTCTCCCTGCTTTAGCTGATCGTCTGAAAGCTTGTTCATCCCTGGGATCATCTTGATGAAGCCTCCCAGAGAACCCATATTTTTCAGCATCCGCAACTGCTTGAGAAAGTCAGTAAAGTCAAACTTTGCTGACAGAATTTTCTCCTGCATTTTCTCAGCATCAGCTAAATCAAACTCTTCCTGGGCTTTTTCTACCAGGGTTAGGACATCGCCCATTCCCAAAATTCGGGATGCCATGCGATCGGGATAAAAGGGTTGCAGTGCCTCGACTTTTTCACCCACACCCACAAATTTAATCGGCGCTCCCGAAATTTTTCGCACTGAAAGCGCTGCACCACCACGGCTATCACCATCCATTTTGGTGAGAATTGCCCCAGTAATTCCGATTTGATCGTGGAAGGTACGAGTCAGATTTGCTGCCTCTTGACCGGTCATCGCGTCCACCACCAACAGAGTTTCATGGGGTTGGACAGTTGCTTTGATGCGGGCTAATTCCGCCATCATATCTTCGTCAATTTGCAGACGGCCAGCAGTATCAATAATTACTGTGTTTACACCTTCTGCTCTAGCACGTTCTACACCTTGCCTTGCAATTTCTACGGGATCTGCATCGCTTCCTAGTTCAAATACTGGTACGTCAATTTGCTTACCCAACGTCAGCAACTGGTCGATCGCGGCTGGGCGATATACGTCTGTCGCCACCAACAAACAGCTACGCTCTAATTTTCTCAGATGTAAGGCTAACTTAGCCGTAGCTGTGGTTTTACCAGTACCTTGCAACCCAGCCATCAAAACAATAGTCGGCTGTTCCTTGGCTTCTGCGATGGGAACATTTTCTTCTCCCATTACCTCCACCAGTTCATCATGAACAATTTTGATAAACTGCTGGTCAGGTCGCACGCCAGTAACCACCTCGGCTCCCTGGGCTTTGGCTTCGACTTCGCTAATAAAATCTTTGACTACCTGGAGATTGACATCTGCCTCCAACAAGGCGCGGCGCACTTCGCGCAATGCATCTTGAATGTTGGATTGAGAAATTTTGTCCTGTCCCCGCAGTTTTTTCCAGGCGGCTTCTAAACGGTCAGATAATGCATCAAACATAATGTAATTACAGGTAGTTCGCCAATGAGGAATCTTGAACCGCCGATAAATGCGATTCGGAATTTCCGCTAAATTTTAAACGTGCTATTTACCAGCTTAGTAGTTTTCACGGCGACTGTAGCAACCAGATACCTAGCTTTATAGAAGATTGAGCTTAAAGTACAATGAGGGCAAGAAAGGCTATTGTACAGCGAGAACCTATCTCACATATCGCTATGACTAGCAACACACTGCTTCAACCCACAGAAATCATCCACTTATCGGGTATCAGTTGGCAAACTTATGAAAACTTGCTAACTGAACTTAGTGCTAGTCGCCGCCTCCGGCTTACTTACAATCGAGGTAGTCTAGAAATCATGGCTCCTTCACCGGAACATGAACGATACAAAAGAATTGCGGGTCGATTTGTTGAAACTCTCGCAGAAGAACTAGAAGTTAGAATTGACCCTCTTGGTTCTACTACTTTCAAGCGCCCAGAACTGAGTGGTGCAGAACCAGATGAATGCTTTTACATTGAAAATATTAATTTCATAAAAGGCAAAAAAAGAATAGATTTAGCCCAAGATCCACCGCCAGATTTGGTAGTAGAAATTGATATTACTAGCAGTTCTATAAATCGCTTTCAAGTCTATGCCGATATGGGTGTACCTGAAATCTGGCGATATGATGGTAATAATTTTACTATTAACGTTTTACAAAATCAAAAATATATATCTGTGGAACAGAGTTTAGCATTTCCCAATCTGCCATTAACAGAGATTTCTAATTTTTTAGCGCAGGTAGGAGAAAAAGATTATTTGGAATTAGTTAAAGAATTTCGCCAATGGGTTAAAAGCCACATTTAATATCAAAATAGCGAGTTAATTAGACAGATGTCGCAGCGAATCAAAGTATATTCATACTCGACATACCACTCGTCGAATTCATCACATTGGTGTTGCTCTTGCCGAAAAAGCATTGCAGGGTTTATCTGTTGATATTGAACGAAGACCAATCTATAGGATTACTATTTGATTTTTGAACAAAATTAGGTATTGTAGTGGCGTGGCAAGACTAAAATGTTGCAATAAATTTTTGAGAAAATTGAGATAAATCAATGTTTTCTACTTTTTTCTTAATGCACATATTTAGCCTTGCCACGCCACTACAGCTATAGAAGTTTTGTTGCGATCGCACTAGCTGTAATTGGTTCCAAAATATCCTACCTCATTTAGCAACATGTTCTTTGATAGATACAATAGCAGGCGTTTGGATTCCAAAAAGATAGAGACTAAAAATTGTAGGGCAGCACAGTTGTACTAATCTACAAAGCTTGTATTTAATTCAGCTAAAATCTGTTGTAATTTAAAATTTCATAAAATATCTGCCAACTTCACCACCAGATTATTTGCTAAATCCAATAACCTGATATCATCTGTATCAATACTGTTTTCTTCACCAGATAATAGATTTTTTACCGCAGATAACCTGTCATTGGTTTCAGAAATTCTCCAAGATTCTTCTAAGTTTACTGCAAAATCAAATAGTGATCGCTCGCCTAAATGCTCTCTTACCTTCACAGCTACACTATCATGACTTACCAAAAATTCTTTAATAGCATCTAATTGAGAATTACCTATAATTTCCTCATCTCCCCACGTTTCTAGCCAATCTCCATCTACATCTTCAACGTAAAAATTTACAAAATTCACTCCGTAAGTTAACCAGTTCTGCTGCATTTGTCGCGCCGTCGCTAAAGCTTCAGCAAATGTATCTACTTGATTGTTGCAGTGAGTTTCTCTTTTGTTAGCCATAAAAGCTGTAATTAGCAAGTAAGTATGTAGGCTGAACACAAACCTGAAATATCAAATTCCTTAAAGTTCACGAAAATTTTAAATATTTGCCACCAGAAAGGTAATCACTGTTGTACAGGGCCACGTTGACTAACTGGTTGACAAAATTGGTATCCTTGGGATTGTAACTTAAGAACAATCCTCGCTCTATTTCCCACGATCGCAGTGTATTTTGCCAAGCTTGGTACTTTTGGTAATTAAGTTCTTCAGAGACACTAGTAACTTGAATGCAAAGAGGTTGATTGTTACGACTACTAACAATTAGGTCTGTTGCCATAGAGAGGTCGGCGATATAACGCTGCCAAAAACTACCTTCTCGACTTACAACATCTTGAGCTATTGATCTAATGATATCATCATCGACCTGATTAAATTCACCTGCCATCAATTTTTGTTTCCAAATATAAAACTTGGAGTCACTTGCATTAATCCATCTAGGAAATAGATAACCATACCAATATCTCTCAATTGGTGTCATAAGGTCGAATTTTGCTTTCTGTTCTTCTTCCGAAGGTAAGGATTTGATTATCAGCCAAATGGTAGAATCCGTAATTACCTCTAAGAGAAATGCAATCACAAATGGTTTCGCAGTCAGGGAACCTGGCTTGATATTCTTTACCCAACGATTGATTTCCTCTAATCTTCTCGCTAAATTTTCATCTACCGAGGAGGCTTGCAGGGTAAGGGACTTTAGCTTATCCTTAATCTCTGTTGCTTGCAAACGATGCCCTACTTTCAGAAGATAACGCTTTTTTACACACCAATCACTAAATCTTAACTTGAAAGTGTACTCAATTAATTTCCTGATGTCATTAAATATTCTCTAAGTCGATGCCCTGTGTCCGTAATACCTCCCGCAATCGAGCAAGTTCTTGCTCTGCTTGTTGGGCACGTTCTTCTGCCTGTTCAGCACGTAAACGTTCTTGTTCAGCTAGTTCTTCTGATGATAATATTAATTGATTTTCAGTAGTGAAGAATCTTAATTTACCTTCATAAACTCCCAAATAAAGTTCTAACTGCTGGCTCCATAAACGTCCATCAGTAGTTACCTGGATTTCTTGATACTTCCCATCTACTAAATGAAATCCCTGAAGTTCCATTGTTACAGGGTGAAACCAGAAATAATCTGGTGTACGGAAGGTATCTTGATAAACTTGTTTTTTTAAACCTTTATCAACTGCTGTCGTTGAACTTGACAAAATTTCCACAATCACGTTTGGATATTTGCCGTCTTCTTGCCAAACTACCCAACTTTTACGGTCTTTTTTCTGAGTCCCCAAAACTACAAAAAAGTCCGGGCCACGAAAATATTCTGATTTTTTCTGGTTAGGACTATAGTAAATCGTCAAATTGCCAGAAGCATAGAAATCTTGCCGCTCTCGCCACCATAATTTAAGTATGCGAATCAGCAAATCGATTTGGTCGCGGTGTAAATCGCTTTCCAAGGGTGGTTCGTCACTAAGTATATCACCGGGAGGAAAAATTACTTCTTCCTCTGAAATATTATCAGAGATCAATTCTAAAGTAGCAGGTTCAGACATCCGCGATCGCTCCGCAATTTATTTACTGAAAATCTGGTAACTTACAGATGGCTTTGAAAACTTGCAATAACTCAATTGCATCTGGAGATTCGTTTAAACTTAATAATGGCATTAACTGATAAGTTGGTTGTTCATCACGTCTGAGATAAAGAAATTGATAACGCAATCCGTTAGTTGCCAGTCCCCAAACAGATTGTTGTTGCTCTAAACTCTTAAAAGCATAAGTGAGTAATTGAGGTAAACCTTCACCAACTTCGATCGCACTGTTTTTCGTTTCAATCACTACAACCCAGAATGGCGGTGCAATATTACTTTGAAAACTGTTAATTGCTAAAATATCCATCCGTCCGATAATTCTTCTGTCTTCATCTTCGACTGCGATCGCAATGCTATCTTCCATTGTCAACCGAATCGGCACATCGTAAAATCCAGCTAACCGCATTAGTGGGGCGATTGTTAAAAATTTAACCAAACCTTCAGAAATTTTACTCATTGTTAGATAACGATCAAAATCATTTCTGATTCGCAATATATCCTGTTGTTCAAATTCTGTTAGCGGTTCTAAATTTAAGAAATCTGTAAATGAACCATTTGAAAGCTTGTTTAGTTTAAGAAAGCGATGAACATCGTAGAGAGATAAACTGCTAGCTTCAACGGTGAGTGTCATAGTTCAGGCGTTATTTGTCAAGACTACTTATATTTTGCAACATTCGCAGTAGATAGGCTGGAATGTATTGGAAATTGGGATTGGGAATTGGGATAGAAACTTTAGTTATAGTTCAAAAGCCATTTTAAAAAAGATGTTTTTCGAGATGCGTAGCGTTCTTAAATTTGGTGTGCTTATTACAATCTCACTCTTTTAAGCGTGGGTTTCCCCTGTTACCTCTGAAATTTATTAAGCGCTTGCTTTTAGTAGATGAAAATGAATGTAAACTAAATAACTCGGCAATTTCCACCTAGCTTAACGAAAATCTAAACACCGTCTAGCACAACTAGGCTAAGAATAGTTTTTAGTAATAATAGCGATCGCACTCATAACTAACCATGTCTGAACCAAATATCGAATCAATCCTCCAAGAGAATCGCCTCTTCCATCCTCCTAGTGAATTCTCGCAGAACGCCCATATCAAAAGCCTAGAAGACTATCAGCGTCTCTATGATAAAGCCAAAGCCGATCCGCAGCAATTTTGGGCAGATTTGGCTGGAACAGAATTAGAATGGTTCCAAAAATGGGACACGGTGCTAGATTGGCAGCCGCCTTTTGCTAAGTGGTTCGTTGGTGGTAAGATGAATATTTCTTACAATTGCCTTGACAGACATCTCACTACTTGGCGCAAAAATAAAGCAGCATTGATTTGGGAAGGAGAACCAGGTGATTCGCGTACCCTAACTTACGCCCAACTGCACCGGGAAGTTTGCCAATTTGCCAATGTATTGAAGCAACTTGGTGTCCAAAAAGGCGATCGCGTTGGAATCTATATGCCAATGATTCCCGAAGCTGCGATCGCAATGTTAGCTTGTGCCAGAATTGGCGCACCCCACGGCGTAGTATTTGGTGGTTTTAGTGCCGAAGCTTTACGCGATCGCTTAATTGATGCTAAAGCTAAGTTAGTAATCACGGCTGATGGTGGTTGGCGCAAAGATGCGATCGTTCCTCTCAAGGAACAGGTAGATAAAGCCTTAGCTGATGGTGCTGTTCCCAGCGTCGAAAATGTCCTAGTCGTCAAGCGCACCGGACAAGAAACCTATATGCAGTTGGGTGGACGCGATCATTGGTGGCATGATTTACAAAAAGGAGTATCAGCCGATTGTCCCGCCGAACCGATGGACAGTGAAGATATGCTGTTTGTCCTCTACACTTCTGGAAGTACGGGTAAACCGAAGGGTGTAGTGCATACAACTGCTGGTTATAATTTGTATACCCATATCACCACTAAGTGGATATTCGATCTGCAAGACACAGATATATATTGGTGTACTGCCGATGTAGGTTGGATTACGGGACATAGCTACATAGTTTACGGCCCACTTTCCAACGGTGCAACAACCGTGATGTATGAAGGTGCGCCCCGCACTTCTAATCCTGGCTGTTTCTGGGATGTAATTGAAAAATACGGCGTTAACATTTTTTATACCGCACCTACGGCAATTCGGGCATTTATTAAGATGGGAGAACAACATCCCAACGCGCGAAACTTGTCTTCGTTGCGTTTGCTAGGAAGCGTTGGCGAACCGATAAACCCAGAAGCTTGGATGTGGTATCAGAAAATAATTGGTGGCGATCGCTGTCCAATTGTTGATACTTGGTGGCAAACAGAAACAGGCGGTATCATGATTACACCATTACCAGGAGCAATCCCTACTAAACCAGGTTCCGCAACTCTTCCCTTCCCCGGAATTATTGCAGATGTCGTAGATTTAGAAGGAAATACCGTACCCAATAACGAAGGCGGTTATCTAGCGGTGCGTCATCCGTGGCCGGGAATGATGCGGACAGTTTACGGCGATCCAGAACGCTTCCGCCGCACCTACTGGGAACATATTCCACCCCAAGATGGTAACTACACTTACTTTGCTGGTGATGGTGCTAGACGCGATGAAGATGGCTACTTTTGGGTCATGGGTCGTGTGGATGACGTACTGAATGTATCAGGACACAGACTCGGTACAATGGAAGTAGAATCAGCTTTAGTTTCTCATCCAGCCGTTGCAGAGGCGGCGGTAGTGGGTAAACCGGACGAACTTAAGGGCGAAGAAGTAGTTGCTTTTGTGACTTTGGAAGGCACTTATCAGGGAAGTGAAGAACTGAGTAAAGAACTTAAGCAGCACGTTGTTAAAGAAATAGGTGCGATCGCACGTCCGGGAGAAATTCGCTTTACAGACGCTTTGCCCAAAACGCGATCGGGTAAGATTATGCGGCGCTTATTGCGGAATCTAGCTGCTGGACAAGAGGTATCTGGTGATACTTCAACATTAGAAGATAGAAGCGTCTTGGATAAATTGCGGGAAGGTACGTAAATAATTCCAATTAACCTTGTAGGGATGCACAGATGTGTATTCCTACTTGTGGTGTATCACACCTAACGCGCTCACATTTTATGATGGAGATAAGAAAATTATTGAGGCATTGGGGGCGATGAATAAATTAGCATTTGTTCAATCTTTTAGCTGCATGATGCTGGGTATTATAACTGTAATTGGTCTATCACCATTAGCGTTTGCGGTTTCTGGAAAAGTTTCTTTGCATTCGTCGGAACAAGATGCACAGAGACAACCACAAAAACTAGCACAGTTTTCAGACACAGGATCATCAGAGCGAGCGCAGATGCTGCAACAAGCCAATTCTTTATTTAATCAGGGAGACTTAACGGGTGCAGAGGAAAATTTACGCAAGTTAGTTAAAAAATTCCCAGACGATGCCTTTGGACACTTTCAACTAGGAAATGTGCTTTTTCGGCAAAAGAAACCAGAAGAAGCAATTACCTCTTATCAAGAAGCCATTCGTCTCAAGTCAAAATACGCTCTAGCTTACAATGCGATCGGCATGGTTTATGCTAGCCAAAGTCGCTGGGAAGAAGCCATGACTGAATATAAAAAAGCTCTAGAAATCAATCCTAATTATGGCGAAGCTCTAACTAATTTTGCACTCGTATTGTGGCAAACAAATAAAAAAGATGAAGCACTATCTTCTTTAGAAAAAGCTTTAAAAATTTTCAAAGAACAAAATAGAGGTGAAAAAGTTAACCAAGTCGAACGATTATTGAAAGAGATTAAAACTGCTGACGATCCTAGTGTTTCATGAAAATCAGATTATTCAGGGGATGAAAAGTAAAAATACTTCCTGACGATTAGCTTTAAGAACGCTGTAGTAAAAATGGCAGGTGCTGTTAAATTTGGCTATTAGCTAACAGATATCAAGTTTTTAATACCTGTAGGGTGGGCATCTTGCCCGCCCTTTTTAAAAAATCTTCATAGAATTATCTTAATGAATGATATCAGGTTTGATTTGGATAAAATATCCGTAGGATGTGAGCGCAAAGAGTACGGCATCAAACCCTTGATAATAGTGCGTTACGAACTTCGTTCTAACACACTCTACAATACTAAGATTCCTTCTTCTAAACGGATACATAAAATCTGCTTGCTCTGTAACCTCTATGCACCATCCACTCTCATTAACATCAAGGTGGGATTCTGACTTATTCTTGATCGGGCGATTTTTTTTGTTATGAACTTGTGAAATCATGTACTTAGTAATGTATACTATATGCCAAGAGTTCAGGGTACTTGTCAAGTATTAAACTACTTGCTGGTACTGCCAAAGCATGTTGTATGTCTAAATCTGCAATCACCATTACCGTCAAATTGTTCGCTGCTTATCAAGAAGCCTTTAAAGTTTCGGAACTGGTGCTGGAATTTCCTAATAGTATGCCAGTCAAAGCAGTATGCGATCGCCTCATAGCCGAACACCCCGAACTCTCCCAATGGCGAGACATCACCCGCTTTGGAATTAATTTAATTTTTGTCGAACCAGATACCCTACTACAAGATGGCGATGAAGTCGTACTGATTCCACCAGTTAGTGGCGGCTAGGGGAATAGTTAGGATTTAGGAGTTTGGAGTTTGGAGTTAAAGATTCAAAACTTATAACTCCTTATCTAGTATTCGATTTGGCAGTTAGCTGGACTAAGTTATCTAACTCTTGCTGCATTTGACTAACAACTAATTCATAACATTCATTGACATAATGGCGATCGCTAGCTGCTTCAGTACCGTAACGTTCAAATACAATCGACGGACAAACCCGCGTGTAGATGGGTACAGGTAATGGAATGTTGGGTAATGGCCCAATTGCTAATCCCCAAGGGAGTCCGAGGTAAATCGGAAAAACTTCTGGATCGATCCCAAGCAGCCAAGGCATTCCCCATTCGTGGAGTTGCTGCACAACTTTGTAGAAGTCAGCCAGTATAATCAGCGTATCGTGAGCGCCCCAGGAAATCACAGGTACAATCGGCACATTTTCCCGCAATGCTAACTTGATAAATCCTTGTCGCCCCGCAAAATAGATTTTGTTACGTAAATAATACGGTCGGAAAACATCTTCGGCTCCACCTGGATAAACTAGCACACTAGCCCCAGAGCGTAAGGCAGTGTAAGCCATTTTCGGATGAGCCATGATTGCTCCAGCTTTAGTGACTAGTTCCGCTAGCGGTAAGCTAACCTGCCAAACCTTGGGATGCATCAAACCATAAATCGGTCGCTCCACGCCAAATCGTCTAAACCAGTCGTACATGACCATTGTCATATCGGGAGCCGCGAGTCCCCCATTATGAGAACCGACAAATAGGACTTTTTCTTTGGGTGAAATATTTTCCCACCCACTAGTTTTAACTTGAAAATAGTACTGATACAAAAAGCCCAACAGAGGCATCACAGATTCTATGAACTTTGGATCTCGCTCATCCAAAGACCAACCAGGTTTTTTATTGAAAAGATGTTGCTTTTTTGACATCAAAGCATTTTAACAGGATTGCTAAAGGTCAAACAATCCTTAAAGCAAGTTTATTAATAAAGGCGGTCAATTTGAGGAGGTAATGTCTTTTTGTCGCTAGATAGAAAAGCTGTCTCTCCTTGATTAACAAGAAAAAATTATGTGCGCTCCTCAGTTAACAACAAACTTATTGCCATTACCAATTCAGAAAAGCTTCCAGCAAGTGTACCTACTACAGCTGAAGGCATAGCATTTCCAATCAGGGAAATCAAGGTTCCTACAAATAACCACGCCCATTTCAGTCTGAACCAAATACCGATGCCAATTAGTAGGACAAACAGATTAACTACAATCGTGATAATTGGCGGGCCGCTCAAGTTGGCAACACTATAGCGGAGGATTCCCGCAAACTCTATTGGAACTAGTTCTAGTCCGATATAGTGGGTGGCAATATCTATCGCTGCAAGTCCCAATGCAACGATCGCAGATAAAACCCGCACTACTGTATTAGCCCAACCTGCCCCGGCACGGTGAGCGAGTTCAACACCAATTACAATGAATAGTGGTACAACTAAATAATGCAATAGAAAACGCAGCATACAAAGAGTTTTTAATAGCTCTCCTTCACCAATGAGACTTCCCATTGAAAGAACGAGATTGTCATAGCTAATACTCGCTAGCAGTATAGGCAATACAATCATTGCGAGGCTGGTTGATTGCCGCCACAGAGAAATTGCCCAGCTTATTAATACCCATTCGAGCAAAGCAAAACTTAAATGTGTTAGGGGATAAATGATTGACATAAGTAATGTATTTACATAGCTCGATCTATTCCAAACACAAATATTAATTGCTGAACCAGATCAATATTTGTGCTTGCAATAAAAACTAAAGTGACTATATTCTTATCTGCTGATTTTTAGCTATTTATGCATATTTTAAAAAATTATTTTTTTATGTATCTCAATCCCTAATTACCAAAATTTACTTTATTCTGCCTGTGTTTAATACTATTTCGCTTTCAAGTTGATACAAATATGTTGGTAGGGGCGTAAAGATTGAAACCTCTCCCTGGTTTTACTAGGCAAAACCGTCCCTCTCCGAGTCGGAGATAAATTTAAACTAAAGTTCAAGGTAGGGAGAGGTTTGTCCAACTCACGTTAAACTACTACTAAGAATTTGACCTAGCATCAAGGCGCTTATAGGAATCATATTTGATTTCTGAAAAATCTAAGTATTTGTAGGGTGTGTTAGGCGTAAGCCGTAACGCACCAAAGCCTTAAGAATGGTGCGTTACGCTGTCGCTAACGCACCCTACTAAGAATTTGGCCTAACATCAAGGCACTTAGATATTTACCGATCGCAGCTTGGCGTTTTTCATAAGAAAATGCCCACTCAGTTCTCCTATTTGTTAATCACAAATTGCTCCAGATCGTGATACTGCCCTTTGAAGAAGCCATGCTGCTTAAGTACACCCTGACTCTGAAAACCTAACTTTTCTAGCAACTTTTTAGAAGCTATGTTGTTCAGCATGACTTGGGCAACAACGAAATGCAAACCCATTTTCTTAAAACCAAATTGCAAAATGGTATGCACTGCCTCAGTCATTATGCCTTGTCTCCAAAAATTGCTGGCAACCTCATAACCCACCTCCGCAGAATGTTCTTGTGGGTTCCACCTAAAGCCACAAGAACCGATCAAAACGTTATCTTGCTTACGGGCAATCCCCCAGCGAATTCCTTCTCCTTGCTCAAACCGCTTGGCTCCACGTTCAATCACAGCGATCGCTTCTTCAAGAGAAGTGAAAGTATCAAGATCGTGAAACTGAGTCACAGCTGGATCGGAGAATATAGCAAAGATAGCCTCAGCATCTTGCAAATTTGTCTCACGAAGCAGGAGCCTTTCTGTTTCTAATTCAGGAAAGGAAGATAGTGAGAAATCGTTGCTCATAATTGTTCCTTGAGAGCTAACTTAGCGATCACCACATCCACAAAACTATTCAAAAAGCTTAAGTTTGAATAGTCTTGGCTGATTGGTTAAATAACAAATCTCGTGACTTATCTGGATCGAGCGCTTGAGTTTTCAATGCTTCGGCTTTCTCATAGGCGCGAATTGTTGCCGGACGAGCTTTAATTGTCTCAAACCACCGCTTGACGTGAGGAAAATCTTCTAGATTTTGACTTTGGCGCTCATAGCCCACAATCCAGGGATAAGCAGCAATATCGGCGATGGAATAATCACCAGCCACAAATTCTCTATCTGCAAGTTGCTTATTCAACACTGCATATAAGCGCCCCGTCTCATTTACGTAGCGGTTAATGGCATATTCGATTTTTTCGGGAGCATAGGTGCTAAAGTGATGATTTTGTCCCGCCATTGGCCCCAGCCCTGCCATTTGCCAGAACAACCATTCTAAAACTTGAGTGCGTTGGCGTAAATCTTGGGGGATTAATTTCCCAGTTTTTTCTGCCAAATACAGCAAGATTGCCCCAGACTCAAATACCGAAATTGGCGCACCGCCATCTGCTGGTTCGTTATCAACGATCGCAGGAATGCGATTATTAGGAGAAATCTTTAAAAATTCCGGTTTAAATTGATCTCCAGCCCCAATATTTACAGGAATTATGGTATATTGCAAGCCGACTTCTTCCAAGAAAATCGTAATTTTATGACCGTTTGGGGTTGTCCAATAATAAAGCTCAATCATGGTTATCTTCCCTAAAATTGTGCAATTGTTTTTTAAGCCAATAGTGCGGACAGCTTTTTTAGATTTCTCACAAAATCTGAAAAGAAGAGGTAGAAAGCTGCAAAAATGTATATACAGTAGGCATTTTAGCACTTTATACCCAAAAGTATTGTCCTAGAGGTAAGATGGAAAATCGCTTTCAGAATGGAGCTATAGCCCCATCCTGGACTATTTTGCTGGGCTATTAATGATTTTGCATTACAAAAAAAAGACGTAATGCTTCAAAAAAATTAACTAGTTCATCTGTAGAGACGATGAGGTTTTTCGATAAGTTGGTGAAGTTGCATTGTCACTCCAAAACCTAGAATTTCAAATACTTAGAGAGTAACTTATGAGTGAAAAAACAGCAAGCGTGATTGAAGGAAACTTATTGCCAAAAGGAGATTATGTTTCGTCAGGATTTTCTACTATTCAGCCAGATTCATATTTTCCCAATATAACTTTAGGAAATAAATATGATTCTTTTTGGCTTTACTTGCGACGAGATATTACTCATAACTGGTATGTAGATAAGCGACGGCAGAAAGTAGGTTTTGTCAGCAGAGATGAAGCTCATATTCTATACAATACAGCCTTAAAATTTCGAGGTAAAAAAGCTTTAGAAATAGGTTGCTGGATGGGTTGGTCAGCTTGTCATTTGGCTTTAGGAGGAGTAGAGTTAGATGTAATCGATCCGATGCTATCTGAACAATTATTTAATGAGAGCGTTACAGAGTCACTAAAATCAGCAGGCGTTAAGGAATCTGTAAATCTCATACCAGGATTTAGCCCTCAAAAAGTACAAGAGATCGCAAATAAATTTCAACGTAAATGGTCATTGATATTTATAGATGGTAATCACGAAGCACCGGCTCCGCTCAATGATGCAATTATTTGCGAACAATTTGCAGAAGCAGATGCTTTAGTTTTATTCCACGATTTGGCTTCTCCTGATGTAGGTCAAGGCTTGGACTATTTTAAAGAGAAAGGGTGGAACACAATGGTGTATCAAACTATGCAAATTATGGGAGTTGCATGGCGGGGAAATGTTGAGCCTGTAATACATCAGCCAGATCCTAATATTAACTGGCGCTTACCTCCACATTTACAAGGTTATTTTGTAAGTGGTTCAGTTGAATCTGCAACGGAAGATAAAATTGCAGAAATTCTCAGAGCAGTTAGACCATTTACTTTATTGAGTGAAAGAAAGTTATTCTCACTTTATAGTCAGGCAAAACAAATATATTGTTATATTTTTTGGCTGCCAAAAATGTTACTACTAGCGATCGCCAGAATCAAACCTATCAAGGGCAACTAGCTTTGTATTATCAGTCATGACCAGTTTTAATTAAAAATTAAAGATTAAAAATTGAAAGAAATAATAATTTTTAATTAATTTTGGGTACAAGCTCCCACCCTCTGGGAATTAAAAATGTAAAATTAAGATTTGATTCTTCAATTTTTAATTAATAATTTTTAATTTTTAATTGGAGCGAAGCGACTGTCTATGTGTCGCTAGTCATGGCTTTCTGTGGATGAAACATAGAGCTTCGATTCATCATGCCTCAGTTGCTCATCTTGATGGAGCAATTGTATTGCCTGGTAGTCTAAAAGTGCATGAGTCATTTTGGAATTGACAACCATTTCAAAGAAATCAGAACGCTCAATGGCAATAACTTTGATCGCTGCGTTATTGGCTGCACGTACTGTTGCTGTGCGCTTGCTTCGCTGGAGTAATCCTATTTCACCAAAACAGTTATTAGGCCCTAATGTTTTTAATAATTTTGGTTCTGAACCTGAAGATTCTTGAATGATTTCTATTTCCCCTTCAAGCAAGATATAAAATCTATCAGCCACATCACCCTGGCGGATAACAACTTCACCGGGCGGGAAGGTCAACATTTTTAGTCTGGGAATCAACTTAACTAATTGCTTATCCGTTAAGGTTGGTAAAGTAACAGATATTTGACCCTCATAGTCCACATCAAGTTTGCCATCTTCCATACGCACAATGCGATCGCTAGCGCCAAAGATCCGACTGTCATGGGTAACAATCAAAACCGCACTTCCTTGTTCTTTCGCCAGTGTCGTCATCAGTTCGGTGACTTCTTGCCCTGTTTGCCGATCTAAAGCGGATGTAGGCTCGTCCGCCAGAAGTAATCGAGGACGGTGAACGAGGGCGCGGGCGATCGCCACACGTTGTTTTTGCCCTCCAGAGAGATCCCTGGGGTAAGCATTCAAGTGCTGCCCTAGCCCCACCGCTTTCAGAATTTGCGAACTTTGTCTTTTTGCTTCTTGAGGGGTGAAATTATCCTGTAATTCCAGAGAAACCATCACATTCTGCTGGACAGTCATAAAATCTAGTAAGTTAAAATGCTGAAAAACATAGCCGATTCCGCGCCGTATTTGCATTCGCTGGATTTCGTTGGCTCCCTTCAATTCACGATCCAAGACTTTGAGACTACCCTCTTGAACAGAACGCATACAGCCAATTAGAGATAGTAGCGTTGTTTTCCCAGAACCAGATGCTCCAGTTAAAATAACGACTTCTTTCGGGTAAATATCCAGATCGATTCCAAATAAGATTTGTCTTTGACTTTTGCCTTCCCGGTAATAATGATTCAGCCTTTTAATGGCTATAACCTGACTCATAAACCTATAAAATTAATGAATTAAGTTTACTTAAAAACGTAAGAATTCAGGAGTAAGAATTCAGAATTCAGAATAGTTAAAAAATCAAATAAAGATTTGATAAATAAATATCCTAACTTTAACAAACTATTTATATATTCTGGCTTCTGACTCCTGAGTGCTGAATTCTTACTTAAAAACATCGACTGGATCTGCATCTTTAACCTTTAGTAAGGAAAGCCCTGCTGATATTATGCAAATCATGCAGACTAATCCTAAAACAAATAATCCTGATTCTATAGTCATTTGAATAAATATTTTTGTAGTTCTAACGAGATAATCATAAGCTAGGCATGATATTATTGCACCTGGAATATATCCGGCAATAACCAAAAATATTGCCTCTTGAAAAACTATAGAAACTAAAGAGTTGTGGTTAAGGCCCAAAGCCTTTAACGTTGCATAATTGGCAAGATTATGCGTCACCTTTACATAAAGTATTTGGTATAAAATAAAAATACTAATAATGATAGCAATAATCAAAATAAACCGAAAGATGAAGCCCATCGGGGAGTTGCTTTCATGAAATATCTTTTCTCTAGCGATTAATTCGGATTTAGAAAATATTTTAATGTTTGCCGGAAGATATTTTCTTAATTCCTCAACAGTTTGCTTGATATTTGCATCTGAATTAGCATCTGGTTTTAATTTAATTAAGCCAGCATCTATTTTTGTCAGGCTCCGCCCAAATAATTGACTAAAAGTTGTTGGATTAATAATAAAACTAGCATCATAAGCATTATTAACTCCTAACTCAAAAAGTCCAACAATTCTAAGTTGTTGTAACGATCCATTAGCTCCTGCTAAAACTTCTGCCGATGAATTTCCTGTTTCGTTGAATTCGGTAATGATGGGACTAAATTCATTCCTGGCATTACGGTCAAATAAAGCAAATTTTTGCCTGTTTAGTTTTTCAATATTCTCTTTAAGTCCGGGTAAATTTAGTGTTTGTATATTAGAAGGAATGCCTATAACATTCACTCTAATCCGATAAAGAGATTGATTTCTGTCGTACCATTGGGTTGAAGTAATATAAAGTGGTGCGACAGATTCAACGTTTTTTAACGCTAGTGCTTGATATAAAGGTCTGGAGGAAAAAGTTACTGGTTGCAGTACAGTTGAAGAGAGAGAGCTAACTAAAACAATATCTGCATTAAAATTCAAAGGTAGTTGCAACGCCCCTTCTAAAAAGGCATTTCTCAGCCCAAGCTGCATGAAAATGAGAAACGTAATGCAAAAAATTCCCACAATTCCCGCTATAGTTTGATTGCGTTGATATCTCAATTGCAACCAAGCAATGGGAATTTTTTGAATTTCAATTATAAAACGTCGAATCATTCTTTAAGTCCTATTGATACATCAACTTTGAGATTTGTCATTCCTGCTACAACACGGCTATTTTCCCGATTCAGGAGAATTTTCACTTCTACCACATGAGCATCCACATCTGTTGCGGCATCTGTATCTAAAACATCGCGTTTACCAATTTCTAAACCCACTTGGGATACTTTTCCAAAGAGTGGTTTAGTGAGGCTGGGACTGGTAATTGTTGCTGTTTGGCCTAGATGTATTTTGGGGATATCTGTTTCGTAAACCTCTGCCACTACCACCATTTGCATCGTATTACCTAAACTCACGATGCCTTTCGTCCCCACCATTTCACCGGGAAAGGTTTGCACCTTAATGATTTGTCCAGTTCGGGGCGATCGCACCACACTTAAGGCCAATTCTGCCTGAGCCTGCACCACCTTTGCCTTTGCCTGCTTCACTTCTGCCAGAGACAACTGCACATCTACTGGACGCACTTCTGCCAAACTATTCAAAGAAGCACGGGCTTGATTCACCTGTCGTTGCGCCGCTTCCATCCCCAAGCGTTTGCTATCGTACTGAGAAGCCGAAACCGCTCCCTCGTGGTACAAACTGCGATACCGTGACTCCTCCATCTGAGCATTTTTCAATTCCGCTTCCAAACGAGCGATCGCTGCTTGTTGAGCTTGTAAATCTCCCTGTTTCGCCCCTGCTCGTACCTGCATTAATCGCGCTTGGGCTACTCTCACCTCTTCTAGCGCCATATTCACAGTTGCCAGACGACGAGTATAATTATCCAACACCGCAAGCGCTTGCCCCGCCTTCACCCAATCTCCTTGCTGCACACGTAGCTGTTGGATACGGGCTGATTCCGTTGAAGAAGGCGGAAACACTTGAATTACTTGTCCTTCAGGTTCCACACGCCCCAAAGCCGTCACCGCTTGCAGCACCACTGGAGTTGCAACCACTGGCTGGGGTTTAACTGCTTCACTCGTCCCCATCATCCGATATGCGATCGCCCCACTAAGCGCAATTCCTCCATAAAATACTGTACTCAAAAATACGGTTAATATAGTATTTTTACTATTGTCATTACGGGTAAATAAATGTGTCATAGTTATTTTTACTTAAAGTAGAAAACTATTGTTAGATATAGGATATAAGTCAACTTCACCTTGATAAAGTAAGAGAGAAAAGCATAAATTATCTAGTAAAGTTTTTATCCTTACAATATATATTGTTCCCATTTTTACTGCCAATCGCTATTTACTGACTTCTGCAAGAAACTGAGTCATATCGTCTTTGCTTGATTACTTCAGGACTTACGCAAAATACCTCTCAAACTCTTATTCCTCCGTGTTCTCTGTGCCTCTGTGGTTCGATTTTCCGTTACCTGTGCGTAAGTCCTATACTTATTAAACGCGAAGAACCCCACCCCGGTTTTGTCTAAAACTGGGGTGGGGTGACGTGGATCGTTTGTAATGCTAAGTGAGTAGACTCAATATCAAGCCCTTATAAGGGTTTCACCTTAAGTTGACACCAATGGTTGCGGTGCCATTGTGAAGCAATTGCTAATAAATCTATAACTATATATATACTTTTTCATAGCGGTGATTTGGCGATCGCTGCCCAAACTCTATGGTGAACCTGAAGGATTGGTGTAGGATATTGTGTTTCGAGTAATGTCGCCAATTCTTGATCAAATACTTCTACCTTTTCTGGTGTCAAGCTAGCTCCCACGCCAGCACTCGCCCGAATTCGTCCCCGCCAATCTTCGTGTGTATAAGATACAAATACATCGTAAGAAAATGTGCGGATGTCTCGGAACCCAACTTCGCCAATATCCTGTAGCCACAGGGGATGCAAGCCATTACCGCCAGCCATATCCCACGCTGGATTATGAGCCTTAATCAGTTGTTCTGTTGCTTCAACGACATTACCTTTTAAGGGTATCCAATCAAAATGTGCGATCGCAATTGAGCCATTTTTTCTCAATATCCGAGTAACTTCTTGGACAGCACGCGGACGATCAAACCAATGCCAACATTGTCCAGCAGTGACTACATCGGCACTTGCATCTGGTAACTCGGTATTTTCGGCAGTTGCGACTCGATAATCTACTTTGATTTGGGTTGATTCACTTAACTGTCTCGCTTGTTCTAAAAGTGATGCTGATGGATCTATGCCAATTACATAAGCACCTCTATCAGCAAAGCCCCGCGCTAGTGTTCCTGTTCCTGTACCAAGGTCAACAATATATTGTCCTGGTAAACCGATACCATATTCAGACAGTTTGTTAAATAATGAACTGGGAAAGCCCGCGCGATGTTTTGCGTAATCAACAGCAGTTGCACCAAAATCAATTTTCATACCTACAAAACCATTCTTGTAACAATAGTCTAGGCTAGAAGTTCTCTACCCAAGGACGTAGTTCTACTTCATAAGTCCAAGCACTACGGGGTTGGCGTAAAATGCTGAGATAAGTTTGAGCGATTGCATCTGGGTCAAGAGTACTATCAGGATTATCTAATGGATCTTGGCGAACTGCTGAACGAATTGCCCCATCAATTACAAAATGTGCCACATGAATATTCTTCGGCGCTAATTCTCTAGCAATACTCTGAGCCAAACCGCGCAGTGCAAATTTACCCATTGCAAAGGGAGCAGACTGGGCATAACCCTTAACACTCGCTGAGGCTCCAGTAAAAAATATAGCACCACCAAGCTGCAAAAACCTTTTGGTAGCAGCTTGAGCGACAAGAAAGCCACCATAAGCCGTTACATCTAAAGTTTTTGCTACCTCAGCAGCGTCTAAATCAACAAGAGGCCCCCGCACCCGGTAACTGGGATTGTAAACGACAACATTTGGGGAACCAATTTTATGATCGATATCAATAAATAATTGTTCTACTTCATCTGGCTTTGAAACATCAGCAGCAAAACTAACTGCGCCAATTTCGTTGCTTAATTGAGCAAGTTTTTCAATTTGACGAGCCGCTAAAGCTACGGTGAATCCTTCTTTGGCAAATAAACGAGCTAAAGAAGCGCTCAATCCACTACCTGCACCGACAATTAAAGCTGTTGTTGCCATATTTTAAACCTGTAGTGCTTATTCTGCCTAGCTTAGAGTTTTTTTAAGTAGTATGCGATTAAAACATTCATAGATTAAGAATTGAGCGTAACTGAAGATTGCTGTGAATTGTCCTTAGTAGGAGTTTGGCCAATTTGCAGTACACCAACTGCGGCAATCAGACAGAGAATGCCTGATAAAATAAACGCTTGTAAATAACTACCCGTCCAAGTTCTCAATACTCCGGCTCCGAATGCTGCTGTGGCTGCACCAAGCTGATGTCCTGCGACAATCCAACCAAACATTACGCCGACATTTTCTTTACCAAAGGCATTGGCAACAAGGCGGACTGTGGGTGGTACGGTAGCAATCCAATCAAGTCCATAGAAGACGGCGAAAATGGAAAGCCCATAGAAGGAAAAGTTGAAACTGAAGGGCAAGAAAATCAAAGATAAACCCCGTAGCCCGTAGTACCAGCACAACAAGTAGCGATTGTTCCATCGGTCAGATAGCCAACCGGACATAGTAGTTCCAAAAAAATCGAATAGTCCCATGATTGCCAAAAGTCCCGCAGCCTTGACTTCTGGGATACCGTGGTCAATACAAGCGGGAATTAGATGAGTTCCAATTAACCCATTGGTGCTAGCGCCACAGATAAAAAAGCTACCAAATAACAACCAGAAATCGCGCTTATGCATTCCTAGCCAGAGAGCGTTGAGCGTAGAAGCGATGGAATTTGCTCTAGGCTGTGATGTTTCTACAGTTTCGCTGTTGTCGCCAAAAGGTCGCAAACCAACATCCACCGGACGATCGCGCATAAAGACTGCGATCGCTGGAATAATTAAAAGTGCAGCACCAGTCAGAGTCAGAGCAGCAGTTCGCCATCCAAAGCGATCGGATATTGAGGCCAGTATGGGCAAAAACACTAGTTGTCCCGTGGCTGTGCTGGCGGTTAAGATGCCCAGAACTAGACCCCGCTTCTCAAAAAACCAGCGATTGACAACAATCGCCCCCAAAACCAGAGCAATAACTCCGCTACCACAACCGACAACTACACCCCACAGCAAAACTAGCTGCCAAGATGCTGACATCACAGTGGTTAAACCGACACCGAGAGCAATGATAGCAAGTGAGAATACCATCATTCGGCGAATGCCGATTCGCTCCATAACTGTGGCAGCAAAAGGGCCAATCAATCCGTAAAGTACTAAGTTAATGGAGATTGCTAAAGATATAGTTGCTCTACTCCAGCCAAACTCCTGTTCGAGAGGGACTATAAAAACTCCGGGAGCAGAGCGAATTCCGGCTGCAACCAGCAAGGCTAGGAAGGTTAAGCCCGCTACAATCCAGCCATAATGGAACGAACGACGCGCTAGAAAGGAGGATAGGGACATGATGAGTAGGGAGTAGTGGCAATAAGTTCGGTTAAGGTTTTTTGATGAAAATTATACATCGCAAAGACGCGATAAATTATTATAAAGACGCGATAAATCGCCGTCTCTACAAAGGACTGATCGTTGTAGAGACGGCGATTCATCGCGTCTCTTGCCTTAACCGAATAGTATTAGGAATGGTGGAGCAGAAATCAATATCTATAATTTATCGAGTAGGTATAAATGGGACTCGTGAATGACTATTAAAGACTCATTCACAAGTCCTTGAGCTTCGTCGATGAGCTTTTGAACTCCATTAATGAGGCTCAGAACTCGATACCTCTTCCTTTATGCCCAATTTAAGGAAAGCTACCCTACATAAGGATTACCGATTCTATCCACAGAGACGTTATGGGAGAATGGCAAACGGCCTGGATTTAAGCGTGGTTCTGCTGCATAGCCGACAGGAACAACAACAGCGATCGCTAAATCTGGATTATCCCCAGCACCAATCACTTGTTTTACCTGATCCTCAACCCAACCGTTCATAAAACAAGTGGATAATCCCAAACTTTCTGCTGCTAACACCAAATGGGTAGCGGCAATAATGGCATCTTTGATCGCATATTCGCGTCGCTTCTCGCCTAATCCAGCTTGAAATTGCGGGACGGCGGTTTTAAAGTAGTTTATCGTGCCTTCATTCCATGCTCCAGTTTCGGCTGCCTGCTCTATAATTAGAGTCAAGTTTTGTTCGGTTGCGTTAGGATCGGCAGCAAAAACAAAGGTAACAGGTGCTTGAATAATTTGCTGTTGATTAAAAGATGCGGCTGAGAGTGCTGCTTTTTGCGCCTCATCTTGCACAAGAATAATTTGCCAGTCTTGGATGTTATAGCTACTGGGCGCTGCCACAGTTAATTCTACCAGCTGCTTGAGCAGTTCTGGGGTAATGGGGTCTGTTTTAAAAGTTTTGATTGAACGGCGTTGAGCGATCGCACTAGGTACATCTAAAGCTTGGGTTTGGGTGATTGAACTCATGAAATTCTCCTGATGGTTAAGTTTTGATCAAATCATTTTTAATGAGGTTTGCAGACTCACTACCGTAATTAGGATACAAGCGAATATATTTATTTATGAAACCAAAATAAATATTATTCCTTGTTTCAAAACAAACAACTTACCTATACCCCACGCAAAAAAACAATCGTGATGTCATAATTACGAATTACAAATTACGAATTACGAATTATGCCTTAGCTACCGCCTCATTAGCAGTTGCCAAAAATGGATAGTCTGTATATCCTTTTTCACCACCACCATAAAAGGTTGCTTGATTCGCTTGATTTAGTGGTGCATTTAAAGCCAAGCGTCGGGGTAAATCTGGATTGGATATAAATAATGTGCCAAAGGCAACTAAATCTGCTGCTTTGCTTGCCAGCACTGCATCGCCTTTTTCACGAGTATAACCACCATTGACGATGAGTGTACCTGTAAAGCGATCGCGGATATGACTGGTGGGTACAATTATTCCGCCATGTCTAATGTCTGCTTCTGTGGCTTCATAAATATGCAGATATGCCAAATTAAACTGGTTTAAAGCTTGAGCCGCATAACCAAATGTCTCCAACGGATTGGAATCACCTATATCGTTAAAAGTCCCACTGGGAGAGAAGCGTACCCCGACTCGGTTAGAATCCCACACACTAGTTACTGCTTCTGTCACTTCTAACAGTAGTCGGGTGCGATTCTCAATGGAACCCCCATATTTATCTGTACGTTGATTGGTGCGATCGCGGAGAAATTGATCTAGTAAATAACCATTAGCTGAGTGAATTTCTACCCCATCAAACCCAGCTGCTAGAGCATTTGCCGCTCCCTGACGATACTGTTCTACTATGTGTGGTATTTCTGAAGTTTCTAAAGCACGGGGAGTAACATAAGGTTTTGGCCCCTCATAAGTTGAAGCTTCACCTTTAGGAGCAATGGCAGAAGGTGCCACAGGTAAAGCTCCATTTGGTTGTAAGTCAGGATGAGAAATCCTGCCTACATGCCATAGTTGCAGAAAAATTCTTCCTCCCTCCCGATGCACAGCATCGGTTACTAACTTCCATCCTTCCACCTGTTCTGGTGAATGAATTCCTGGCGTAGCAGGATAGCCCTGTCCTTCAGGAGTTACCTGTGTTGCTTCAGCTATAATCAGTCCGGCGGAAGCACGTTGAGCGTAGTAGGTAGCATTAAGTTGGTGTGGTACGTTTCCCTGGCTTGCTCTGTTTCGGGTTAAGGGTGCCATCACAATCCGATTAGGGAGTTCGAGATTACCTAATTGGTAAGGAGAAAATAAGTTAATATCACTAGTCATGTCATTTTGCTCCAATTCAAAATTTAAAGTTCAAAATTCAGAACCTTATAGCTGAGAAATAAAGGGAACAAGGACAGGGTTATTCTATTTTCATTTAGCCCGCCTCACAACAAATTCTCAGTCTAATCGTGAAAGTATCTAATGACCACTAAGAAAAGGTTATTGTCTGTCTGAAGGTATTCAAAAACTTTAGTTATAGACAGTTTATGTCTATAAAAAAATAGTCTTGAAAACAAGAAAAAAGTCTTCCCAATAGCTAATTCTGCGTACAGTCTATTCACTAAACAATCGATCGAATAACACCACCATCTACCCGCAAAGCTGCACCATTAGTTGCTGAAGCTAAGGGGCTAGAAAGGTAAACTACGATCGCTGCTACTTCTTCGTTAGTTGCAAAGCGTTTGATTAGAGAACTTGGACGCACATTTTGAAAAAACTCAGCCTCGACTTCAGCACGATCAATACCGCGTTCCTGCGCCAGGTTGCTGATAAACTCTTCAACTCCTTCTGAGCGGGTTGGCCCTGGTAGAACGGAGTTTACCGTGACTCCAGTCCCGATAGTCATTTCTGCTAGACCTCTGGCAATAGCAAGCTGGGCTGTTTTAGTTGTACCGTAGTGAATCATTTCCACTGGAATTTGGATAGCAGATTCACTTGAGATAAAAATTATCCGCCCCCAGTTTTGCTCTAGCTGCTTTTGCAGATATTGCCGACTCAAACGGACTCCACTGAGGACGTTAACCTCAAATATCCTTAACCAGTCTTCATCTGTAATATCAAAGAAGGTTTTTGGTTCATAAATACCGACATTGTTTATCAAAATATCAACGTGAGGAACTTTTTGCAAAAGTTGCTCTACCCCTGATGCAGTAGCTGCGTCTGCAACAACACCAGTCAATTTCGCGTCGGGTATGGTTTGTTGAATTTTGGCGATCGCTTGGGTTACTCTTTCCTCAGACCGACCGTTGATAATTACTGATGCACCTTCTTGAGCTAGCGCTTGGGCGATCGCAAAACCAATACCTGCGGTTGAGCCACTCACCAGCGCGGATTTACCATGCAATTTCAAGTCCATTTGCTCTTTCCCCGTTAGTTGAAACAGATGCTCTGGGACTGGGGACTGGAGAGCAGCGGAGCAGAGGGGAAATAACCAATGTCCGATGCCCCATGCCCAATGCCCAATGCCCAATGCCCAATTCCCCATACCCTTAACTTAGATTAAAGATGCTGTGCTAAGGTTTTATTCAAGGTAGTTTTTGGAACTGCCCCTACGACAGTATCGACCTGGCGACCTCCTTTAAAAACCATCAGCGTCGGAATGCTGCGAATTCCATAATGGCTAGCGACAGTAGGGTTCTGATCTGTGTTCAGCTTCACAAATTTCACCTGTCCTTCGTATTCCGCAGCAACTTCATCGACTACTGGGCCTACCATCCGGCAAGGGCCGCACCACGGGGCCCAAAAGTCTACTAAGACCGGAATTTCACTTTCTAAGACTTCTTGCTTGAATGTGGCTTCTGTGACATTTGTAATGGATGACATAAATTGCCTTCCTAATTAATTCTATAATTCGATAATATCGAATAATCAAAATATATGCCACTTGATGAGATAATGCAACTATGAGATTTCTTTATCATCCAGATAGAAAAAATATTTCGTTACCGGGAGTGTTGTATGCATTGGGCGATCCAGTGCGGCTAGAGATTGTGCGCCTGCTGGCGACTGAGGGTGAACAATGCTGTGCCCAGTTTGATTTTGCGATCGCTAAGTCTACTATGTCAAATCATTTTAAGATTTTGCGGGAGTCTGGGATAGTTTTTACACGTAAAGAAGGGACACATCACATTAACATCCTGCGGCGTGAAGATTTAGAGATGCTGTTTCCAGGTTTGCTGGATGCAGTATTAAAAGCCGCTCAACCATTGCCCGTTAGTCCTGCGAGTGATAAACAAACGGCTTCAAGGAATTAGGAATGGGGAATGGGGAATGGGGCATTGGGAATGGGGCATTGGATAACGCTATCTGTTTAAGAATCTTCTTGTTTTTTAATTTGTGTTTCTAAATCAAGAGGCTATTTGTCGCCGTCTTTACAATAATCAGTCCTTCGTAGAGACAACGATTTATCGTATCTCCTCCTTTAACCGAACCGTATTGAGCTATTATTAGCATAAAATGTATATTCTCTAAGAGTGCAAAATTCGAACAAAAGCACCAATGGCAGAATTCACTATTCAAATTCCCGATGAACTAGCTCAACGTTTAGAACCTCTGCAAAATCGCTTACCCGAATTGCTTTGGAGGTTAGTAGACGTAGTTAATCTACCAATAATCATTCAGCCAACAGTCAACCCTGAGACTACAAATATTCCAGCAGTTTATCAAGAAGTTATTGATTTTTTAATTAAAGGGCCAAAACCAGAAGAAATTATTAATTTTAAAGTTTCATTTCAATCTCAAACACGTCTACAAGAATTACTGGAAAAAAATCGCTCTGCAACATTGAGTCAAATTGAATTAGCAGAATTAGATGTTTACGAGCAACTAGAACAAATGATGATTTTATTAAAAGCACGGGCTTATTCTGCAATCAGCTAACATGACTTCTAATTCGATTTCTGTGGAACTCCGTAGGTTAGTGATTCAGAGGGCTTCAGCACGCTGTGAATATTGCCGAATCCATCAAAACTTTTCTATTTATACCCATGAAGTAGACCATATTATTGCCGTCAAACATGGGGGTGAAACTACTGCTGATAATTTGGCACTTTCATGTTTATCTTGTAACCGTCATAAAGGCTCTGATTTCGCTACTATAGACCAATTTACTCAAGAAATTGTCCCATTGTTTAATCCGCGTAGCCTGGTTTGGGATGAACATTTTTATTTTGAAAATGCCAGAATAGAAGGAAAAACTCAGATTGGTCAAGGGACTGCAAGGTTACTTCACTTTAATCTTCCCAATCGGGTGCTTTCTCGACAAGTGTTGATAAGTCAAGGACAATACCCCTAGATGTAAACTTAAGAAATTTTTTAAGGGCTAGGATAAACTCTTCCTTTCCAAGCACCGCCGCGTCCTTGCCAGTGACGGAGTGCTGAGTCTAGAGTCATCAGGGTATAGAGAAACGCGATCGCAGGTAAACTAAATGCTAACCAAGGAGAACATTTATAAAAGCGGATTGTCGGGTAGTAAGCGAAAGTCATCAACAGCCATCCTAATAAACCCGTAAGTGCGATCGCCCAACTACCCCAAACTGCACCTAGAATTACACATACAGGTGGAACTAGATAAATTAGAGGCATTCCCAGCAAAGTGCCCAAGAGTAGTAATGGAGAATAATTTAGTTGAGTATAGGCAGTACGAGCAACCATATCCCAAATTGTCGCTAGCGAATCATAAGGACGAAGGCTGCGAGTCAAGCTACTCAATCCCAGCCAGATACGCCCTTGGCTAGGGATTGGGGATTGGGAATTGGGAATTGGGAATTGGGAAAACTCTTTCCCAGTCCCCAGTCCCCAGTCCCCAGTCCCTCTTTTAACAGCTTGAGCTAGGGCACAATCATCAATTAAGGCTTGGCGAATCACTTGAATACCTCCGATTCGCTCTAAAGCTTCACGGGCGATCAAAATAGATCCCCCAGCTGCGGCGGCTGTGGAATTTTTGGGATTATTCACCCAGCGAAAGGGATAGAGTTTTTGGAAGAAAAACACGAAAGCCGGAATCAAAAGTTTTTCCCAAAAGCTGTCACACCTGAGTCGCACCATTACCGAAACCATGTCTAAATCTTCTTGGACAGCTTTCGCAACGAGTCGGCGGAGATTACTAGGATCGTGTTCGATATCTGCGTCGGTCAGTAAAAAATAATCGGGTGCGAATTTACTAGCGCTTTTTATACCTTGCTCAACTGCCCAAAGTTTGCCCGACCAACCAACAGGCAGTGATTCGCCTGAAATAATATGCAATTGCTGAGGTTTACCTACAGCGTGTGCAACCCCTTCGGCAAAATTTGCTGTACCGTCTGTACTGCGATCGTCTACCAAAAACACGTTGAAAGAACCAGGATAATCTTGGAGTAGGAGCGATCGCAACGTAGTTGGTATCAATTCAGCTTCGTTACGGGCTGGAACCACCGCACAAACCACAGGTAACGATTGTAGTTGAGTTCCTGTAACCTCTAATTGCTGGTCTGTCCGCCAAAATTGTCCCCAAAAACACAGTAATACTAACCAAATTGTCAAGGATAACAGCATAAATCCTAATACAATTACACCCATGACCGTCGCTTCGCTCCAATTCAAAATTCAAAATTCAAAATTCAAAAAAAGAATGAGCTATTGCAAATTCTCAGTGACTCAGACACAATACTATGTCTACCAATAAAGGAAAAATTTTTCATAGTATTACCGTATTCATAATTAGTGTTGAGTGTGAGGTTAGATAGGATTTGATGCAAACACAAGACAGGGTAAAAGTCAACCAAATTGCAGAAGCGATCGCAGCCAGCCAACAATATTTACTTTCGATACAAAATCCGGCAGGTTACTGGTGGGCAGAATTAGAATCCAATGTCACCATCACTGCTGAAACCGTTCTTTTGCATAAGATTTGGGGAACAGACCAAACTAGACCTTTGCACAAAGTTGAAGCATATCTGCGTCAACAGCAACGGCAGCATGGCGGCTGGGAACTTTATTACGGTGATGGCGGAGAACTTAGCACTTCAGTTGAAGCTTACATGGCGCTGAGACTGCTAGGTGTACCTGCAAGCGATCCGGCGATGATTCGGGCAAAAGCTTTTATTCTCAAACGGGGCGGTATCAGCAAAACTCGGATTTTTACCAAGTTGCACTTAGCTTTGATTGGCTGCTACAACTGGCGCGGTATTCCCTCGCTACCGCCTTGGGTGATGCTGTTGCCCAAAGCTTTCCCAGTTAACATCTATGAAATGTCTAGCTGGGCACGTTCCAGCACAGTACCATTACTGATTGTATGCGATCGCAAACCTGTTTTTATCACTGACCCAACTATCAACCTAGATGAGCTATACGCTGAAGGTGTCGATCGAGTCCGGTGGGAATTACCTGAAAGTGGCGATTGGACAGATTTATTCCTCACGCTCGATCGAGGCTTCAAGTTGGCAGAAAGTCTAAATTTAGTACCTTTCCGCGAAGAAGGTATCAAAGCCGCCGAAAAATGGATTTTAGAACGGCAAGAAGCGACAGGCGACTGGGGCGGGATTATTCCGGCGATGTTGAATTCAATGCTAGCTTTGCGCTGTCTAAATTATGACCAAAGCGACCCTATTGTGGAACGAGGTTTGCAAGCAATTGATAACTTTGCCATTGAAACAGAGGATAGTTACCGGGTACAACCTTGTGTTTCACCCGTCTGGGATACAGCTTGGGCGATGCGTGCTTTGGTAGAATCTGGTTTTGCAGCAGATGATCCGGCTGTGGTAAAAGCTGGCGAATGGTTGTTGCAAAAACAAATATTAGATTACGGTGATTGGGCTGTCAAAAATCGCCAGGGAAAACCAGGTGCTTGGGCTTTCGAGTTTGACAATCGCTTTTATCCTGATGTAGACGACTCAGCAGTGGTGGTGATGGCACTACATTTAGCGAAACTCCCCAATGAAGAAATCAAGCAGGCTGCGATCGCACGAGCGGTAAACTGGATTGCATCTATGCAATGTAAACCAGGTGGTTGGGCTGCTTTTGATTTGGATAACGATCAAGATTGGCTCAACTCTATTCCTTATGGCGACTTGAAAGCGATGATCGATCCAAACACCGCAGATGTTACGGCTAGAGTCGTAGAAATGCTTGGTGCTTGTGATTTATCAATTGATAGTGATAATTTAGAGCGATCGCTTAGTTATCTTTTACGCGAACAAGAAACCGAAGGCTGTTGGTTTGGTCGTTGGGGTGTAAATTATATTTACGGTACTAGTGGCGTTTTGTCAGCTTTAGCATTGATTAATCCTCAAAAGCATAAAGTCAGTATAGAAAGAGGAGCAGCTTGGTTAGTGGGATGTCAAAACCCCGATGGTGGTTGGGGTGAGACTTGCCGCAGCTATGACGATCCTAGTCTTAAAGGAAAAGGAGATAGTACTGCATCTCAAACCGCTTGGGCAATAATAGGGTTGATAGCAGCAGGTGAAGCAACTGGTAACTTAGCTCTTGAGGCTATTGAACAAGGAATTGGTTATCTAGTTGCAACTCAAAAACCTGATGGTACTTGGTTTGAGGCGGACTTTACTGGGACTGGCTTCCCTTGCCATTTTTATCTCAAATATCATCTGTATCAACAATACTTTCCTTTAATCGCGCTAGGTCGCTATCAAGCAGTTTTGCGATAGTCGAAGGACGTAGGGGAGGCGAGTAATATTCAAAGCCTCTCTCTGCATTAGCTATCATGTACACACAAGTTTTTTAGAGTTGCTGCGTAACAACATAGAGTAAGCTAATTTTTACAGGTCGATGCAATGGCATTGCAGGTCGATGCAATGGCATAACAAGTCGATGAGTC
>NZ_JAVRCP020000022.1:0-123650 GCF_034530675.2 Nostoc sp. DedVER02
GATGATTGCTTCTCTTACTTCTTACGACTTTATCCTTGAAGCCTTATTTAGCGCAGCTTCATAAAGAATTGGTATCAGTTGTTACCCTCGATAAAAAGCGATCGCCATTTTTGGGGAATAAAGCTGAACCAACATGGATGGGTTCTAGTTCGACTCCTAGCTCTTGCATGAGAGCAATGAAGTTATGAAATATGCTAGGAAATTCTAATACTCCACTTTCCAACATTTCATTACAATCGGATTGGTTAGGCAATACATTCTTGTTAAGTGTGCGAATATGTCCCCCCAACATGGGCTGCCGTTCAAACACGGTGACATGATGCCCTTGTTTATCAAGCAGGTAAGCTGTAGCCATACCACTGGCTCCACCACCGATAACTGCAATTCTCATAACTGACCTCTCATACCAATTCGTAATTCGTAGTTCGTAATTCGTAATTAAGAAAGTCTTACTTAGTCTAAGTTTCAGGGTTTAGAACTGTTTCATTATTTTCGTGAAATGGTATTAGCTGTCACCTAAAAGCACGTCACCAGATAATCTTTGATACAGCAATGCTCCAGTCCAGAATGTGGGAGCAAAACCTGGATAACCGGATGAGGCATTGCAGAAATAGAAATGGTTGAGTGAGGTTTCGTGATTCAACCGTCCCAAGCCCATGTTGCGCGGTGTGAGACTAGAACCATAGGAATTCCCATTGGGACACCAACAAAAACGTTCATTGGTGGTGGGGCTACCCGTGACATGGAAGACTATATGTTTTCTAAAATTCGGTACATATTGTTTTTCTACTACATCCAGAATGGAATCGAATATCTCTTGCTTTTTCTGGTTGTAGGCTTTGCGATCGCGGCGCAACTCCTTAAAATAGTTGTAATTGGCAACGGTAAGGAATTCGACAATCTGGCAATCCTCTGGGCAATCCCGACTCGCTTCTGTTAATAAAGTGGGCGTTGTTATCGCAAAGCTGGGATTGGAAAAGTCATTGTGTTGATACATCTGAGCAAAAGCTTCATTCAAATCCTCATGACCTGTGTGGAAGAGATTCCACTTGCCAAATCCATAATCTCTGAGGTCGAGGTCTTTGACGACGCAATAAACCATGTAGTTAGATGCAGAATACTCATAGTTGAGTTTTCGGCGCACGGTTTTGGAAAAGTTTGACTCACCAATCATTTTGGCGGCTTTTTTGGGGTCAATGTTGCAAATCACGGTGTCGCCTGTAAATTCGTGAGTTTGATGGGTGGTTAAATCCATCGCCTCAACACCAGTGATGGTTCGGTCTGTAAGTCTAAAATTCGTGACTTCATGGTTGAGCAGTACCTCCCCTCCGTGTGATTCAATCACTTTGACTAAGGAATTGATGACATGCTCAAAATGCTGGGTTGGATAAAATGCACCAGCTTGATAGCCTTTGAACAAAGCGACCCAGGCATAAAACGAGAGTTGATTCGGAGGCAATAAAAAATCAGGCCATTGCAGAGCCAATAGGGTTTGGGCGGCTTGAGGTAGCTGAAACTTGTCGAATACATCCTGAAGTGTGCTGTTGAGATATTGGACAGCGCAAAATACTTCACCTGCATGGTTGAGCAGTTCAATTGGCTTAACTGGAGGAGCAAGTCTTTTCAAACCAGCGCTCGTTTTTTCAACGTCGTTGATGAATTGGCGAATGCAATTACTATGATTAGGAAACAGCGTTGATAATCGCTGAATCAATTCCTCCGGTTCCGAAGGAATATCTAATGCATATCCCGGCATTCGCATGTGGTCAAAACCATTCGGGTCGTACCGCTCAAAAGTCACTTCCCCATCTAAACCCAGTTTTTTGAGTACGCGATTAACCGTTTGTCCTTCACCGCAATCCCAAACATAATGGAATTGAGCATTAAACGTGTATTTTTTAGCTAGTGTAAACGTGTGACCAAAGCCGCCTGGATGCTCATGAGCTTCGAGTATTTGCACGGTCTTGCCGGAGTTTGCCATCAAAGCGCCAAAGACCAATGCCGATAAACCACTGCCGACAATCAGGTAATCCGGTTTCATAGGATATAAGCCTGTCCAACTGAAGGGCCGTTTGCAGCATACTAGTAGGCATAAATCTTAGAGACTTCCTATGCTGTCAGAGCTTTAGTTGCGATCGGATTAGGGACTGTAATGCTGAGTAAAAAGTAAAGTTATACAACTAAGGTAAATCCGAAAAATAAAATGTCCCTAAGAAGTAAGGTTTTACAACTAAAGGAAATCTAAGAAATAAAATGCCCACCTACTATATGAGCATTATTGTATCTATCCGAAAATCAAATTAACCTTAACTAAGGATATAAAATGCTACCTTTAGTAACTAAAATAAATACGCCAAAAGAGTGAGACGGCTCAAATTACAGATTAAATCGGCTAGGTAATCACAATTCAAAACCGTTATTTTTCTTTCTAAACTAACATCGACTATAGTGCTTCTCGAATAGAAGCAATACAGTTTAACTTCTCTCCTAAAAGGCTACGGGGTACACACAAGTCTTTTAAAGTTACCCTACATTTGACCTGCAATCCCAATGCATTGACCTGCAATCTTAATGCATCGACCTGCAACCTTAATGCATCGACCTGCAACCTTAATGCATCGACCTGCAACCTTAATGCATCGACCTGCAATCTTAATGCATCGACCTGCAATCTTAATGCATCGACCTGCAATCTTAATGCATCGACCTGCAATCTTAATGCATCGACCTGCAATGATTAGCCTACTCTACATTACGTAGCAACTGTAAAAGATTTGTGTGTACACAGTAGCTCCTAAAAGGAGAGAGGCTTTGAATCTTACCTACAAGGGAAGGGGCTAAAGATTAGCTCTGTATAGGAATCATATTTGATTTCTGAAAAATCTAAGTATTTGTTGGGTGTGTTAGGCGTAAGCCGTAACGCACCATTCTTAAGGCTTTGGTGCCGTACTCTTTGCGCTCACACCCTACGTATCTTTTCAAAAATCAAGTTTACTGACGAGATGTATAAGATGTATTACTAAGAACATCAAAGTAGATGTTCTTAGTAATACATTATGAGTAAAAAACATCCAGCGCAAAAAGGAAACTCAGAACTGTGGTAGCAAAAACATCTACCTACGCCAGCCATTGAACAAATAGAGAAGCGAAGAAAAAACGTTTAACTCCTTGTTTGGAGAGCAACCTTACAGGTAATCAGTATCAGTACTAATACCATTTTGCTTTTATATTTTGAATTAAGAATTATTTCTCTTAAATGGTTATAGGATTTTATCTGCCGCAATTATTTTTCAAATAAAGTGATTGTAAATTTTTAATTGGAGCAATGTTATTATGAGTGCTGCTGTTTTTCTAGAAAACGTCTACAAGTTTTATAACAATGTACCTGTAGTCAATGACCTGTCATTCAAAATTGAACCAGGGGAAATATTTGCTCTACTTGGCCCAAACGGTGCAGGTAAATCAACCACAATTCGGATGCTGACTACACTCACCAAACCGTCCCAAGGACGGATAGAAGTAGGTGGATATGATGTGATAAAAGAAGCAATGCTAGCAAAACAAAGTATTGGTGTAGTTTTGCAGCAAACCAGTGTGGATAACGATTTAAGCGTTTGGGAAAATATGGAACTGCATGGGAGACTACATCACATTAGTAACCCGCAGCGACAAAAACTGATTAATCAATGGCTAGAGTATGTTGAGCTAGCAGAAAAACGTAATGATTTGGTAAAAACCCTGTCTGGGGGTATGAAACGACGGTTGCAGATTGCGAGAGCTTTATTGCATCAGCCACAAATTCTGTTTTTGGATGAACCAACCGTAGGACTAGACCCCCAAACCAGGCGGCGACTTTGGGAAATTATTCGGGATTTAAATAAACAAGGGATGACGATATTACTGACAACTCATTATATGGATGAAGTCGAATTTTTGTGCGATGCTTTTGGCTCTACCAAGCCAGGACGCATCGGTATTATGGATGGCGGTAGGCTAATTTCTTTGGGAACTTTACAACAACTCCGTTCTGTTCACGGTGAAGGTTTGGTGATGAAACAATTGGGTTTGTCTGAAGTGGGGAATGAGAGTGCGCGTAGTTGGGAATATTTGTTTTTCCCATCATTAGAATCCGCGAATATTTACTTGAATGAACAGTCTGATAAAACCGGAATGATGGTGCGTCCCTCTAACCTGGAAGATATTTTTGTGGAATTAACGGGACGCAAGTTAGATTAACCTCATCCTCCTAACTGTCGCAGCATGGCTTCTACTCTGTCTACTCCTTGGGAGTCATTGCGACGCTTGTACAAGTCGCGGGCTTTTTGAAGCAAGCTGTTGGCAAGTTTCGCTTGTCGTCGCTGTTTATACATGGAACCCATCAACTCATAAGTTTGGGCATTGTTCTTATCTAAGTCGATTGCTTGTTGGTATGCCCAGGTAGCAGCAGTATAGTCTCCCATGCGAGATTGGGTTACAGCCAATCCCAAGTAGGCGTTGACGTTGTTACGGTTCAACTGTATGGCGCGACGGTAGCCTTCTTTTGCTCCAGGGGTGTCTCCCAAATTGGCTTTGATGTAACCTACAGCGTAGTAAAAATCACTATTGTTAGGGTTGATGGCGATCGCACGACGATAAGAAGTTAGTGCTGCTTGGTAATTTCCCTGTTGAGCGTATAAGTAGCCAATACCTGAATGAATTTTAGCATTTTTGGGATCTAGGCTAGCTGCTTCTTTATAAACTGCGATCGCACCAGCATAATCGCCACCATCCACTAACCTCCGTCCTTCTTCTAGTAGTTGCTTTAATTGTGGGTTTTTAGCTTGTGCCACTAATACCTCAGCCTGAGCCACTGAAGGTATAGTGAAGGCAAAGCATCCTAGTAAAACCACGCTAAACACAAATGATGTAGGCTTGTACACAGTAAATTTCCTGAAATTTTAGATGACTTTTTTCTTGTACATTAAAACAAAAATCTGGACTTTTGAAAACTGTATTTCTTCGTATTGATTAAGATGTGAATAGTTCATCTCATCTTTCCTTTACAATCAACAATACATTACAGAGTTTTTACTGAATAATGAAGTGTAAGATATCAAGTTCAGATGAAGTTACATACATATAAATCAGTAAAATAACAAAATGAAACTTTTTAATTCAGTAGTTATACGTGCATTTTAGAGAAAGGCTACAGATATCTAACTTAATCCTAAAGAGGTGATAAGTAGGTAGGTGTAATTAAATATAAGAGCAAACCTCACCCTCAATCCCTCTCCTCAGTAAGCAAAGAGAAGCTGGAGGCAGGGTGGGTTTTATATTTAATTTGGCCCACTTTTTTATGCCAATTTCAGAGGTTTTAACATTTATTACTGTTTTTTATTTTATTTAATAGCTCGCTGGTTCTGTATTAAATTTTCCTTGCATTTGGAGTCATTAATACTATCTTTTAGTAAACTGCTATCCAGACCTTTACATCCTTTTTTAGTCATTAGGTGGTAAGATAAACTTAGTAATTAAAATGTTCCTTCAGATTTTAACTTTTAGTCAGTACAATAGTAGAAATAAAAGCGTATTTGCGATGACCCTGTGCGCTCTTTCTCTGGAAGCGATCGCAATCTAAAAGTATGTGCGAGTATGTCGATAAAAACTGTATCAATACAGACTATACTTGGAAATGTATTTTGATAATAAATATCAAATCTTAACCAAATATGCCATCAAGGAGACTAATTTATGATAATAACTACCACTGATGTGATTCAAGGAGCCGTGATTGAGTCATATTTAGGCATTGTGACAGCAGAAGTAGTCTATGGTAGCAATTTCTTGCGGGACTTTTTAGCTGGTATTCGGGATATTATTGGTGGACGCACTGGTAGCTATGAGCGTTTATTTGAGCAGGGTCAACGCAAGGCACTAGAAGAATTAGAACAGCGAGCGCAACGTTTAGGAGCAAATGCAGTGATTGGGATTGAAATTGATACTGGTACAATCAATCTTGACCAGTCAGGAGTTCTTTTGCTGATTACTGCCACAGGTACTGCGGTAAGAATGCGTTAATTTTTGATTATCTTTACTTTTGAAAGTTGTTATAAAGCTGACAAACTTTTATCTCAAGTCTAACTGCATACACGATTAAAGCTGCTTTTTTATAGAAGTAAATAATTATTATTCAGGTATTAAGACTGAAGAAGAACGTAATTTTACTTTCTACTTTTGTGGGAATCCCACGTTCTTCAACAGGTGGATATCGACTATCTCTATTTTTTCCATTATAAAGATTTTAATTGAGTATTTTTACCTTTATCCCTTGTTTTGACTAGTTTTTAGTTCCGGGAAAGTCAACGTCCAATTTTTATTATCATTGATTTGAAAGTACAAGCCTTGGAAAATAAGCCTTAGAGCAGTTCGAGTTCTAATAAACTTTTTCAGCAGATAAGTTCCTGGTTCAGCAAATATATCATTAAAGTTTTTTTGATAACCAAATTGTTTTGAACAGTAACTTGCAGCACCTTGGACTGTTAACACAAAAAATTCAGCTTGTTTGTATTCATCAGGAATCATAAAGATTCCATATACATGGTGACGACCACGCCACGGCTGAATAATAACTTTAGTCGCATTCACTTTGAATTTTGTAGTTTTTGATGCTAAAAAAGCTTCGGAATTACAATCAGAATCATTCACAGGCCACCACACTGTAATAATAATCACAGAGAATAGCAGAATTAAAGTAAAGTAAAGTCTGCGACGCATAAAGTCAAGAAAAATTGTTGATGCGGTTGTTCAAATTCGATGAGTAATTATAGTGAAGCTACAGCAGTAAAGCTATTCACCTGCAACAACTCTGCAACACCTCTGCAACAAGTTCCAAATAGCAAAGACAAAATATTAATCAGGCGATTAAATTTTGATAAAAAAATTGTATTCAAAATCTCAACCACCAAAAAACTACAGATTGTATCTGCACTTGCCTATTCTGTTTTAGAGCTTCGTTACAGGATTAAATCTAGCTGAAAACTAATCAATATTTTGTGGCTAATAACACTGATATATGCTTATTTTTTTTACTGTGATTAATTCTACAATCTGTTGCTATTATTATTTTTTGATTATATTTATTCCTACTAACAGCGCCTTGGTGTACACTTCTGTAAATAATAGCCAAAATTATAGTTTTAGTTAGGTATACTCCATTAAGTGCCCATATTTACAGTAGCTTTACCTAACTTTTGTAATGGTAGATTCTAAAAAAATTATATTTGTATAACAGAGCGATTGCTGTCAAGTACAGGATAAAATCTGCTTTTATTTTTTGACAATCAATAGAGTAGTAAAATACACAAATGCCTCTGATACATTCCCGAAAAAAAGATAAAAATTTTATATTGAGAATTTATAAAGAATTATTCAAATATCAATAAACCCTAAAATGTATTAAAAGTTATTGCAGAAACCCATACTTTATTACCAAAGATAGACTAAGCAACTATTTCTGTTGATAGATATTAAAACAAACGATTAAGTTATTTAATCTTAAACAGAAACATGAATATATTTGAGATAAAGTTTGCTCAAAGAGCATTGGAGAACATAAACGATGTCATACGTAAATCGTACAGGTAATGACGTTATTCCTAATGAACCTGCTGTAGCAGGGCGAGTAGCTGAATATCACGATCTTGTTCGTTGGGGGCCGATTATTTCTGGTTTATTGGTTTCTTTAGCTACTCAATTAATTTTAAGCGCTATAATTGGCGCTGTTGCGGCAGGCACTGTTGAAGGTTCAGGCGCACCCAGAACAATTGCCCCTAACGCTGCGGGTAATGCGGGGCTTTGGTCAACTATCGCTTTACTAATTTCTCTATTTACTGGTGGTTGGGTTACTGCTCGTGCTTGTGGCCCAATGAACCGGAATACGGCTCTTCTTAATGGCGCAATTCTTTGGGCAACAACTTTAGCGGTTAGCTCATGGCTATTAGCAAGTGGAGTATCTGGTGCTTTTGGTGTTGCTGCTTCTAACGCTGGAGAAGTTATAAATCAGGTACAACAGCAAGGTGGTGTTAATATACCACAAGCAAACGTAAGTGCCCAACAAGCTCGGGAAGCGGCAGCTAATTTACGTTCAGGATTATGGTGGTTTGTGTTTGGTTCTTTGTTGGGTTTAATAGCTTCAATGATTGGAGCCGTAACTGGTACTCGCAGTCCCCGCGCTAACAATTACAATCCTTAAAAATTTGTCTGAAAAATCAAATGCTTTTTTTAGCACCTTAAGAAAAGGTGCTTTTGTCTTTTGTTTATTTTTTAGCAACTAAGAATCAAGCTTTGAACTAAAAATAGATAATTTTATTGGTTTAAATACTCTATGTTTTGATTGAATACTTATTTAATACTGACACTTATAAGGTTAGTTATATATAGGACTACTATTTGATTTTTGAAAAGATACGTAGGGTGTGAGCGCAAAGAGTACGGCACCAAAGCCTTAAGAAATGAATGGGGTAGTCAAATACACAAATATTCGTTATATTCCCGTAAGTAATGATTGGTATAAATATTTATGGGAAGAAGTTGGGGAAGCCTTAAGACAGTTGCAGGTTTCTTGGGTGCGGTCGCACTTACACAGTTCGCAGTAAATAGTTCGGCCATTGCGGCTGACACCGTTGTTATCCGTTTAGGCTTATTTACAGAATCCGTTTCTCTGGCTGAGTTGCAAAAGGCAGCAAAAACCGGGGAATTGCCTGGAAGTTTACAGCCTTATGCCAAAGGATTATCTGAACAACAACGCCGCTTCTTCTTGGGAGCGCTGGGCATGAATATACCAATGAATGTTGTCACCATTAATCGGTTAGTTAATACTCAGATTGGTACAACTATTCTCAATGACTTCGCTACTGCCTTAGCCAGAAAAGATAAAGCTGGGGTACAAGCACTTAGAGCAGGATTGGTATTAGGCTCTACTGCACCACAGGGTCTTTCTATACTAAGTTTTATCGCTGCTTATCCGAGTAAGCGTTTGGAAATTAATTTGCCACAGGCTTTTATAGTTGCAGGGAATTTGAATACAGCTTTTTGGCGTACCCAGCAATTTATGCTATCCATTGCTCCCCAACTCGATCCTAGAACACCGAAGATTGCATTTCCTTTTGATCCTAGCCAATCAGGAAATGCTCAAGTAAAAATACTCAACTTAAGCCTGAATGACCAAAAGCGTAACCGCAAAATTCCAGTTGATATTTACTGGTCAACTGCTGCAACCCCCAATAAACCCGTAATTGTCTTTTCTCACGGTTTCGCATCAGTCCGCACAGACTTACGCTACTTAGCAGAACATCTAGCATCCCACGGTTATGTAGTAGCAGCTTTAGAACATCCTGGTAGTAATGCGGCAAATACTGACTTAGCATTACAAGGCAAAACTAGGGTTGTGCAGCCTCAAGAGTTTTTAAATCGCCCTCAAGATATTAGTTTTGTTCTCGATGAATTAGAAAAACTTAACCAAACGCCTAATCATCCTCTCCAAGGGAAACTTGCAACCACAAACGCGATGGTTGTTGGTTATTCTTTTGGTGGTGGTACAGCTTTAGCACTTGCTGGAGCCGAATTACAATTAGAACGGCTCAAACAACGCTGTAAAAAGAATTTGGCTATCTTAAGTCTGGGAGAAGCTATGCAATGCATTGCCCAAGAATTACCAGAAAATACCTACCAACTACGGGATACTAGAATCAAACAGGCGATCGCTCTCAATCCTACAACTTCTCTGATGTTTGGCGAAACTGGATTAACTAAGGTGCAAATTCCTACTTTAGTATTAGCAGGTTCTGCTGATAAAACCGCCCCAGCTTTAAGCGAACAGATTGTGGGATTTGACAAAATTCCATCCCCAAAATGGCTAGTTGGTATAGTTGGGGGTACTCATCTAAGTATAAAAGACCCTAGTACTACTTTGGATCAGGTAGGACAACCAAATACACCGATTAGTGGTGGTGAAGTTGTGGGTGAACAAGCAGCAGATGTTCGCAAGTACCTTAAAGCCATAACTCTGGCTTTTGCTGCACAGATGACTCCAGAAGCTCAAAAGTATGCTATCTTCCTGACATCAGATTATGCTCAATTCGCTTCAACTACGGCATTTCCATTTCGCCTAATTACGCAGATTCCTCCTGATGCTATGACAGTGATAAAAGAATCTGTTGATAAATAAGGGACTGCCAACTAAAAAATATCCGCCTTTTGTCAATCAATTAAAATACTCAAAACATTCCTAGTAAAAATGATAATCGTATGCGGGGAGCGAGGTAGGAGGCAAGCGTGGCTCCCCTCCTCCCCTGTTTTAATTATCATTATCTTTAAATTTCATACTTTCATTCATGCTCCTACAGTAATCTTGCTACAGCTTTATCTACAATAATCGTTACAACAGTTTCTTTTCGCATGAAGTACAAAGCTACGGGTTTTTAGGCAGGAGGAAGGAGGTAGAACTCTTAATCTCATGAATAAGTTCTGCATTTTGTACCTCACTGACAAACTGCTGTAAATTAACTCTATTGTATGAAATTGAACTTCATTTTTAATATTTTACTTAAGCAAAATCTAACTAACTTGATATTAAGCTGATTCTATTGCTAAATTAACACTAAATTTTTACAGTAGAAATAACTATTTAGATATAAACTTTACAATATACTCGTTGAAAATAATAGAAACTTGAGAGTAGAAAATAGTAAGAGTAGTAGCTGGATAATACATGTATATTCTCGCTAAACCACGAGAAATTAATGGACACAAATTGCTTGTTGCAAAAATATGTTTGTGTATTGATTGCCATAAAATTATAATAAACAAAAATTATATACTATTTTTGTTTCTTTATAATGAATTGCTGAAGAATAAATCACAAAATTCATACGTGTTTTTTTGCTTAAATAGTTTTTGTTTATAAGCATATAGTTTTGAAGAAACATTTCCGAATTTTGACTTTAAATTTATTCAGTTTTACTCAAATTTATGGAACTTTATACAACTACTGAAATCAAACAAATCAAGCAAAGTGAAGACCTTCCTTACTTGCTTGAAATTATGGATTGGGTGAAAAGCTTTTTAGGGAAGCCTCATCCTGATTTAGGAAGACCTGGCCCAGTTTGCCCCTTTGTACCTCACTCTCTCAAGTCAAACAGTATTCGTCTAGCAGTTATTCGTACAAAAGATTTGTATCCAGAGCAATTAGAAGAGATTGTTGGACGCTACCGAAATCTCTTTATTGAGATGAAAGTTAAAGAGCAAGAATTAGCAATTAATAAAGCTTTTTTACTTATCTTTCCTGATATTAATGAAGAATCTTATAAAATAATAGATAGTGTCCAGAAAAAGCTTAAAACTTTATTTGTTGAATCAGGACTAATGATAGGAGAGTTTCATAAACGTAATCAAAGTCCTGGTCTGCATAACCCAAACTTTCGCCCACTCCGTAGCCCTATCCCCTTGTTAGCTATCCGGTTTATGGTTGAAGCTGATCTACCTTTCCTTCAGAGTCCGGCTGATCCCCACTTACGTATTAGGTATCTAGAAGCTTATTTAAAATATTTTGGTCATAAATTTACAGATGAAACAAAGTTTAAAAATGCTAATCAAGGATTAGCTTTGGCAAGAGAAGAACTTACAGCTATTGTCAGGTAAATTACTATAGGATTACTATTTGATTTTTGAACGAAATTAGGTATCGTAGCGTGTGTTAGAACGGAGTTAGTAACGCACTATTATCACGGGTTTGATGTGTTACGCTGTCGCTAACACATCCTACGGATATTTTCAGAAATAAAACCGAATTCCTATATAATGTTTTAAAAAACAATAAATCTACTCTATAAACCCTATTTATTCATAATCTTTTTTTGAAAAAAGGTATTGTAAAAATGGCGACAGAAATAGAAAGAAAATATTTAGTTATCGGAGATAGCTGGAGAGCATTAGCTGAGGGTAGTGTATATCGTCAAGGATATATTGCCACACAAAACAAAGCAACTGTACGTATACGTGTAGTAGGGGAAAAAAGTTATTTGACCATTAAAGGCCCCAATATAAAATATTCGAGATTAGAGTTTGAGTATCCTATTCCTGTAAAAGATGCTCAAGAAATACTTGAGACATTATGTGAACGTCCATTTATAGAGAAAATCAGATATAAAATCGAGTTTGGTGGTTTAATTTGGGAAATCGATGAGTTTGATGGTGTTAACAAAGGATTAATACTAGCAGAAGTTGAACTTAATGATGAAAATCAACAAATTGAACTACCAAGCTGGATTGGACAAGAAGTTTCTGATGACTCCAGATATTTCAACAGCAATTTAGTAAAACACCCTTTTTCACAATGGTAATGGCTAAAATTTTGCTAAAATCCCTAACGAATAGCTAACGAGACTCAGAGATACACACCCAGAATTACAGAAAATTAATTTCATCTAGCCTATTCGATGCTGAATCTGTTGTTTAACCATTAATGACAAGTATAATTATTATCCTTCAGTGTTAGGAATTACGTAACCAATAGCGCTTATAGTGTGTTGTTGGGCGTAATTCCTAATTTTTTTGAAAAAGTTTTCGCTACAGACTCAACTTTTTTACAGACTAATATCAATAAATTTTAATAACCTCTTGTTTTTTAGCGCAATCTATGTAAATCTAATCTCATAATTACATATTACTGTAACTCGGTCAAATTACCGTAGTTAACTGGTGAATTTTCTGGGTGAGCTAATCAACTCAAAATTTAGTGCTAAATAAACTTTTACCTTCTATTACAAGGGTTTTTAAAAGCTATCTCTCACGGTACGAGAGCAGAATCAATGCCCAATTCAATAAGTTAGGAGATTTAATCGTGAGTAAATATACATCTAAGTCAGATAATAGTTTAATCTCAGAACTGAATTTAAAGACTAATGTTTTAGTCATAAGTGGGAGACTATCAGCAACTTGGGCGGCTTGGAATGCTGCTGTTCAAGGGGTAATAGTGGTACTGCTATTCAATATGTTTTATCAGACACAGAACAACGGAAAGCTTTACGGAGTTTTCTCTGAGAGTGTCCTTGAATAAAGTGTGTATTAGATCAGACTTATATAAACCTGAATAAAAAATCAAACAGTGATATTAGTGGAGAAGAAAGCTATGTTTCTTGGACAAATTGAAAGAGAATATTTTTATGGAGAAATTTGGCCAATTTCGCAAAAAACTAAATTACCAGATCATTTACAGTTATTAATCGATCAAGAAGAAGTCAAATGCGATATTTGGGAATTGCAAAACCAAGAACCGGATTATAAGCCGATTCATCCAAGTCTTAATCAGGTTTCGAGTGAATCGCGGCAGAAATAAACTAACCATTCTAGATGAATGAAACGCTTCCATTATTAGAATTCTGCCTTCTCCCAAGGGGAGACGCTAAAAGCGATCTACCTCCTGCCTCAAAACCAATAGCTTTGTACTTCATGTAAAAGAAAACTGCTGTAAGAGTCTTATACATGAGGATTGGGACAGAGGGAAAGTATTTGTATATTGGCGTTTTTTTTATTAGCTGTAGCTTTGATGGCTCATTTCAGTGTACGCAACAAAAAATCTTCAGCCGTTTAATGCAAAATTGAGTTCATTCTGCAAATCCCTCCCCAATTTATTTTAACTAGCAAGAGAAGGAATAAATATTAATGGCACATCTGTTTGAAGCATTCAAGATTCGTGAAGTTACATTTCGCAACCGTATTGCTGTTTCACCGATGTGTCAATATTCCAGTACGAATGGATATGCTAATGATTGGCACGTTATTCATTTAGCTTCTCGCGCAGTTGGTGGTGCGGGTATAGTCCTAACAGAAGCAGCAGCTGTAGAACCTCGCGGACGCATTAGCCCTCAAGATTTGGGAATCTGGTCAGATGCACACATAGAAACTTTAGCTAAAACTGTGGCATTGATTCATAATTTTGGGGCTGTTGCAGGTATTCAACTTGCTCATGCAGGTAGAAAAGCCAGTACTGCCAAACCAAGTAAAGGCGGGAAAGTGCTGGATGAATCTCAGGAAGGTTGGCGACCTTTGATTTCGAGTAGTGCGATCGCATTCAGTAAAGATAGTCCAGTTCCAGAAGCCCTCAGTATTGATGGAATTCAGGAAGTTATTGATGCCTTTGTCCAAGCTGCTAAACGTTCTCTGCAAGCTGGTTTCAAGGTAGTTGAAATTCATGCTGCTCACGGCTACTTATTTCACCAGTTTCTCTCACCCCTTGCTAACCAACGGCAAGATGATTATGGTGGTAGCTTTGAAAACCGCACTCGTTTACTTAGAGAAGTTGTTCAAGCAGTCCGAGAGGTTTGGCCTGAAACGCATCCACTTTGGGTACGTCTTTCTGTCACAGATTGGGCAGATAAAGGTTGGGACATTGAGCAAAGTATCGCTTTAAGTGACAAACTTAAGTCTTTAGGAGTTGATCTGATTGATAGTTCATCAGGTGGCATTATACCGGGTATCAATATACCAATTAAACCTGGCTATCAGACTCAGTTTGCCGAACGCATCCGCCGCGAAGCCAATATCCAGACAGGAGCCGTAGGCTTAATTACAACCCCTGAACAAGCTGATGAAATTATTCGCACAGAAGTAGCTGATATAGTACTGTTGGGACGTGAACTACTCCGCAACCCTTACTGGCCGCATCTAGCAGCCAAACAATTAGGACACGATAAACTCTGGCCTGTTCAATACGATCGAGCTTGGCTATGATCTCACGTTCTCCACCCGTTGCTGCTTGTCGGTAGGGTTTATGGATTGATTTGCAAACATTGCGGGTATTCGACCAGACATGTTGCTGTACATACTCTAGTCACATTCTGGCTATTTTTTTATGTTAATACTAAGCACACAAACTTTATGAATTACTAATATTCAGCTTGACTAATACTCTCTGAGGGCTGGTGATATGTAAGTCTGCTTTCATCAAGAAAATTAGTAGAGACGTTGGAATATCTCTACTAAAGTTACAAAAGTTTGTAATGAAGAATTTATCACTCAATCTCAAAGGCTAAAGCCGTTATTACAAATAACTAGTTCAGATTTTAAAGTTAAGTCTATTTTGACAAAATTGGGAAATATTCATGCTACCAACCAATAGAGAGAACTTCCAAAAATACAAACGAAATTTTGCTAATTTTGAACTTCCCCCTGCGCTTAAATCTGTAAATTTTTCTTGTTTCGTTATTGGAGAAAGCTTATCTTTTTTTGGGTCTTGGATGACTCAAATTGCATTAGTATGGTTAGTTTATCAATTAACTAATTCAGCTGTATTAGTTGGAGTTGCTGGATTTACGAATCAAGCTATGGGTTTGATTATTACTCCTTTAGTAGGAGTGTTGCTAGATCGCTGGAATTTACGATATGTTCTATTAACTACTCAGCTAGTATCTATTCTGTTATCTTCTATCCTGACTTTTTTAACTATTAGCAATAACATCAACGTTGTATGGATTATTGTTATTGGCACACTTCAGGGAATAGTGAAATCTTTTGATTTACCAGCCCGCCAGGTAATTATCCCTAGACTTTTGGATAATAAATCAGATACTTATAGTGCAATGGCTTCCCATTCATTCTTGATTAATACAGCAAAGTTTGTTAGTCCTATGATTGGAGGTTTACTAATTGCTAGGACTGGCGCAGCTTCTTGCTTTTTAGTAGATAGTATTAGCTATTTACCTTTTGTATCTGCAATCTTAACTATCAAAGTAAACCCAATTATCAATAACTCATCGACTCAAAAACCCAAAATTTTGAATAATATTAAAGAAGGGTTTGTTTATGCATACAAATTTTTGCCAATTAAATATTTATTGATCTTGCAAATTGTTATCTGTTTTATGGGAATGACTCATGTCAATCTTGTACCAATTTTTGCTCAAGAGGTTTTGAAGGGTAATGCTGAAACGATGGGTTATCTAATGACGGCTTCGGCTCTTGGTTCCATCGTTTCAGGCATTTATCTCATTTCTAGAAAAAATATTATAGGATTGGGAAAGATTATAGCTATTTCTGCCACGATTTTAGGTTTAAGTTTAATAGTTTTTTCTCGCTCAACCAATTTAGAAATTTGTTTAATATTCATGTTTATTATAGGCATGAATAATACTTTAACTTTGGCTTCAATTAATAACTTTATGCAGTCGATTCTGCTTGATGAAGATAAAAGAGGTAGAGTAACTAGTATATTTACAACTGGTTTTTTAGGAATACTACCTTTTGGTAATTTATTTTTTGGAGCATTAGCAGGCTATTTTGGTGTTACTAATGCTTTATTATTTGGTGGTATTTGTTGCATTTTTGGAGCATATTTTTTTAGTAGACAACTGCCCGAAATAAGAAAGATATTACATCCAGTTTATGCAGAGTTGGGCTTACTTACACAATCCAGTAAAAGCTAAATGTCTAAGAATGTAGGACAATACGGCTCAGTTAAGTCTTAATTTTTTATCAAAGTAATTTTTTAACAAACCGCGATCGCTTAGTGTCTCATAGAGAAGGCGCAAAGAAAGCGATCGCGCAGTGTCTCGTCAGTGAACAAAGAAATGCTTGCTTAACGAGACTGTATTGGGTTTGATTTTTGAAAAAAACTCGGTACGCTTTAATCCTCTTGCCCCTTCCTCTGGGGCTTTCACACTATTGCTAAATTTATTGTAAAAACCTCTTGATTTTAATCCCTAATTGTGAGAAAGTCTGACTTAACAACACTAAATACTGTAAATCAGTCGAGTTACCGTATTTTAGTTTAACTAGAATTAGCAGTGGTTTTAGCGAAGTATCACTGCTATCTGATCGAAGGCATCATATCAGCACTGAATGCCGACATGACTTTTGGGAAAATCACTCTAGTAGAGTAACCCCAGGTTTTATTGCAAATCCGGTAAGATTACTCTGTTTCTTCGGAGATGGGTATCTTGTTTGGGCTAGTTGTTCTAGCTTTCAATTGCTCATGTATTCACACATGACTAGCTTTTGGCATTATTTTTTACCCGTGGAGAACATCTTATGCAAGTAGATCCTAATTCTCATCAAGATTCTGAGCTAGATACTCAGGCTAATAGTGAAGTAGAGAAACCAAAACAACCGCGTGTAAGTAGCAAACGTTTTTTTGGTAGTCATGCCAGTAGACGTTCATTCCTTGGTCGTGCTGGTTTGTTTAGTGCTGCTAGCGTTGTTGCAGGAGTTTTCGGTTCACCTTTCTCGTCAAAGAACGGAGGAGATATTGTACAAGCCCAAGATATTAACAGGCGGTATAATAATCGACCGTTCGACTACAACAGATTTGTTGATAAAGCCTATCGAGTACGTGTTGAAGCAGCTAGACTTGAACGGAATATTCCCATTCCGCCACATCCAACCAACGGCGATGAGGAACGTTATCCGAACAAAATCGGTTCTGATAGTAGGGGACTACCTCATAACGGACTTGGTGAAGTTCAATTGGAAGCTTACAAGTCTTTGACTAAAGCACTAACAACACAAAACCCGAATGATTATGAAAATATTATCTTGGGTGGTACGAGAAAGCTGGTCAATCCTCAAGGGCCACTAGCAATTAGCCTAGAAGGAATCAATGCAGCCCAGATAGCAGTGCCGCCACCACCGACTCTAGCTAGTAAAGAACGTGCTGCTGAAGCAGTTGAACTCTACTGGCAAGCTTTACTCCGAGATGTGCCTCTTTCTAAGCTCGAAAACAATACTGACAACCCAAAGGTTTTAGCAGCTGTTGAAGACCTCAACAAGCTTTCAGCCTTTCGAGGGCCAAAACAAAATGGCCGTGTCACCCCTCAAACTTTATTTCGCGGTAGTGTCAATTACGTCAATTCAGATCAAACTACAAAATATGTTATTCCACCAGGAGTACTAGATGGGCCTTACATCTCACAATTTTTATTACGAACTATTTCTTGGGGAACTCAATCTGTTTCGCCACTGATTCGTACTGCTCTTCCTGGTAATGATTTTCTAATCGATTTCCAAGAATGGTTAACTATTCAGAATGGAGGTAGTTCCGGGAAGTCTATTAAATACGACCCCAACAACCGTTATATAGTTACGGTTCGGGATTTAGGTGAGTATGCCCATATTGGCGGCCCCACATACCTTGGTGCTTCTTTTATTCTTGGTAGCATCGGTACACCTTTAAACCCGGGCAATCCCTACATCAACTCGAAAACTCAAAGTGGTTCTAATGCAACCTTTGCAGTAGGACATTTACAAGCTTTGCTTAACTTGGCTAGTTCACGTGTCATTAGAGCGTCATACTGGCAGAAATATTATGTACACCGCATTCTACGCCCGGAAGCCTATGGTGGGCTAGTTTACAACAATATTATCAATAAAACTCAGTATCCGATTAATTCCGAGGTCTTGAATTCTAAAGCTTTGGCTCAGACCTTTAGCACCTTTGGCAGCTATCTATTACCCCAAGCATATCCAGAAGGAGCGCCTACCCATTCCTCCTATACAGGTGGTGCGGCTGCCACTGCTGGCGTTAATGTCACGCTGTTGAAAGCATTTTTTGATGAAAACTTTGTTATCCCCGATCCTGTAGTGCCTGATCCCAACGATCCTACAAAAGTAATTCCTTATAGTGGGCCACCACTGACTGTAGGTGGAGAGTTGAATAAACTGGCAACTAACTATGCTATTGGTCGCGGTCATGGTGGTATCCATTGGCGTTCGGATGGTTCAGCTGCTTTAGCTTTAGGGGAAGAGGTTGCTATTAGTCTGCTGAGGGATGAGAAATTGGGTTACAACGAAATATTCAATGGCTTCACCTTCACAAAATTTGATGGTTCAAAAGTCACTGTTTAAAGCGATTTTGGTATTTAATGATTTCAAAACTTTTGTATAGACGCGAAATTGCTGTAATGCTTTCGCGTCTCTATAAAGTACAACGTTAATGCTGTTTGTTGTTAACTAATTGTGCCTTGAAGCATCAGGCATAATTGCCTCCTGAAGATTTGCACCGATGAGGTTAGCTCCTCTCAAGTCGGCTCCTCTGAGGTTAGCTCCTCTGAGATTAGCGCCTCCTAAATTTGCGCCTCTCAGGTTAGTCCAACTCAAGTCAGCTTGACTCAAATCAGCTTCACTTAAGTTAGCCCGCAACAGGTAAGCACCACTGAAGCGAGCCTTATTTAAATTAGCTTTGTAAAGGTCAGTTTTATAAAGATAAGCCCCCAGTAATTCCGCCTCATATAAGGTTGCCTCGCTGAGGTCAGCCTCAATCAAGTTAGCTTCAATCAGGTTGGTAAAAGAGAGATTAGCCCGGATTAGTTTCGCTGCACCTAAATCAGCATCTCTTAAGTTAGCGTTTCTTAGGTCAGTTCCAATTAGATTAGCATGAGCGATCGCAGCGCCTCTCAAATTTGCCTCACTCAAGTCGGCTCCAATCAAATTAGCATGACTCAAATCTGCCTGCGTAAGCATAGCACCACTCAAGTTAGCAACACTGAAGTTAGCATTACTCAAGTTAGCTTCAACAAGCAAGGCTTTGGAGAGGTTAGCACTACTGAGGTCAGCACCACTGAGGTTTGCTCGCACGAGTAAAGCATTACCTAAATCTACCTTTCTCAAATTTACCTCCTGGAGGTTTGCGCCTCTGAGGTTATCCCCTTGCAGATTTGCGGCGCTGAGGTCTGGTTCAATCTGAGGATTTCTCTTTCTCCACTCAATCCATGTAACTGCACCTGCTTTCAGTAAAGCTAGATGCTCTCGATTTGCCATTTTCTCTCCTTTACTCCTGACGACCACCTAGAGGATTTGCCCGACCAGCTACACTTTCGATGGCCGATAACGCCCCTGCCGCACCTGCTAGAATATCTCGCTCATGTCCACCTAAGTAAAGCCGTCCAAAACTTCCTACAGCTTGAACCTCAAGGATGTTAATCGATGCGGCTTTTTCAGCTTCATTAGCAGCGAGTGCCGCGTAAGCAGCAGGCTCCACTTCTAATACATACAGTGTTTGTCCTGCTAGTAGTAGCTGTCCCCGTCGCGTGCGATTAATAAGTTGTGTTTGGTAAGCATCGATGTTGCGGATAATTTGGCTAGAAACAACACGCGGCTTTAGACATTCCTCTTTTCGGACTCCTAATGTCGCTAAAATGGCTTGACCAGCAGCCCGTGTTTCGCCTTGAGAGCTAGAATGAACTTCCAACAGTCCGTAGAGTCGTTCAACTACCTGTACTCCCGGACGAACAGAGGCCGCTTTCAGCGCTACATCCGTAATCTTATTAATTTCGATACCAGGAGAGATTTCAATCCACAGTGATGTATCCCCTGGTAATGGTAAGAAGCCTTGGGCTACTGTTCCCATATATGCTGCATGTTGAGGTTGCAGGCTGTCGAGAAATACGAAACTGCGTAGTTCTATTCCCAAGATTTTGCTCTCCAGTCATAAGGGTAAAAGTTATCTATTGCAATATATGAGTGCTTAACTTGGGTAATTTTTGCCACAAGTGAAGGATGGAAAAATACAAAGTATAAAAATTTTGCTGTCGATAAATTTTACACCTGAGAAGTATTTGGCAGTAAAAACCGCCTTGATAATTGTACAAGCTTTATTACGCACAAATCGCTGGCGACAATGCTTAACTGGTCTTGATTTACTGATAAAGTTGATGTGACAAAAAAGTTTTTAGCTAAACTGAAGCGGGAAAAGTTCGCTGGGCTTGTGCCAATATCTTCAAAATGCTGCCAATCAAACTGACAGTGTTAGGATTTACATATTGCACGTAAAAACGATGTTGATATTAGCAAGTTGCTTTATGATGAAGTGTTCTAAGGAGTAGGATAGTTTTCTGGTTTTGCTCAACTTTTCAATATCAGGAATGCTTCAACTTGCGATGAATACCTTCAAGATAATGAGGATGAAGAATTTGTTTACATTCCAGATCCCTCAATTTAAATAGCACATAACTAAGCACGTAGCAAGGTTCCTGAGTGACCATGTTACTGCTTGGCTTTCTGCCCTAATAGCTATAAAAATTAAGCTGCAATTCGGGGTCGGGTATTGGGTACAGTTTGAGCCAACAAACGAGTATAAAATTGCGTACTATTTTGCTAAACCGAGCGTCCGACCAGGAAAACCAGCAACATCAAAATATCTAGTTGAGCCAACAGTTTGATACTTCAAGATTGTTCTTAATCCATTACTACTTGGTTGAGATGTCAAAGTATTAGATTTAAAAGAAACTTTTTTGGCTCCTCTGACCAAAGATTCATCTAAAACACGACCTATAAGTTTTCCTTGATGAGGAGTCTTCAAATTTAAAATCTTAGCTAAGGTAATAGCCACATCAGCATTACTCACAGGTACTCGGTCTACAAAAGCTTTCTTAAAGTCAGGGCCGATTGCAGCCATATAATTGTAAGTATCAGCACGGCTAAAAGAGCCATGCATCCCCTGTCCTTGCTGTAAAGCAGAGTCTGCAACTTCGACACCGCAAGCAGTTGGGTCGCCACAGCCTGTATCAAATGTTCGAAAGTTTACTGCGATCGCAGGGCTAGGAAGATGAGATTTACCATTAAGCGCGATCGCACTTAAGGGTAAAGTCCCTGGAATCGAACCTAATGTATCATTTACAAATAAACCACTAACATAATCTTCTTTTAAGAGGATATCTATAACTTTTTTAGCAAGTGCTTTGTTATTTTGACTATTAGGTAAATAAATCAAATCTGAACCACCATTAGCAGCCACTAACACATCAGGTTTATTCAGATCTTTACCAATCAAACCGTTTTTAGAAAACTGACCCTGAGTTGGATCGACCGCAACATTTTGCTTATCTGGATCGAATAAAGGCAATCCTAAACCATGAGCAATATCAACAGCTAAAAAACCAGGTGGCAAAAATCCTTTTACAACATCTGGATAATCAAGTGTCTTTGAATAACTGGTTTTACTCTCCTTGCTGATGGTAGAAAAACCGTGATCGGCTGTCACAAAAATATCTGTGGAAGCTTCTAAATTTAGCTGTTTGAGAACGGCACGGATTTGTCCGAGATTGTTATCGACATTTTGACGGGCCGCTAGTGAAGTGGGGCCATTAATCCCTGGAGTCAGAGTGTTTAGACTATCACCTTGGTTATGCTGAGTTCCATCTGGATCGCGTGACCAATAAATTAAAGCAAAAGGTTTTTGCCGTTGTTTGAATAGAGGTAATAGAACTTTTGTAGTTATATCGGCAAAGTATTGTTGTTGAACTATATTAGCGATTTTAGTACCTGGTACTGTGCTGTTTCCAGATTTGCCGTTATCTCCTCGCGTCGGTGATTTTAAGTCAATGCCATTTTTTGTTAACAGTTCAGCTATTTCGGGACTCAAAGGAATTCCCGTTTGAGAACCTGTGGCATCATCAATTATGATTGTAGATTTACCACTTCGTTGAGTAATATCTTGAATTAATACTGGCCCAATCTTTCCAACGGCGGCGGTACTAAATCCAGCTTCACGCGCGGCATCTAACAGACTTTCTTCGTTTAAATAATTGCCATCAAAGTGTTGGCTAATTTCACCCAATACAGCATTATTTTCTAAGAAAGGAACGGGGCTATTATTAGCACTATTGACAGGAAAGCCAACATTAATTGTATTGCTGAAATCACCAGTATCACCGAGATAATGTCCAGTTGCGATCGCAGAAGCATTAGCGGTAGTAAAAGTAGGAAACAGCGAATGACTATTGACAAAACTTACACCTTGCTGGCGAATTTGATGAAGATTAGGAGTTTCTCTAGCATTAACTTTACTAGGTCGCAATCCATCGGTAATGAAAATTATTACATTGTGTTGAGGTTTGGTCTTAGCAAATCCTGAAACTGCCAACACTGTAACTAGTGTAACAGTAGCTATTATCAGAAAACTCTTATATATCTTAGGTAAAACCATCTGCACTACATCTCCAAATATAGATATTTCTCGCTTTTTGGGACTTTAGTATTTTATTTAACCATGTATCAAACTTTATGGCGTATTAATTGGAACACCAATTTTTTCATACCAGAATAAATTTAGATGGCTGCTTGAACTTCAGTCAATTGAATGTGGTAACTTGAGTATTTATACTCAGAATAAATATACAAGCTTTTTGAATCCATATAAGTAAAGTTTATTGGTTTAGATGAGCATCCCAGTTTTGGAAAAATATCTTTTAAATAATCCGAAAAGCAACAACTTCAGTTTGGAGATTAAGCATACAGTTACCAAAATCAGATAGACTCATTGCTAAATCATGGTTAATACAAATTTAAAACTGAGATTTAAACCTGTTTCTCACAGTTGGGTTGCTCTGCATCCACAGCCTAAAGGAGTAATTCAATTTGTTGCAGGAGCTTTCTTTGGTACATTTGCACCCATGCTTTTTTATCGCCATCTGCTTCAATCTCTATTTGAGCAGGGATATACTATTATTCTTTTACCGTTTAATTTTACGTTTGACCATTATGTAGAAGCGGGTTTTCTCATGAGAGAGCAGTATGAAATTCTGCCAGAGCTTGTGAGGATGGCAACTGTTGAAGGATATGATTATGAAGCCTATCTAGATGATAAAAACTTTTCTTGGATCGGACATAGCCTTGGCTGTAAATATATTTCCTTGTTAGAAGGATTTACTGCCTTACCTCCAGAGCCTCAAGAAAGGGAAAAGTTTATTCGGAGTCTGCTAGCTTATACTTCAAATGAGTCACAGATAGAAACTGTTATTGCAGATATTAATATTCTCTTTGAGGAGCTTCAACGAAAAATTGCAGAAGATCAGAAACTAATTTGCACTTATGTAAATCGGAAAGTTAAAATTAATAGCATCTTTATTAAAGGGCAAGTTTCTATCCTCTTAGCGCCTGATATTAGTGATACAGCAAGCGCAATCCGCCCTCAGTTTTTAGCGAATATCATTGACAATCTTGGTTGGGGTGTGAAACCAACTCCTGAAGAAACCAAGAATTTAATCAAGGATAGTGGGCTATTTAAGATCATGGGTTTAGTCTGCTTCCGGTCTGACAACATTGCTAAACTAACCTGTGAATGGTTTACTGATATTTTTAAAAAACCACCTCAAAAATTTGTGCAAACTCTTGAAGGTGGGCATTTAAAACCTTTAGGCATTCAATTAGGTAAATATGTTATTAATCTTTTTGATAAACCTTTGATTGAATCAGTTGAAAACCGAAATAAATGTTTTGAAGATCATGTAATTCAATTACTTAATGAACTGAAAAAATAATTGGGAATTGGGAATTGGGAATTGAAAAGAGGTAGAGGGGAAAACTAATCTCCCTGCTCCTTGCTCCCTTGCTTTCTCCCCATTTCCCATTCCCTATTTCCCATTTCCCATGCCCCATTCCCCATTCCCATTTTTTTATCACAATCCCAACTCTTCTGGAAAACCCAACATAATATTTAGGTTTTGGATTGCGGCTCCTGATGCGCCTTTGCCTAAGTTGTCGAGACGAGCAACTAGCAACGCTTCTTTGGTGGTGTCATTGGCGAATACAAAAACCTGAACAATATTAGTGCCGTTCATTGCGATCGCATCCAAAAATGTTCCGTCTCGCAGCAGAGTAGAATCTTGATATGGAGCAACCTGCACAAATTTTTCACTTTGGTAGTAGTTAGCGATCGCTTCATAGATTACCTCACCTGATGGTGGATTATCCAAAATTCCTAGTGGCAAAGGTACTTGAACTAGCATCCCTCGCTCAAAATCCCCTACTGACGGTACAAACAGTGGCGGCGATGCTAACCCTGAATAATAATGCATTTCCTTGACGTGCTTATGCCCAAACCGCAAACCGTAGATGCCATAAGGATGTAGTGACTCTCCTCCGGCTTGTTGTTCATGGAAAGTATGATATTGATTGATGAGATTCTTTCCGCCACCAGAGTAACCTGATATTGCGTTAACGGTGATGGGAAAATTACTTTTTAAAATTCCCTTAGCAATCAACGGACGGATACAGGCTAAAAATCCTGTAGGATAACAGCCTGGATTGCTGATAAACTGGGCGTTGGCGATTTTCTCTCTCTGCCCTGGATTGAGTTCAGGGAAGCCATATACCCAGCCATTGGCTGTGCGATAGGCACTACTAGCATCAAGGATTTTAACCGTATTACTACTTACTAAGCTAACAGCTTCGCGGGCTGCATCATCAGGTAGGCAGAGAATAACAACATCAACGGCATTGATTAGTTTAGCTCGCTCACTTGCATCTTTACGTTTCGATGCCTCAATGCTAACTAACTCGATATCATCCCGTTGATTGAGACGTGAGTAAATTTGTAAGCCTGTGGTTCCTGATTCGCCATCAATGAAAATCTTAGGTTTAGTAATCATACGGAGAGCATCCTTAGATGAGATGTCAGTAGTATTTTAAAACAGCTATGGGACTCATGTTTGATTTTTGAAATATACGCAGGGGAGCCAGTGCGTTGAGGAGGTTCGGCAACTGGCGTTGTGTTATGTCTCTGGCTAACGCACCATTTGAAGTTTTTGGTGCTGTACTCTCGGCGATAACACACCCTACACATACTTAACAGTATTCCAAGTTATTGGAACGTAAATCGCCAAAACCTTGCAAATACATAATTCGAACTTTTAAAAAAAATATTCTCCAATGATAATTTAAGCGCGGCATCTGGGAACAATTTATTGAACTCAGATTTTTGTTTGGTACTTAGTACATACTAAGTATCTAAAAAGAACATAAATCTGTTTAAAATGCTGCCCAAATTTTCCTAAATCACCAGTGAGTAAAAAAACAGAAAATCTAAAATTCTAAAGCTATGCAAATTTGAGGATATGGATGATAATCATCGCTATTTGCTTTGCTGTGCCAATCTTTAGCAAAATTCAGGTGATCGCGTTCATTATTCAATTTAAAAGAAACACAATCCCCACAGAATATAGCTAAAAAGAGCAATAAATAACAGAGGTATTTCTTGCTCGGCAGACTGATGGATTAGTTTCTTCTAAAAGCGTTATTTTTCAAATTTTTAATTATCTAAATGCGGCTTGAAAAAGCCGAATTTTGGTATGGCAGAAAAAACTTATCTACACTTGCAATATCTATAAAAATGCTTAACTCTAAAATTCAAAAAGACCTTCGTCATAACTTGACTGTCAATGTTGCTGAAAGTGCATTTTTTGGTTTAGGGGCTGGTTTTGCCTCATATATCACGATTATACCTCTATTTGTTAGTGGTTTTACTAGTTCTGCACTGCTTATCGGCCTTATCCCAGCTATTCCGCGTTTAGGTTGGCAACTACCCCAGCTATTAATAGCTCATAGAATAGCTCGGCTACAGTGTTACAAACCAACTGTAATGTACTTGACAATTCACCAAAGACTTCCTTTTTTAGGATTAGCAATGGTTGCTTTGTTAGAGCTAAAACTCAATAGCCAAACTATCTTATATCTGACATTCGCCATACTGATTTGGCAGGCACTAGGCAGTGGATTTAGCGCTCCTGCTTGGCAAAGTATGGTTGCTAAAATTGTTCCCTCTGGAAGGCTTGGGATTTTTTATGGTACTTCAGCTGCGACGGCTAATCTGATGAGTGTCTTTGGTACTTTGATCGCTGCTTTACTGCTCAAACAAATTGCCCAGCCATTTAACTTTGCTCTCTGTTTTTTGTGCGCCAGCGTTGCAATGGCTTTGTCTTGGTTTTTTATGTCTAGAACGCGAGAGCCAGTAAATAACTCATTATCCACCATTGAAACTAGACGTGAATTTTGGGACAGTCTGAGTGTGATTCTTCGGAGCGATAAGAATTTCCGTCACTTTGCGATCGCACGTATGCTTTCACAATTAGCATTAATGCCCCTTCCGTTCTACACACTTTATGCCGTACATCAATATGGGATGGGAGAAGAATCTATTGGGTTAATTACTGGTCTGTTGATGATGACGCAAACTATTGCTGGATTAGTTTTGGGTTGGGTAGGCGATCGCTGGGGTAATAAGTTGGTCTTAGAAGCTGGTTCTGTTGTTTGTGCGTTCAGTTCGGTTTTAGCTGGGCTAGCAACAAATATAAACTGTTTTTACTTGGTGTTTATCGGAGCGGGAATAGGTATGAGCGCTCTGCAAAATGTTGCTGCGGTAATGACCTTAGAGTTTGGTAATCAGCGTCAACGAGCAGCCTATATTGGTCTTGGTAATACCCTTGTTGCCCCTGCTACAATCGTTGCTCCCCTTTTAGGTGGATGGATAGTGGACAATATTGACTATAGAACTGCCTTCTTGGTGGCAGCGATAGGTGGGTTAGTTACAGCAGTGATTTTGCACGTAGGAGTGCGCGATCCACGTTATCTGGAACAAAATTTTAATTAACCCTTCGGGTAGGGAATGGGGAATAGGGAACAGGGAATAGTAATAGAAACTTTAGTTAGTTATGGGTTAAAAGCTCATTTGAAAAAAGATATTTTTCGAGACGCGCAGCGCTCTTAAATTCTTCGCCCTTATTAAAATCCCACGCTTAAAAGCTGTGGGTTTTCCCCATTCCCCATTCCCTATTCCCTAAGCATTTACTCCTCCCAAGCGAGAGTGCGTTTCACTGCCTTTTGCCAGATAGCAAAATTGGATAATGGGGCATTGCTTCCTGGCTCAAACACACGCTCAATTCGCCGTTGCTGCACCAGTGCTTCATAGTTCTCCCAAAATCCTACAGCTAAACCTGCTGCAAATGCTGCACCTTGAACGGTCGTATCACGCATTATCGGTCGTTCAACTGAAATACCTAAAACATCAGCCTGGAATTGCATCAAAAAATTATTCTCGCAAGCACCACCATCTACAGTTAATCGCTTAACGGGAGTACTGCTAGATGCATTAATCGCTTGCACTACCTCCAAAACTTGGTAAGCGATCGCTTCCAACACAGCGCGTACTAAATGCTCTGGTTGTACACTAGCGGTAATGCCAAAAAAGGCTCCCCTCGCGCTCATATCCCAATAGGGTGCGCCTAGCCCACTAAATGCAGGTACAAAGTAGACTCCGCCATTATCTTTTACCTGATTTGCCATCATTTCACTTTCAGCAGCAGTTTTAATCAGCTTTAGGCGATCGCGCAACCATTGAATACAAGCTCCACTCGTAAACATACTGCCTTCAAGAGCATAGCCTACATCTAAAGTACCGCTTGGTTTGGCTTGTGTCCACGCCACTGTAGAAATAAGTTGATGGTGCGATCGCACAATTTGTTCACCTGTGTGAGCTACCAAAAAGCTACCAGTTCCGTAAGTACATTTCATCAAACCAGGGCGATCGCAGCCGTGACCAAATAAGGCCGCTTGTTGATCCCCCAAAATGGCAGTAATGGGAATTTCAGCACCCAACAAATTAGCATCAGTAACTCCAAATTCTCCTAAACTAGGTTGAATTTGGGGCAAAATCTCAGCCGGAATCTGAAACAGACTCAGTAAATTTTCATCCCATTGGCAGGTTTTGAGATTCATCAACATTGTCCGGCTAGCGTTGCTGTGGTCAGTAGCATGGACTTTCCCACCTGTGAGATTCCATAGCACCCAGGTATCAATAGTGCCCGCTAACACATTGTTTAGATCAACATCTGTAAATTTGTCTAATAGCCACCTGAGCTTAGTAGCAGAAAAATAGGCATCAATGATTAATCCAGTGCGATCGTAAATTTCTTGAGCGTAATCTTGTTGTAACTGGTGACAAAGGGGGGCAGTGCGGCGATCTTGCCAAACGATCGCTTTATGGAGTGGTTTACCAGTGGTTTTGTCCCAAATCAAACAGGTTTCACGCTGTACAGTTAGTCCCAAAGCTGCGATCGTTGATGGAACAATCTGGGCATTCTCAATTGCGGTTTGCATTACCCAACACGTATCTTTCCAGATTTGTTGAGCATCGTGTTCTAACCATCCGGGCTGAGGATAATACTGAGTTAGTTCTTTGTATGCCTGCCCTACAATCTTGCCGTCTGCGTTAAACACAAAGGCGCGATTGCCTGTTGTACCTAAGTCCAGTGCTAAGATGTAGCCCGATGATGGAGTTGTGTTGCCAAATGTGTACATAACTGATTTGACATGTTGCGTAGGTGTAGCCCGCCGTAGGCATCGCGGTTTTAGCAATACATATCAAATTAGATATACATCATTTTGGGTACATTTTTAAATTCTGTGATCACCTTATGTCTTGGCAGCCTACAAAGTTAATTCCCATAAGAAATTATCCATAAGTAATTAATCAAAATCTTTTAATATCATGTGTTTTTTTAAGTCAAAACTGATTATCCCTTCTTCTTGTAATTTACCGATCAATCGTGTAATTGTCACCCTGGTAGTACAGCAGGCACTAGCAAAATCTTCGTGAGTAAAGCGAACATTTAGGCGAGTTCCCTCCGGTATAACTTCACCAACTTCCTGTTTCAAAAGTTGTAATAGTTGCTGCAAGCGCTCTTGTACTCGTCGCCTTCCAGAAATGGCTAAAAAAGATTCTGTTTGCCGTAATCTGTGATTAATTTTTGGTAAAAGTATATGGCTCAGAGTTGGGGAAGTTGCGATCTCTGCTGAGTAAATTGACACTACCTACATCAACATCCGAGAGGGCTGTTGCTTGGTAAATGTTGAGAGATGTTAAACTAGAACCAAAAACCATTCCTGCTGTAGCCAATCCTATTAAAATTTCTTCACCCGTTTCACAGTAGGTATTAAGTTTAACTAAACCCTGACAAACATAAAAAATTACTAATGGGTTAAGAGAAATAGTTTCTCCTTTAGAATATTTCTGTACAGGGCGATCGTAGAAGAGGTCGCTATCATTTTTAATGACCGCTAATTCTTCTCGTTTTCGTTCAGTAGTATTGCGTACTAACCAACGCAGAGAGGTCGCCTGACCCTGCGAATTACGGACAACTCCTACTGTTAAAGCTGCATCAAAGAACTTACCATGACGTTGTTGTAAGCGTATCAATAGCTCTCTACCTCTATCTGATTGCGATAGTTGGATAAGTTCGCTACGAAGGTGTTGACGTTCTTCTAGAGGGACAAAGTTAATCATTGGTTTACCCACTAAAAGTTGCTTTGAAACATTGAGCAATTTAGCTGCGGTGAAATTAGCTTCTTTAATGATTCCTTCTGTATTAGTTACTAAATAGGCATCAGGTGCAAACTCGAATAATTCTTGATAGTGTTGGCGTTCTATTTCTAACCGATTCCGTGTTTGTATTAGTTCCTCGTTTTCCTCATAGAGTTCCTCTGCTGCTAACTGCACTACCTTTGAGGTGTTATAAAGTTCCTTAAAAGCTTGCGGCAGAAGATCCGATGAAATCCAAGGTAATACACTAGCAGTTTCGTATAAATCTGTTAAACGCTTGTGCAATGTTTCTGTACGTTGGATAAATTTTTCTATGTTCACCTTAAATTCCCGCGACTTGTTTGCAGAGGTTGAGCAAAAAAATCTATTAGTAGAAAACTATTGAGTGCTTGTTAATACTTATAAACGCTCAGATGGTTTTTTGCAATAGAGGTTACGGCATTTTGCTAAGTATTACTTCTACCTTTGGTAAGACAATTCGGTAAACTAAGCTATACAAGCGCTAAATGTGCTATTTAAAAGGCTATTTGAAAAGTCCGTCGGTATCAAAAGTTTTATATCCTTCTAAATCCATTTACTTGCTCTCCAAATGGATTGGATAGTGTAAGTTCGGGGAAATCCAAAAGTATCTAAAGTTACAGTGAAATACCTCTCAAACAACCTATAAAATTATGCTAATTTTTGATTAAATTTATAAGTCGGTCACAACTATGACTAAGAGAGAAATTGGATATAGGAATCATATTTGATTTATGAAAAATCTAAGTATTTGTAGGGTGTGTTAGGCGTAAGCCGTAACGCACCAAAGCCTTAATAATGGTGCGTTATGTTGTCCCTAACGTAACGCCAGCGACGCAGGAGCGTCGCTACCGCTACGAAGTAGCTCAAGTCGGGAAACCCCCCATGCAACTGGCTCCCCTACGTATCTTTTCAAAAATCAAATAGTAGTCCTATAAAACACCACAATCACAAAACCCTGGATCTAAGCCTTAAGCCTCTACTCTTGTTTAACCCACATTGTCATTCCCCCAACGAATGATTTAGTGCTAATATTCATTGTTTCCATAATTACTTAGAATAACTGATAATCTTTTCCCTAACTTCCATCACAGGCATCAAGCTAATACTACCAAAGATATATAATCCAAGTTAAGTTTGGTTGTGCCCATGAATACGTTTTTTTAACAAAAAGATTACTAACTTGTTGTAAAAGTCCGTAATCTGAGCTTTTCGATTTTCATAAATTCATTAAGCAACTATTTGGCATAAGCAAGAGTAAGACTAATGGATATTAAGAAGTTAAAAGCATTAGTATAGACAATTACATAGCAACTTAACAATTATCCGCCTCTTTAGTTAGAGGATAAATGAAGTAGTAAGCTGGTGTAATTTAACAATGCGTAACAGCTAATCAACGCGCAAATCGTCAGGAGTGATGAGTAAGGTGTCAATACGATAAAATCTCATCACTCCTTTTATTTACTTCAATTTACAGCGTTTTTCAAGTAATTGAGCTACAGTGACCTACTCTGCATTTCCCGTCTCAGTCATGGTCTAAATACCTGAAAACTGCTGTATCAAACTTAACGGATGCCATCATTATCAATAGCGCTGTAGCTGTCGCTGGGGAAAAGCCCTAGCCAGGGGTCTGAACTAGGAGTTAAAAATAGTTGTGCGTATACTTGCTCATTGAGCGCTTCCACATTGCTTGTTTGCTTACCTTGCATAAACCATTGATGAATTTGGCTGTGTAGCATATATTCATTTCTGACTGTATCTAAAGCCATTGTGGTTTCAAATTTTTTCACTATTATCGGCAAATTATCTTGTTGAGCGTTAGCAGACTGAGATTTTTTAGCTTTGATTAGAGAGATGCTGTTCCGATCTAGCTTGACATCGGCGGCATACAGTTGAGCGATTTTGTTCCAAACTTCCTGGTCGGTAATTTCAGCTAAAGCGTTTTGATTCCGTTCAGCATCAGACTGGAAAGCACTCAGCATTGGCGTTTCAACTCTCATCTTAGAAACTGCAAGAGAACTTGCTATTTCTGCTGTCGGTGACTGGCTGGGATTGCTGGGAATTTTCACCAATTTAGGAGGAGACTGGATACCCAGGCGGGATAAATCTGCAACCCACTGGGCTTGGATAGAATTTAAGCGATCGCTGTGGTATTTTTTTAAAAAAGCCTCGCGATCGCTTGGTGTCAGTTTACTATAATTTTTTACTGCTACTTCAGCCTGCTGAAGCTGACGCAAAAATGCCTTGGGACTATACAACCCTGGAATTGCATCAATTGGACGACCCGATGCATCTAATATATAGTGAATACTATTTCCTGTAATTGTCCGCTCCAACTTGCGTCCGTCGCCAAAATCAATAGTTACTTTAGGTACAGGGCGCACTGATTGCCAGTGCAAAATGAAGCGGTCTTGAAGCAGCTTAGAAATTTCATTATTTGGATACAGCGCTACCCTGAAGAACCTGCTATTAGCACAACTCAAATCTTGATCTAGTCTGCCCAGCAACCGCAGAGATAAAATGGGTTTACCACTGGTTCTAGCAGCAGCTTTCGCTTGTTCTATATCGGTATACCAGTAGAGACGAGAGGCATAACAATCTCGTTGTTGACAGAGTTCATCTAAAGCTAACCGAAGTTCAGAGGAAGGTAGAACTGCATCTGAAGAATTAATCTTTAGTCTATTGATATGAGATTTTAGAAAAACTTGTAACCCCCTTGGGCCTTGTTTCCGAAGTACAGCAGCTTCTTGAGATAGCTTAGGGATTTCAGTTACCGGAGTTTGAGCATCAACAGTCTGCAAAAAACTAAAGTTGACTAGCAAGAGTGCGAAAAGATATTTGAAGGTTGTAAATCTCATATAATTTCAGAAAATAGGGGCGTGGATATCGCTATTCCTAACTAGAGAAGTCTAGTCTAACTTGTTAGATTCCCCAAATGCTCTGAAAGTTTCACATGGGATAGTAAAGCTTAAAATATCGACATAAGAGGAAAAAACGATCGCTTGATTGCTGGCTAGTCCGATCTGAACGGGATGCTGCTTTAAGATATTTATAAATAAACGATTAGTATGCATTGCTGAACGCATACAGGTATTTATTTACAGAAGCTACTTCATAAAGCTCAGGTTTTATTAAAAGTTCATAGACTTTCTGCCTTAGTTACTTAAATATGCTAGCTAAGAGTTAATCTCCTATAAACTAGCTTTATCAAAAAATCAGTAGTATTCCTCTTTCAATAACAAGTTAAATAAAACTAAAGTGTAGATAGTTGTGCTGGCTTAGTTGATTAATGAAAACGTCAGCTAATTCAGGTGTATCTATCTGCTAACTTTCTGTCAAACTGATTCAGTAGTCTAGAAATAACCACTCTCTTTTTATTAAAGAGAAATTTATATCACCCTTGACTTATAGGGGATTTGATTCGGTACGCTTAGGATTTTTCAACTAATTAATGTACTACTAAAGGCTAGTAGTTATTTACTTATAAAACCTAAAGTTATGGTTTTATAGAATAACATTGCCATGTTTTACACACTAAAACGACGGTTTATTTATTAAAACTAAGAGAAAGCACAACTTCTTAAGACTTTTAATATTTACCAACCCATTTTGCCAATTCCATGCAAAAATATTTTTCTCATTTCCTCATGCTAGCATTAGGAACAGCTTCGGCTTTGATCGTTACTCCATGCCAAGCTCAAACTCCAGTAAAGCCCAACAGTCACAATACTGATAATATTAGTTCTGTATCTTCAAATTTATCTTCGACTATTCCATTGAATGATTCTGCCAATTCTACCAATAACAAACCAACTATCGTCTCTGAGGTAAGCAATAACTCTTCTGCTAATACCAATATAGCTGCCACTAAGCCAAAACTAAGGCTTCCTATATTCAGCAGAATATTTCCTACACCATCGATGCGGCAATAATCGGCGGCTAATATTTACATAATTTGCAACTTTACCTAGTTCAAATATCACTCCAACAAAAGAGATTTTAATTATTCTCTTTTGCTGGTGTGAGAGGAATTTGAAGAAGAATTCAGAAGTCATAATCTAGAAGTCAGAATAAACCGAACCATTGATTTTGATCTGTCTATAACTGAACAGATAATAAACCTTGTGCTGTGAGTTGTTGCTTGATAATGTCGAGGTCAAGTTTACATAAATTTTAGGTGAGAATAGTCTCACTTAGCGCTAGCTTAAATAAGGTTTATCAAATAGTTGATTTGGCACTAAATTCGCTCAATTTGGATTTCACAGTCTGTTTTAACAGTAATAATACTATTTTCTGGGAAAGCGTTCCAATTACCTATAAATAGAGGTTCGGACGCAATAATTATAGAATTTGGAAAAGTTGGCTCGTCTCGAATCCAATAAAGAGATGGAGGCGGAGAGTTTGTAGCAAATCGAGAGGCTATCAGGCGATGTCCGTCACTAAAGATTATATTGATTGAGGCTTCTATTTGATAGCGCTTTGCCATTTCTAATAATGTTAATAATGTAGTACGTAAAGCATACTCTGGAGGTCGATGTTTGTTAATTTGACTTTGTGAAAGTAACAATGCAAAAATATGTTCAGAGTCAGTATTGCCATTAACTTTTTCGTAAAAGTCTTGAGTTAAAGTGCTGCGGATTTTTCTGTGTAATGTTTTGCGGAAATTTTCGATGAGTCCATCATGAATAAATAGCTGTTGTTGATGTTTAAAGGGCTGACAATTAGCAAAATCTAGAGCTTGTTCGGATGTAGCATTGCGGACATAAGCAAGTACACACTTAGATTCAATATAACGGCTGAGGCTGGGTAAGTTTATGTCATTCCAAATAGGTAGGGTATTTTTATAGGTAAATGGTTCGATATCTTTTTGGCTATGATACCAACCTACACCAAAGCCATCTGCATTTACTTCCCCAGAGGGCATTTCGCGGGGTTGATAAGCTTGAACTATAAGTGAGTGTTCTGGTTTATACAAAAGATTTTCTAAAGAAACAGGCGAACCGAGGTAAGCAAGTAAACGGCACATGATAAATATTCCACCTTCTATAAACACAATTATTGAGCAACAGCCTTACCCGCTTTTATTCACCATCATTAGTGGTTCCCATTTATATGGTTTTCCATCACCTGATTCTGACTATGACTTGCGTGGGGTGTATGTTTTACCGATTGAAGAAGTTGTAGGATTAGAAACTGGGAATGAAACTATTGAAGTTTCAGAAGTTCGAGAATCTTTAGAAATTGATTTAGTAACTCATGATGTAAAAAAATTCTTTTTAATGCTGCTTAAAAAGAATGGCTATGTATTAGAACAATTATACTCACCTTTAGTATTAACAACTTCACCCGAACATGAGGAATTAAAGTTTATTGCCAAAAGTTGTATTACCTGTCATCATTATTACCATTATATTGGTTTTGCAACAACCCAATGGAAACTTTTTGAAAAGGAAAACACATATCGATTAAAGCCATTACTTTATATTTATCGAGTTTTATTGACTGGGATTTATTTGATGCAGACAGGTATAATTGAAGCTAATTTAATTAAATTAAATGAAGTTTTCAAGTTATCATATATTCACGATCTAATTGCTCAAAAAATAGCAGGGCAAGAAAAGTCTGTTGTGTCAAATATTAATGTAGATTTTCATCAAATAGAATATGAACGTCTGCGTCATAAGTTGCAGGAAGCATACGAATCTACCCTATTACCTGAAGTACCTACAGCGAATGCAGCTTTGCATAGTTTTCTGGTACGCCTGAGAACTAATGTAAAATTGCAGAAATAAATTTTATTTGTAAATCCTATTTAAAATATACTGGTCGCTTTCAAAACTTCTAATTAAAAAAATATCCAATTTGTAGGGAGCATTAGACAGGAGCAGTTAACATACTGAGAACAGTCCAAAGATGGCCAATACTTTTCGGATAAGTGCCAAACACCACTTTGGCGGTTTGGGAAAAGGGTAAAGGGTAAGGGGCAAAGGGTGCATTTAAACCTTTTCCCTTTTACCTTTCCCCTTTAACCGAAAAGTATTGCAAAGATGGCGCATTACACTTTATTAATGCACCCTACAAATATCGGATAATTAATTTTTTTACAACTTCAAATTCCAAGCAGCAAAAGCTAAAGTACCCCAACCAGCAAGAAAAGCTGCACCACCTAGTGGCGCGATCGCTCCCAATGACTTAATGCCGGTTAAGCTAAGGGCATACAAGCTACCTGAGAAAATAGCAATGCCAGCGAGAAACAGCCATCCACTGGCTACAAGAGTGGGTTGAGGTGACTCGCTACGACTAATTAGTATTGCTACTAAAAAAAGTGCGAGAGCATGATACATTTGGTAACGAGCGCCAGTTTCAAAAATTTCTAGCGATCGCTCACTAATTTTTTCCCGCAATGCATGGGAAGCAAAAGCACCACCAGCAACTGACAAACCGCCTAAGATGGCAGCTACGCTCAAAAAAATCTGCGTCATTAGACCTATCTGTAAGTTGATTATTAGTCATTAGTCATTAGTCATTGGTCATTAGTTAATAACAAAGGACAAATACTTCTCTACGAGAAGATCCACCAACGGCTACGCTCAGTACAAGTGACAAAGGACAAAAGACAAGTGACTAATGACAATTAGACATCAAAATGATATGATACAGCCCCTTCTTCGTTGACTTTAAAGTTTGCATTGAATTCTTTAGCTTTTTCGTCTAAATATTGTCTGGCGTAGGCTGCGGGTAGTTTTGATTGCATTGCGAAGCCTAAAACAGTTACGCGCCCATGATTCTCTTGTAGCATCTCATAAAAAATCGATTGCAAGCGATCGCTAATTTGTTGATTAAGCGCCTTTTTCTCCTGTCGACTTTGACGGTATAATCCCAATGCTAACCATGTGCCCAGTGTTAGGCTAGGAACGCCAAAAATTAGACGTTCTACCACAATCTTATCAATTACAGGGGTATCTGTTGGTGCTGCAAACTCAATCGATCCATCCCAGGCTAAGGGTAGCGTGATTGATTTTTCCATAGTCGTTTTATTAAATACGTCTGCTGCTGATAGCATTACAAACATAAATCCGAATGTCAGTAGCCAAGCGGCAGCCAATTTTTCAGCAGTTTTCATAGTTCCACTTAAAATTTGAACTTTGCTAGCGATTTTAACCTGACTTTCGTAAAGGTTCTAGTATATCAATCTACTACGACGATGGTTTTTAGCTTTTATACCGAAATTTTTGCTTACCTTGCTAATGATTAGCTGTCAACAAACAACCAATATGTGCGGATTGTTCGTAGTTTGCGCTATCTTAGCTCAGGTGCAAACTACGAACCTATCAAATTAAATTTGACAGACTGATAATATTTATCTTAATTGCGTGTAGCTTCCAGTAGGCGGGAAAAATAGAAACGAGTCTTCGTCATCGCCTTTCGTTGCAATGAAAAGCCATTAGTTTCTAAAATTTTCACCACATCAGCCTCACGATGCAAATATGCACGAGTCGCTTTACTTGGCCCAGGAAAGAAACTGCCAATTTTCTTGAGTATACTCAGGGCACAGGTCTTCGGTGCAAAACTGAGAATTATCCGCGACTGTGCTAAAGAACAGAGATGAGAAATCATCTCATCGGCTTTTTCTTGGGGATAGTGAATGAGAACATCCAAGCAAATAACGGTATGGTAACTCCCACTCAACGATTCTAAATCCTGCACAGCAAAAGTGGGATTTTCAGCATTTGGCAAGATAAGCTTTGCTCTATCCTTGCCTTCTTCCACCATTTTTTCAGAAATATCGGTGGCATAGACTTTCGCACCATCTACCGCTAGAGGGATGCTAAGACTACCGACACCACACCCAGCATCGCAGATTGATAGCTCTGGTAAATTGTCATCAGCCTTCAACCAGGCGATAACTGTATCTACGGTTTGCTGGTGTCCATTGCGAATGTCTAGTTGGACTTTGTTGACTTCGCCATCGCCGTAGATTCGCTTCCAACGGTCAAACCCTGTGGAATTGAAATACTCACGAACAATCGTTTTATCGTCGGCTGCGTTCATAAACTCTGAATTTTTAGGGGTTCCCAATGCTTAAAATTATCATTGATAGGAACCCATAAGAGCGGTCTTCCAGATTTTTCTAGATATGGTGGATAGAGGTGGGGGCGCAAATATGTGTGCCTCCAATCATTCAAACGAGAAGCGCTATAGGACTACTATTTGATTTTGGAAAAGATACGTAGGGGAGCCAGTCGCGTGGGCGAGTTTCCCGACTTGAGCTACTTCGTAGCGGTAGCGACGCAGGAGCGTCACTGGCGTTGCGTTAGCGACAGCGTAACGTACTATTATTAAGGCTTTAGTGCGTTACGGCTTACGCCTAACACACCCTACAAATACTTAGATTTTTCAGAAATCAAATATGATTCCTATATGAGCTATTTTCTACTATTTATTCATTTATTAAATTCATTATTATAAATTCCATTCTTATTTCAACCTGTAGATGTAGAAAACCCCTTCTTAAGGTAGTATCGTAATTGCGATCGCAACATTTATGCTGTTAAATATTTAATTGTTTGTAACTAATAAAACTAAAAAAATAAAAATTTTAAGTAGAATTTCCTTATATTAATGGTAACTTTCCTATTTAGACTTAATTATTAAACATGGAACTGAACTCGTTAACAGACAGTCCTATCGTTGCATTTACGATTCTCCTAACAGTAATTTTTACTGTACCTCCTATATTTGAGCGACTACGACTACCTGGATTAGTGGGGTTGTTGGTGGCGGGTATATTACTAGGGCAAAATGGGCTAAAGTTGTTAAACCCTGAGTCTGAAACTATCAATCTGCTCTCGGAAATAGGTAAACTTTATTTGATGTTCGTAGCAGGGTTAGAAATTGACTTAGAGCAGTTTCGTAAAACTAGAAATCGCTCAATCGGGTTTGGGACTTTAACATTTTTAGTTCCAATGATTGCTGGCATTGCTACAGGGCGGTTATTTAATTTTAGTTGGAATTCCTCTGTCCTAATTGGTTCTTTACTGGCCTCTCATACCCTCTTGGCATATCCAATTGTGAGTCGTTTAGGAGTGGTAAGAAATGAAGCGGTAACGGTCACAATTGGTGCCACAATCTTTACTGACACAGGTGCTTTGCTAGTATTAGCGATTTGTGTCGGAATTCACGGAGGGGAATTCTCTGCCTTAAGTTTAGCGATTTTGTTAGGTGGATTAGCAATTTACACTACTGTTGTCCTGTTTGGCTTTGACTGGGCAGGAAAAGAGTTTTTTCGCCGCTCTGGGGATGAACAAAGTAACCAGTTTTTGTTTATTTTACTAGCATTATTTTTGGCATCTGTCGGAGCGCAAATAATTGGAGTTGAAAAAATTGTTGGTGCGTTTTTAGCAGGTTTAGCTGTCAACGATGTTCTGGGACGTAGCCCAGTCAGAGAAAAAATCGAGTTTATTGGTAGTGTTTTATTCATTCCTTGTTTCTTTGTGGACATGGGATTATTGATTAATATTCCTGCATTTATCAAAACCCTCAGTTCAATTTGGCTGACTTTGGTAATTGTAGTAGCTTTGATTGGTAGCAAATTTATAGCAGCATTCTTAGCCAAATTATTGTATCGCTACAACACGGCGGAATTGCTAACGATGTGGTCATTGTCACTACCACAGGTAGCAGCCACACTAGCAGCAACTTTGGTTGCTTATCAAACGAAAAATCCTGCTGGTGAACGCTTAATCAGTGAAGCTGTTTTAAACAGTGTGATTGTCCTTATGCTGGTGACTGCAATTTTGGGCCCAGTTATCACATCACGATTTGCTTCTTTATTACAGCTTGCTCAGTCAGATTTTGAAACAGATAGTTTGACCAGTTGGTGGCAAGATCATGAAGATCACCTAGTGGAGAAAAACAAATATCCATTTACTATAGTAGTGCCAATATACAACCCCCAAACCCAGCGCTATTTAATAGAAATGGCAGCACTACTGGCTAGTCATGAATCTGGAAAGATTGTGCCATTAGCTATTACTAGAGCGCATATCCAGATGGATGATCCGCAATTAGTAACTGCACTTGACCAAAGTCGAGAAAGATTGAATTTAGCTATAGAAATCAGTCAAGAATTTGAGGTGGAAGTCTCACCAGCAATTCGGATTGATGATGATGCAGCTTTAGGAATTAGCCGTGCCAGTCGAGAACAAAATGCTAATTTAGTAGTGATGGGTTGGTCGCAGGCAACAGGTTTGCGTGCCCGCTTATTTGGTAGTGTAATTGATAGCGTTTTCTGGTCTTCTCACTGTCCAGTAGCAGTAACACGCCTTTTGAGCAGCCCCAAGACAATCCAAAGAATTCTTGTGCCAGTTGGAGACTTAACGCGCCAAACTATAGGCGCTTTGCGGTTTGCTCAGATTTTGGCTGATGTTAATCAGGCGGAAGTTGTGTTATTACATGTATCCGATCGCAAAACACCACAGGTTCGCGTGGATAACTTTGTATCGCAATTGTCTGATATTACTTCTAAAAGTCAATTAGAGGTGAATACAAATATTCAAACAATCAAAGGCGATGACATTGCTAGAGTCATAATTCGGGAAGCTCAGGCGTTTGATTTAGCGGTGTTACGTTCCGTTCGTTATCGCACAGCAGGGGGATTAGCCATTAGCGAAGTGACGACGCAGTTACTTCGAGAATTGAAGTGTTCAATTGTGTTGTTGGGAGAGCCTCATTCGTAATGTAGGGAGTAGTGTAGGCTACTCTTCATAAATCAATGAAAGGTGCGATCGCACTAAACTGTTTGATGAGTTTGTAGCCAATTAAGCAAATCAGCGATCGTACTAAAATCTAACAAAGCCTCACCTAATGCTTCCAACTGTTCTAGAGAAAGACTTTGAATTCGTTCCCGAACTTCGTCGGGTAACTCTCCTAACCGTTTTTGTAGCTGTCGTAAGACAAGTCCTTGCTCACCTTCCTGTTTTCCTTCCTGTTTTCCTCGCTCGTAGCCGATGCGCTCGCCTGTAGTGATGTAACTCATGGTACGCTCCTGCTCGAATAACTTAAATTCTTGCCAAAATTCTGCTTCTAACGCTTTTGGTAAAATCATAACCCAATCAATAAAACGATAAAGGTTGCGAATATCCCTTTCTTGCAGCCCTTGTTCATATAATCGCCGAATTAAGCTAAATTTCCAATTTTTCCGTTCTCCTGGCTGTTTACTAGTTTGCTGGGTTTTCAAATGTGCCATTACCACCGTTGCAAACGGATTATCGCTATTCTCTAACTCTGTCCATTTTTGTTGATAATCCAGCAGTTTGATAGTTCCAAATCTAAAATTCAGACCACAATCGGGATAATTGTAACTATATTGATTTGGTCTCCAAGTAGAGTCAGCATCACACAAAATTGCTAGGCTAATGGCTGGTTGAGCAAATTTGTCAAAAATTCTCAGGTTGTAAGAAAACATCCTTTGAGCAAATATATCTTCCGGTTTACCCTGAACTTCGACATGAATCAACAGCCAAATTTCCTCTCCTTGAATTTGCCAGACTTTGACTAACTTATCTGCATATCTTCTACCAAGTTCAGCTTCCCGTGCTATTTGTTGAAATTCCTTGTCGAGAAACTCGTGGGGACGTTCCCAATTAATTAGTGCTGCTGTTTGGGGGAAAAAAAACTGCATTGCTTGGGGAAAGTATGCTTCTAAGATTTCTTTCCACGGCGAATCGTTATCGGCTCTTTCTCGTTCCTCGATCATCAGTTGATTGGTAGATTCACGTTCTTAATAGTAAGGTGTGAGCAACCAATATTTTTCAGTAGATTGAAGTTCTTCGATTTTCGCGCACATTCTCTTTAGCTTGTAAACCAGTCAAACCGCGATTTGATGCTTAAGGTTGTTTTTGGTGCGATCGCTCATCGTCTTTCGACAATTCGCCACGGAAGTTTCATTTTTCTCCGAAAATAGCAAAAATTTTTCATCCAACAACAGAAATTTACTTATCCTATTGTTAATTTTTGTAAAATTGAAGTCTTCAAGACTAGAAACCTGATATCTAGATAGCTAAACTAACAAACAGTGCATCTGTACTGTTAACTATTAAAAGTAGATGTGGCGCTATAGCCTGAATGATCCCAGTACAACTTATCCTCAAAAACTTTCTTAGTTACCGTGATGCAACTTTAGATTTTGGCGGTTTGCATACGGCTTGTATTTCGGGTTCCAATGGTGCGGGTAAATCTTCGCTTCTGGAAGCAATCACTTGGGCTATTTGGGGTGAAAGCCGCGCCACTGCTGAAGATGATGTGATCTATTCTGGGGCGAAAGAAGTTCGAGTTGATTTTACTTTCAAAAGTAACGAGCAAAAATATCGGGTGATTCGTACTCGAATTCGCGGAGGTACTAGTGTCCTCGAATTTCAAATAGAAATCCCATCAGGGTTTCGCTCACTTACTGGCAAAGGGGTAAGAGCAACCCAAGATTTGATTTTAGAACATATCAAGCTAGATTACGATACATTTATTAATTCTGCTTACTTACGTCAAGGTCGTGCAGACGAATTCATGCTCAAGCGTCCCACGGAACGCAAAGAAATTTTAGCGGAATTGTTGAAACTTAATCAGTATGATGATTTAGAAGAACGGGCAAAGGAATCTTCTCGTCAGTTCAAAGCGCGAGCAGTAGAGTTAGAGCGTTCTTTGGAGTCGATCAAAATTCAGTTGCAACAACGTGAGATTACCGAAGCGCAAAGAGTCGAGTTAGAAGCCGAACTCAACCAACTCCAACAGGTGCAAGCTTTTGATAATATTCAATTACAAAGTTTGCAAGTTGTCCAGCACCAGCGCCAAAGTTGGGAACAACAACTTAATTTTGTGAAACAGCAATACCAAAATCTTACCCAAGATTGCGATCGCCTCCAACAAGAACAATCAGCTATAAGCTCTCAGCTATCAGATTTAGAAAAAGTATTACACCAAGAAGCTGAAATTAAAGCTGGGTATGCTCAATATCAAAGTCTCCAATCTCAAGAAGAAGCCTTTGCTGCCAAATTTGAAGAATATACCCGCGCTGGGCAGACTCGCCAACAAAAGCAACAACAGCTTACCAAACAAATTCACGAAATCGAACGCCAACTGCAACAAGCCCAAGCCCAAATCGAAGCTTTACAGCAACAAGAGCGAGATATTCAGCAAACTCTGACTAAATCAGGTGAAGTAGAAGCCGCTTTGTCACAGCTTACCGCAGCCCGTCACCATGTTGCTCGTCTAGATCAACTGCAAATGCAAGTGACTCCATTGTTGCAACAACGAGCAACTTTACAAAGCCAACTCGATCGCACTCATGCTGGCTTAGTAGCGCGGCTCGAACAACTCCAAAGTACTGAGAATCAATTGCAACGACAGCAGCGCCGTCAACCGCAACTACAACAAGCGGTGATGGATGTAGCAATCCAGATTGAGGAACTTGAGAAAAAGCGGGTTTATCTGCAACGAGTCCAGGAAAAAGGACAAGAAAGGCGGCATTTTATTGAACGTCTGCAAGCTCACCAACGGGACTATGAAAAACAACTGGGAGAATTAGAGCAAAAATTGCTTATGCTCCAAAATCCTGAAGCACTTTGTCCATTATGTGAGCGTCCTTTAGATGAACATCACTGGAATCGGGTGGTGGAAAAAACCCAGACGGAGTTAGAGGATACTCAAGGGCAGTTTTGGGTAGTGCGAGAACAAATGGCTGTGTCTGACAAAGAAATTCAGACATTGAGGCAAGAATATCGGGATATTTCTCAACAATTGGCGAGTTACGATGGTTTACGCGAACAGCGAGGACAGTTGGCAGCACAGTTGGAAGCTACAACTGATGTTCAACAACAGTTACAACAAATTGCGGTTGAAAAACAACATTTAGAGCGATCGCTCCAAGCTGGTGATTACGCTCCCGATAAACAAGCCGAACTCCGGCAGTTAGACCAATATCTGCAACAAGCTAATTATAATGAACAAGACCACGCCCTCGCCCGGAGTGAAGTTGAACGGTGGCGATGGGCAGAAATTAAACAAGGGCAGATTAAAGATGCTACTAAGCGACAGGCGCAACTATTAGCCCGAAAACCAGAATTACAATCCCAAATTGCTCAATTACAACTCAAAATCGAACAGGAGCGGACTGATTCTGAATGTGCTAGACAAATCGCGGCTCTTGAGCGTCACATTGCCGAAATAGGCTACAGTTCCGAGCAGCACAATAATTTGCGTATAGCTGTCCGCCAAGCCCAATCTTGGCATTTGCGGTATCAACAACTGCTCTCAGCCCAGCAGCAGTATCCCCAACTCCAAACGAGATTGCAAGAGTTAGAGGAATCTAGAAGCGCCAGAATAACCGAGCGGCAAAAACTCGGCGGAGAAATCGAAAGCATTATCCAGCAACTACAAGCAACAGCTAACCCATCTGCTCAAATTCAAGCTTTAGAGCAGCAGTTAACCATACGCAGACGGCAACTTGATGAGCAAATAGCCAAGTTAGGGCGCTTGGAACAGTTGGCGCTTCAACTGGAAACGCTGCAAATTCAGTATGAACAACAGCACCAGCAACTAAAATCTTGTAAGCAAGAATATAGGGTTTATCAGGAATTAGCGCAAGCTTTTGGTAAAAATGGTATCCAAGCACTGATGATTGAAAATGTGTTACCACAACTTGAAGCTGAAACAAATCAACTACTTTCGCGGTTGAGTGGTAATCAGTTTCACGTACAATTTATTACTCAAAAAGCTGGGCGCAGTGCTAAATCAACCAAGAAAAATGCCAAGCTAATAGATACCCTAGATATTTTAATCGCCGATTCTAGAGGAACGCGATCTTATGAAACTTACTCTGGTGGAGAAGCCTTTAGAATTAACTTTGCCATCCGTTTAGCGCTGGCGAAATTATTAGCGCAACGGGCGGGGGCAGCGTTGCAATTGTTGATTGTAGATGAAGGTTTTGGTACACAAGATGCCGAAGGATGCGATCGCTTGATTGCAGCGATTAATGCGATCGCATCTGATTTTGCCTGCATCCTCACCGTTACCCACATGCCCCACCTCAAAGAAGCTTTCCAAGCCAGGATTGAAGTGAATAAAACTCAAGAAGGTTCGCAGTTAAGTTTGTCAATTTAATTACGAATTACGAATTACGAATTACGAATTAGTTAATTGTATTTTACCCGTGCATCCAAACCTAATGAGCGGAGCTTTCTCGTTAGGGTTTCGGCTTGGGCGCGATCGCTAAATGCCCCAGCATTCACATAATCCCCTAGATGGGATTGCTCTGTAATAGCATCAGGTATATATTGTTGCACTTTACTCAAAGTATCATTACCAGAAATTGGTATTATTACTCTGTAAGGATTATTAGCAACTAATGTGTTGCCATTAGTCCCAGGTACGGCATAGCCATTGGCAGGGGGTAATACATAACGATTATTCTCAGGCGTAGCATAGCCAGTATTAACAGGTACTAGATAGGGAGTTTCTGGCGATATATAACTATTAGCCTCAGCAGGATTGCCCGCAGCAACGCTATTCAAGCCTAATGCTTGCCAAGTTGGCCAATCTACATTTCCACTAGCATTAATTCGAGAATATTGCTGGAATGCAATTACCGATTCTCTGGTGTAATCGCTGAAAAAGCCATCAGGATTGGTATTAGAGAAACCCAACTGTGATAAACGCTCTTGAACTAATGCGACATTATCTCCGCGATCGCCTACAGTCAGATAATCTCTGCTCGCTTGTTGAGTAATAGCTCCACCTGTAGAGGCTCTACGCACTGCCTCCAAAACTTGAGCATCGGCAATGCCATCAACAGGTAGGCGATAATTTTGCTGGAATCTGATCACAGCATTTTTAGTTATTGGGCCAATAGTCCCAGTAGGATTAGTATTAAAATAACCTAACTGTCGCAAACGCACTTGTAGTTCTCTCACTTGTTGACTAGAAAGACTCGACGATCTAGAGGATCTAGCTTGAGTTGGAGAGGAACCCAGTAGTGCATTCCAAGTTTGTCGATTTACAATTCCGTTAGCAGCTATGCCATAATTTCGCTGGAATTTAATCACAGCATCTTTAGTCTTTGGGCCAAAGTTCCCATTGGGATTAGCATTCAAGTAGCCTAATTGTCGCAGACGCTGTTGTAACCTTGTGACGGCTGCACCAGTTTTGCCTTGAGAGAGAACAGGATATTGACCAATTGCCCGCGATGCACTATTAGTATTTCTACCTTGACATGCTCTTTGTAATGTTTGTTGCGTATTAATGCCTACAACTCCATCAGCAGGTATTCTATTAGCTTGCTGGAATCTGATTACAGCATTTTGAGTCAAACTAGCAAACTTGCCACTTACTGGGCCATTAAAGTAGCCTAACTTTTTTAAACACCTCTGGCTACTGCTAACTTCCGGCCCATTACTTCCGATTTTTTGAAGTGCTAAAGCTTGTCCAGCGACACTCAGAAGCCCCGTAATTATTGCCGCAGATACAAGACGCATCGCTGTACCGCTAGATAACTTTTTCCAATTCAAAAATTTGAAATTAGCTACGGTAGGAACAACCTTGATGCTTTCAGATGCCTCAAAGACTGAGGCAAGCTTGGTTAAATAGCTATCTACCCCTGTTTTCACTTGCTTTTTTTCAAGTTATGACCATACAAGATTATACTAGTTTCTCTGTGTCGTAGTTGGTTTTTGTATGATTCTTTACAAGTAATTTTCCAGAAGATGCAGGTGCAGGGATCTGCTCTTTAAAAGGAGAAACAATTAAAACCATCCTGGTTTCAGAGCAACTAAATTTATTTATGGAATAGTTATTGCTCTGTTTTTTCTGTATCCTCTGGTTTTTCAGGCTGTTGTTCATCAACTTTTTCAGTATTACCTGCTTTCACCCAACCTTCTTGTTCGCTACCTTCCAAACGGATCTTTTCCCAAGCCTTATCCTCGCTTTGTTCCAAAATAATAATTTTTTGATTAAAAGCAACCCCACCAATTTTTTCAGCTTCTTGATTTGGTTGCGATCGTAAACTCAAACCTTCAGCCCAACTAACACGCCCTCGGTAAGCTCCTGATGGCAATGGTTTTGCTGATGGGGTAGCCTTTGGCGATTCTGTAGGAGTGGGAGTTGGAGACGATTTACTAGATGTCCCAGGTGTAGGGCTAGGTTTAGCTCCTCCAAGCTGAGTTCCTTTTGGAGCTTGGGCTTTCACCGAGGGACTATCGTTAGAATAAACAGGTTTGGCAGGAGGTATGCCGGTGCGATTCATAAAATAGAGTGCAATTGCAGCGCCGCCACCTATTAGCACAGCGATCGCTAAGAAAAACCCCAGTATAAACTTTGTTAAGCCAGACAACATAATTAAAACCTGATTATCAAGAGTCAAGAGCGAAGGTGAGCCAATAATCTGCGTATTTTCCCCCACATTGAAGGGAGTGGTGTTGAACTGGCTCTCAGGAATTACAAGTAGAGAAGCAAGTAACCCATCATTATAAGAATCAATTGTCCATAATAATTCATCATTAACTATTGACTTTTGACTAACTCATTATTGTAGCTATGCTGAATAGACATCTGGTGAAAATAAGCTGTGACTCATTTAATTTGTATATTTAATCGTGAGAGTTGTCATTGGTCATTAGACTTCTTGGCATTTGTCGGGAAAAGGGGAAGGGGAAAGGGGGAAAGGTTTGTTATTTTCCCTTTACCCTTTAACCTTTACCCTTTTCCCCTCTCTTGCAAAAAGCACTTTTGCAAGAGGTCTATTGGTCATTGGTCATTATGTATTAGGACTTACGCAAGGTATAAATACTGTCTGAGCTTCGGATGCACTCGAATTTCCCTGATGTCCCGCCCGCCGTAGGCGATCGCCTGGGTTGAGATTTCAGCCCTACCGGAGTTGCGCGATCGCATTTTGAATAGCTGTTGCCAATATACCTTGTGGAAAAGCAGCTATAATTTGCTGTTCCTGTTGGATCAAAAATTGCTTCAAAACTAAATCTTTTTCTGCTTCGGCTAAAATCATCTGCTGCATCAGCTCTGCTTGCGTTTCCTCTGTGGCTGCAACACTCTGACGTTGAAGTTTCGCTAAAAAATTCTGCAATATCGCTGTGGCTTGTCCAGAATCAGCACTACTAGCAACAATATTGCGTACTTGAACCGCCGCTTCATCATACTCAATTTGTCCAGAACCAGCTAAGTTAGTAATGCTACTGCCAGTAATCCAGAAATTATTACCAAAACGTTTACTGATTTCCTTAAATGCCTCTGTTTGGTTTTCGACAATTCCTAGTAACCTGTTTATTTGCTGTTCTTTAGTCGCCAGCAATTGCTGTAACTGTTCATAGGCACTATTCAGGCGTGTCTCAACCTCGTGGGTGGAAACATTCTCATTATGAGTCACCTTGACAACCCAAAGATCCCCTCGTTTCTCAACTCCTTTGATTTCTAGCCCTAAACCTTCGTCTTCTAACTGGAGTTTTTGCATGGTGAATGCAAAAGCACGCCAATTCACTCCTTCTCTAAACACTAATTCAACGACATTACCAACTTCTTGATAAAGAGATTCAAATTCTCTGGGATTAAAGTTGCGATCTGCTGGAAAGCGATCGCTTGGTTCTCCTTTATCATCTAATCTGCGGTAGATGTAGTCACACTCGACATTTGTAAAGCACGTTTGGCTATTAACGTTCCAATTTAGAATACAGATTCCGGTTAAGTTAGCATCTGTAAAGTCAACGTCGATAACTTGAGCATTTGCTAGGATACTAGCGCGCAAATCTGCACCTCGTAAATCTGCACTAGTAAGATTTGTGTCAATGAAATTCATGCGGCGCAAGTCTGCATCTTGCAGATAAGCACCTCGCAAATTCAAACCACTAAAGTCTGGATCTTCAGAATGCCCCTGAGTCAAAAGTTTTTGTACCTTGGGTATTTCTAAATCCATATAGCGACTATCGACTCTTGATCTTTCGAGTCCAGTTACACCTTGAAAGCAAGTGCGGTAAAGTTTTCTTGCCCGTAAGTCAGTGTTAGCTAATTTAGCATTTCTAAAGTTAACTCTACTCAGGTCTAGATTGTAGAAAGATGTACCACCCCATGAACCAAAAGCTAGTGCCCATAGGCTTAATAAATTCTGACGATTCAAAGGTATATTCCTAAAGCGGTTGCTTAACCATGCACTTCCTGCTATGTAAGATCCAAATGCAATTCCTCCCAAAATAATTACTATTTGTAAATTAAAGGATGACAAATTTTCTTTAAATTTTGTCTGCTGAAGCTCAAAAGATATCTCTATGATAGAACCTAGCACACTTGCAATTAGAATCATAATCAAAATCCCAAATGTTTTTACTAATTGGAACCGATTAATTAAAACATTACTCAGAGCAAGGGCAAAGCAGAACAATAAAAAACTTATAATGCTAATTAATAAACCAAACAAAATTATAAATAAAGCTTTTGGCAAGAATAAGTTAGGCAAGAATAATTTTGGATTTTGCAAAATACCTAAATGGTAGACTAAGTAGTATATTAGCACTGGAACTATTACCGCTAGTATGATAGATAATATTCCTATCAAGGTAATTCTATTCAAACTTTGGTAAATGGCATTAATCAAAACAATAGATACAACTAATATCATTAATAGATATTCTAATTTACCATCCGTTCCTATACCTATTTGCAAACTGGCAAGCGCACCTAAAAAACCTGCTAAAAAACCTGCTATTAAAAAAAATAAAATAGTGATTATAATTGCTTTATTCCAATTAATTAAACTTTGCCCAGCAACAATATTACTTAAATTCGATTGTAAAGATTTTTGGCTAAAACGCTTACTTCTAACATTTGTTGCTCGATCGTACATAAAATTAAACAGAAGTCTTTATACTCTTAAAAATAAGACTACATTGTATATTCATAAAATGGCAGTTAATTGAAGTTAAATTTTATTAATAAAAATTAAAAATTATATGGAAGCTAAGGATAGTCATACCAGTCAAATAGCTACAGACTCTTTAGAATCTTGGATTTTAAATGACTGGATAGGAATTCTAAATACATCAAATTTTTCTACCAAAGAACCAGATAGAGTTTTACTGACACCTAAAGATTTGTTTCATCCTGAAGAGGAGGAGAAGGATAAAATTCTAGAGACTTTTAGAAAGCGTGTTGAATATGCCAAGTATTCACAACAGAATACTCTAGTTACTTCTGTAATAGGAATTCCAAATTTTCTACCTTCATCTTTTTTATCAAGAGCAAACCAAATAGGTTTATCTGTCTGTCGAATAGTTAGAAATTTTCCGCATGAAGATTTTATCAAAATTGTTGAATATGCTCTCAGTCTAAATAGCAATAATTTTGATAGCCAAGATAAAATTAAAGAAATATTCTCAATTCCTCAATCATTAGCTGAGGAGATTTTTAGCAATTCAAATTTAAGACCATTAGAAGCTCTAAAAAATATTACTGTTGGTCAGCTTGCAAAACTAAATCCACTACCAATTGGAACTGGGTTTTTAGTAGGAGGTACTCATTTAATGACAAACTGCCACGTAATTTCATCTTTAGAAGTTGCTTGTCAGTGTATAGCACAGTTTAACTATATTGATGAACCATCAGATATTTCACAATCTATTATAGAATATGAACTGGCCCCACAAGAATTATTTGTTTACAATAATGATCCCAGAATGGATTATGTAATAATCCAACTGAAGCGTTACTCATCAGGTAAACAAACTGGATACCAGTTTGGGTGGATTACTTTAAATGAAGATAATGATAATATAACTCCAGCTTTAGATAGAGATGGTGTAAAAAATCTTCTAATAAAGAATGGCTTTAATGAACAAGACTTAACATCTTTAGGCTGGACTTCTGAAAATCCAAATATACCTGGAGAACCAGTCATTATCATTCAACATCCGAAAGGTAGACGCAAGCAGATTATTTTATATAATAATCAGGTTAATGGTTTAAAGAAATATTTTTTGAGATATGAAGCTGATTCTGATTACGGTTCTTCTGGAAGTCCAGTTTTGAATACTAAATTAGAATTAGTTGCACTAAATCATGCAGCTATACCTAATCATCTTAATCAAGAGAAAATTATCACAAGTCATACTCCTCAAAAAACTCAGATAATTGCTGAACAAGGCATCCGAATTTGTCGAATTGTTGAGGATTTAAAGAAAAAAAGTCTGAGCAATCCTAAGCTAAGAAGCTTTATTCAAGATTTCGTAATCACTTCTGAGCAGCTTAACTACCCACCCTTACCATCTGCGCTTGAATTAGATGGATTGAATGATTACATACTTTTAAGAGATTGGCAACAAAAAAAACCTATTGATGAATTTAGCATTGAAGCTTTAATATGCCCGTATTCTAATGAAGTAGAAAGTACAATATTCAGCAAATTTTTTCAAAGCTCATCTGCTGATGGGATTGCAACCCTTGGTTATGACAGTATACGAATTTATCTAACAACAAAAGGTAAAATCGTTTTTTCCCGAAAAATGTATACGCTTCCTACTCTACCTCTGGAGATACCTGAAGAAGAAAATAAGCAGAAAGAAGTTATCTGTAATCTGCAAAGTATTCTGAAAAGCCTGTATTCTAGTAAGAATCCTACTCATGCTTACTATAGCTATGAACCCAGTGGCAAATATGATGATGCTACTAAGCAAGCATTAAAAAAATTTGTATCTGATTTTAATGAAAACAAAGATCAGGAAAAACAAATTGATTCTCTTGAAGAGAGTGGCGATATACATACTATACATCCTAGAATATTAGATGCTTTAAATTCTGAGATTACTTTTTTAGGATTGTACGAACTTGATTATGAAAAGCTTAATGACGATAATGGATTTAAAATACCTGCACTTGAAAATCCAAGCAGAGGAGAAATAGTAAAAGCTATTCAAAATATTTTAAAAAGCCTAGATTACTATAAAGCTGAGTCAAATGGTTGTTTTGATAAAACAACGGCAGATGCTGTAAAACATTTTCAAAAAGATTATGGACTTAAATCTGATGGTGTTGCTGGGCCGTTAACTCAGAAAATGATCGCCCTAATTCAATCTTATGAATACATGACAGATAAAGGAGTTCAGTTTGGCCAATTTAATCATATTGCTATAACTTGCAATATAGGTAAAAAATTAACAATATATATCAATGGTAAACGTTGTGAAACCACATTAAGTTCAGCTTTACCTAAAGATAAATTATTAAAAATTCAAAAAAGTATATCTGCTCAGAAAAATGTTGACCTTACTCAAGGTAGTCCTCTTTTCATTGGTGCTTACTCTAACAAAAATTTTGTTATTCCGTCTTTTCCGCCTGAAGGCAACTTGTGGAGTTTTTTCAAAGGAGCTATTGCTGAAGTACGTTTGTGGAATATGGTTCGTAAGGAAAAAAATATTAATCAAGATAAGTCACGGCGTTTAAGTAGTCAGCAAGAAGAAGGATTAATTGGTTATTGGAGATTTGAAGAAGGTGAAGGCAATGAAATATGTAACCTCATATCCAAAAAAGATAAAAGTGAAGTTAAAGGCGCAACATGGTTACGTCAATCTAACTTTCCTACTCCACCTTTACCTTCTGCATTAAATTTCAATTGTGAAGATCACCGTGTTGATTGTGGCAATAATTCAGGTTTAGATATTACTGATGGAATTACAGTTGAAGCATGGATTAAACATGTTTATGGAAATGCGTTAATTGTGAGTCGAGGCTGTAGAAAAATTGATGATAAAAGACATGAAAATGGTTATTCTCTTTCGTGGCTTAGTGGGAGAATCCGGGTAGAGTTAGGCAATAATAACAATAAATCTTATTCATGTGTTGAGACTCAAGAGCTTGCCCCGAATGATAAATCTTGGCATCATATTGCATTTACATGGGGCAAATTAGGAGAAGATGATAACTCACACGAAGGACAAGAAATAGAAATATATATAGATGGAAAACGACAAAATTGTGTAGTAATCGCAGGAGATTACAAGAGTATGTTGGCTGGAGGGCAGCATAAAACTTGGGGTATTTTCACAGCACCAATTGGCAAACCTGATGAAACTTTACATATTGGTAGTGGAAAAACGTCTTCTATTAAAGATAATTCTAATTTCTTCAACATCTCTATAACTGATGTTCGACTTTGGAAATTAGCTCGTACTCAAGATCAAATTAAAACAAATCTGTTTCGGCGGGTGAAGGTTGATGAAGAAATTAAAAATGGGCTAATTGGTTACTGGCGACTGGATGAAGGTGACATGAAGAGTGTACGAAATCTTGTAACTACTAATAGAAACGGAAGTGATAAGGAGTGTATATCCTGTGCCGTAGATGCAACCTGGGTTCCCCAGCTAGATTAAGTTTTGATAGAAACGCAAACACGCAAACCTACTAATCACTTCTTCTTCAGCACGGGTGTTAAGTGTTCGGGTATTCCAGCCATGCGGATACTGCTACAACCAAACTTGTAGGCAAATTCAACAGACTCTCCTGCACCTAAAGCATCATAAAATCCTACCGCAAACTCAATAGCGGCTCGATCGCCGATCGCTTGATTCATACCGATTACGTAAGGAATGTGACGAGCGATCGCTTCTGCTTGAACTTCACTATAACAAGCGTTGAGAATCACGCATTCCATATTTTCACAAAACAATTCAAATAATCCTGCCAACGCCTCTGTGTCTACAAACTTAATGTTTCCATGTTCATCCTCTAGTACCAAACCTTCTTCTCCTCCCCCATGTCCAGAGAAATGGACAATTTGGGGTTTCAAATCTAGCATCGCTCGTTGAATATCTCTGGTACGTACAGCCCATCTCTGCTGTAGTTGAAATTGCTCACGACGTTTAGCTCTATGCAATCCATCCTCAATATCTCGTTCCTCTTCCTGTAAGCGAAGTTGGGATGTACCTTGAGGATTAGCAGCTAAAAATAAGATGGTTCTGACCATCGCTGCTTTAGTTAAATCTGATTTAGGGTCTAGTTGATGAGCTTGAGAATTTTGATTCTCTGGTTTGAGAGTTGCTTCGTTGTAATGAATGGAACCAGAGCCAGTTAGATTTGTAATCGAACTGCCTGAAATGTTGAAAGTGTTCTGTGTTGAAGACGGATCTGATTGAGACATAAATACTAGAAAATAACTTTAAATATAATTTTGGTACATACTTAGACGCTACTTAGTACTAACACACCCTGACACCATTGCTGCCAAACACGTCTTTCACCGCCAATGTGCAAGCTTCGTTAATTTGGCAAGCAGCATAAAGGCATACGCCAAACAAAGCGCGATGGCGTAATCGCACGCCGTAGCGCGTGGGTTGACAAAGCCCTCGCTAAATAAGAGATTAATTTGGTCGGGGTGAGGATTTCTGCCCTACCGAAACGGTTTATTTTCATAGGTTATAGCTTACATTGTCTAATTAGCAGGAGATCATACAAATTGGTCACGTCCGGATGCAGTAACACTCCAAGAGACAAGTGTCAAAAAAAATGTAGAGACTTAGGAGTGCTACATCTCTACATTTTTTTTGGTTCACGTAGTGCGCCGGAGGCGTTCGCTTAAAGGATTGTGTTTCGATGCTAAACGCGCTCTCCCCGCCGCCGCCCATTCTTGGAGTTGCTGAATTTGCTCTACAGCAGTTCGCGCCAAGGGGATAATTTGACTCGCCGCTTCTAAAATATCGTCGGTAGCAAAGTCGCGGTTTTGGCTAAATCCAATATGCATCGCTTCAATTAAAGTTTGCTCAATCTCTGCTCCTGAAAAATCGGGCGTTTCATAAGCTAACCTTTCGATGTCATAACTTTTCAAGTTATGAGGGCGCAATCGGGATAAATGAACGTCATAAATTGCTTTTCTCTCTTCTTGGGTGGGCAATCCCACAAAGAAAATTTCATCAAATCGCCCCTTACGCAGCATTTCTGGCGGTAAGGCTTGGATGTCGTTGGCGGTGGCGACGACAAACACGGGTGAGGTTTTTTCGGCTAGCCAGGTAATAAAAGTACCAAATACACGGCTGGCTGTTCCGGCATCACCTTTACTACCAAGTCCAGCAAAGGCTTTATCTATTTCATCAATCCACAAAATACAGGGAGCGAGGGCTTCGGCTACTTGGATCATTTGCCGAGTCCGAGATTCTGATTCACCCACCAAGCCACCAAATAACCTGCCCACATCCAGACGTAGTAAGGGTAAATGCCAGTGATGAGCGATCGCTTTTGCCGTTAACGATTTACCAGTTCCCTGAATACCCACCAACATTAAACCACGGGGGTGCGGTAATCCGTACTGTCGCGCTCGATCGGTAAATGAACCTCCCCGACGGATCAGCCAGTCTTTCAAGTTATCCAGTCCGCCGATATCAGAAATTTGCTCAGTAGCAGGGTAGAAGTCCAAGATTTGGGTTTGGCGGATAGTTTGGCGCTTTTCTTCCAAAACCAGATCCACGTCTTCTGGCTGCAATTCTCCGTGGGTAGCGATCGCTCTTGCCAAAACCCGGCGAATCCGTTCCATCGAAAGCCCTTGACAAGATAGCACCAACTCATCTAAAACTTTGCCAGGAAGGGAGTTACCAGTACTTTGTAGTAAGCGTTCTACCTCAGTTTTAATTTCTGCGGCGGCGGGTAAGGGAAACTCGACGACTGTCAAAACTTCGGTTAAATCGTCAGGGATGGCGATGCGTGGCGACAATAGTACAATATTTTTTGGTTGCGACTTGAGGAGTCGGCAGAGATTGCGGAGTTTGCGGGCGATCGCTACATCATCTAAAAAGCGATGATAATCTCGGAGAATTAATACCGCAGGTGCAGAAGCTGGTAATTTTTCGATAAATTCTAAAGCTTGTAGGGGGTTACGTCGCCCAAACCCCACATCATTGGGGTTTCCTTGGTAGCCATCGACAAAATCCCAAGTATATACTGGGCGATTACCCTGGTTGCTTGCTTCTTCTCGGATAGCTGCTTCTACCCGTTCTTCCTCGTACGTGGGAATATAAATTAAGGGATAGCGGGCACGTAGCAGCAGTTTAAACTCTTCACGGAAGTTCATATATAGCTGTGGTTATTAGTTCTTCTCTCATTGTTCAGGTTTGTATCGCCTCTAACAACTAAAAACCAACATTTACCACTTTATAGTGGTTGGCAGTGCGATCGCTCTATGTGAGATATTCTTCAAGGGTGAGCGATCGCTCTATTGTGGTAAGCAGCATCTAAATTATTAGGTTATTGAGATATACTTTTCCTAATCAAATGAGGTACATCGTAGCCCACTCCTTGCTTGCGGGGAGGGGGTTGGGGGTGGGGTTTTTGTATCTCACTAGAGCAGGAAACGCCATAATTTAATTTTGGAACTTATGTATTTATTTTTAACAAAAACTATTCAAAATATTATTTTTAATAATTTGAAAAATTTAACATTACCTTAACTTTACTCTAAAGAAAAGTAACATTTATAACTACCATTATGTTTAATAAGAAAACAATAAGCCTGTGTAGACAGGCTTAGTTCGTGTAGGTGCAGACTTCTATCTGACGGAATTATCAAATACTATCCCGGAAGTTGCTTTTTCAAAGCTTCCAGAGAAGCCCAACGGTTATCAACTGGAGTTTCAGGAATATCAGAATTCTCAACTGTACTACTTATAGGAATACCTGGACAATTGCGATCGCACAATTGGCGCTGGGGTACTGCCAAGCACATCTGCTCATACAGCCATTCATTGGGATAAAAATAACCATCAGGTGGCAGGCTTTCAAGCAACTCTTCCATAATTACTTCCCGCTCTAAGGGCAAGTCATTTGCTTGATTTGCATTTTCGTCTAACCAGATGATTTCTTTGGTATCAAGACCTAAGCGGCGATTGTATTGCTGTAAGCATCGGTTGCAGGTACAAGTAATAATTGTTTCTGCCTGAGCGGACACTTCCAGGTAAGTGCCATGATGCTGTACGCGCACATGACCGCGAACTGGTGTCAACGTTTCCAGACCAGGCAGAAATTCCTTAACCTGAACTTCCTCTGTCCGCTCCGGGGCTTTGGTTAGCTGCGGAATATAAATTGCGTCCATAGGATTTGTGAGACATCCTCACGAAAAATTAATGGTGATTACCAGTAATAATACTGATACTACATCTTTATTTTAGCTTTTAGGAACAAGAGAAATTTTGAAATTATATTGAGCTTTCAATTAACCCTTAACTCTTGTACAGACGCGATTAATCGCGTCTCTCCTAACTCTTGTACAGACGCGATTAATCGCGTCTCTCTAATTCCAACGAAGCTGGTCGTACAACCAAATGGCGATGCGGTTCTTTGCCACGACTGAAGGTTTCTAAATCTCCAAATTCCTTCAAGAAGGTATGGATTTGTCTCCTTTCAGCAGAACTGAGAGATTTGATTTCCACTTCTCTACCAGAAAAGCGCACTTCATCAGCTGCTGCTTCTGCTAATGCGCGAATTTCTGCTTCTCTTTTAACCCGATAGCCATTTAACTCAATGGTATAAGAGGCTTGTTCCTCTGTAGGTTGGTTTAGGTTTAAAACCGAATTTGCTAGATACTGAATCGCATCTAGCACAGAACCATCAGTACCAATTAATACCTGAATTTGTTCTGTAGTCAAATTAGTTTGATCGATTGTCAACCAGTAATTATCTGGTTCTGGGGAATCGCCGTCTTGAGATTGGGTAGTTTCTAAATGACCCTGAATCTGTGCAGGGACTCCAGTGAGTTCCAGCAGGGTTTTTAACCACTGCTGACCTCGCTGCATCGAAATGTTGCTCATGATCCCCCTGTAGCCTTTTTCTTGGCACTTTTCGGTTCAAATGGCAATGCTTTTTGTTCGGTCACTGTTACTTCTTTCTCCTGGGTTTCTACAATTTTTTGTAGTTCTTCTGGTAGAGGTTCGCGGGAAAGAATATAAGTTTGTGCGGTTTGGAAAATATTACCAATCACCATATACATCAGCACCCCGGCTGGTAGGGGGAAGAACAAAAACATACCAGAAAAAATGACTGGAGTGATTTTGTTAACTGTATCCTGCTGCGGATTGCCACCACTGGAATTTTGCCCAGAGAGCATTTGGCTAACATAAAGGCTGATTCCAAAGAAGACGATCATGGCGACAATATCCCAGTGGATTGTACCATCTGGATCTTGTGCCCCAACCCTGCCTAAAGCATCAATGAATAAAAAGCCTTTTTCTGCTGCTAATCCGGGGATTGTTCCTTGAATGCTAACTTCTCCTGGTTGCAAGGCTTCTACATTGCCATCTACATCAATTTTTATCCGATCTTCCCCTTTGGTGACTTTCCAATCAGGAACTAGCTTATTTTCTGGGTGTTCTGCTAAAAGTACCTGAAAGGGTTTGCCCTCAACAGTCTGATATTGGATCTTAGTTTGTTCTCCCACAGCTAGTTTGTTACCACTGGGAAGGATTGCAGCTACTTTAACGTGTTCTCCATCCGCAACATAAATATTTTGGGGAGCAGTAGCAAAGGCTTGCGGTTGAATTTGCTCGATTTGTTCTGCGGGAAGAATTTGCAGGTTAACGCTGTAGTTTGCACTTGCAAAAGGCGAACCCCGCAAGGTGGCAAACAACGCTAATAAGACCGGCATTTGTACTAGTAATGGAAAACAGCCTGCTAAGGGGTTGCCAAATTCTTTTTGAACATTGACCATTTCCTCTTGCTGCTTTTGCGGTTCATCCTTGTAGCGCTCTTTAATTTCTGCCATCCGCTTCTGCATCAGAGGTTGTACAATTCGCATCTTCCGCATATTGCGAATTGAGCCAGCACTCAGGGGATAGAGCGCGAAGCGGACTATCAATGTCAAAGCAACGATCGCCAATCCGTAGCTAGGCACAATACCATAGAAGAAATCTATGATTGGCAGCATCACGTTGTTCGAGAGAAAGCCGATACCAAAATCCATTATTCTGAATTCAACCTGAGGTACTGTAAACTGACTGAATCTAATTTATCTAAATCATAAATTATGTGCGACTACCCTTAGCTACGGATAGCCGCACAATTAAATGGGAATTGGGCATTGAGAATTGGGCATTGGGAATTGGTAAATAACCAATAGTTTTTCTTCCCCTGCTCCCTGCCCCCTGCCCCTCTGCTTCCCCTGCTCATCACTTATTAGCAGTGGCGCTATATTCGGGATTTTTCGCAGCAATTCTTTCGTTGATGTAGTCATAGACTTCCCGGAATTTGGGAATTGCACGCAATTCGAGACGGCTGCCATTTTTTAAGGTTAGTACCATATCTCCCCACAAGCCAATGCCACGGGGGATTGTAACGACTTTGACAATTTCTGAGTAAATTATGTCAGTGCGATCGCGCCCCTGCCAACCTCCGCTCACCGTAACTCGGCGATCGGTAATGCGGAAACGCAGCCACAACGCTCTGACAATTGCCCCGACTGTTAATGGTATCCCAACAATGGTTAGCCCAATCAACAGGTTGACAATTAAATCCCCAATATGAGGACCACCTTCATAATAAACATCTTCACGAATTCCCATCGAACACCTCAGCTTGTGCCAACAACTGCTCTAATTCTTGCAGAAATTGTGGGCTTACGCACTTAGATTCTGCTGCTGTAGGTTTGACAATGAACACTAATCGCCATCCTGGTGATAATTTGGGCAGCAAATTATATAAAGCAGAAGTAATTTGCCGTTTGATTCGGTTGCGAACCACTGCCCTTTTGCTGACTTTTGTACTTATGGAAATTCCAATCCGCGTGCTGGCAAGAGTTCTTAAGTCAATTGGTTGTGTAGTTTTAGTGGCAGTGTCCAAAGAAGGTTTTCTTGAAAACAACGGCTTTAAGGCTCTCAATGTTAAATAAGAGCCATTACGCCGAATTCCTTCCCGGAAAACTGCCTGAAAATCCTTGCGGGATTTTAGCCGATTTGCTTTAGGCAAAGCCACAGATACTTTTTAACTCAATATGCCCTAAACGCTCAAACGATGACGGCCCTTCTTTCTCCTAGCGCTAATCACGTTTCTACCGTCTGGTGTCCGCATTCTGGCGCGAAAGCCAGAGGTTCTTTTTCTTTTACGGCTAGTACCGCCCAGTGTTCTTTTCATACCCTTCTCCTTTTAGGTGATTTTTATAAAAACTCACAATCTCTAATTGTATCACTTTTTTGGAAAATTGGGAATTTTAGCATGGGTAATCGGGCATTGATTACACCCACTCACCACTCAGCACTCACTACTCAACACTCTTAATTAATGCTCAAAATCCATGTTCCCATGTAGCGCAATAGTGGTACATCGCCAGGAGAAAGCACTTGACAGTTAAAGTAGTAAACTCCGCCGAAAGATGGGTTTTTCACGTTAGATAAGACTACCTCAACTGCGCTACCTGCTGGGACTGGCTCTTGAGGATAAATATTAATCAATTTACCTTCTTTGTCCCACTTAACCTCAGAAAGGGGAACAGCTTTGCCTTTGACTCGGACTTCAATTTTTTTCTGGTCAAAAGTTCCTTTGTAATAATTAGGGTAGGTAATGGCAAATTGACCAACTGCCAATTTCATTCTTTTCGCTGGAATTCTTAATATATATCGATCCCAACCATTGGCTTGTCCACCAAAATCTAACCGAAAGGGTAGTTGATTTTCGGCTTTAACGCCGCTAAATAGAGTAAATCCAGGTAAACTTTGTGCCCAAGTCAGGGCTGGAAATCCAGTCACTAAACAGCTAGTCACGGCTAAAGCGGAAAGTAAACGTCGCATAATTGAGCTTCCTCACCAAAAAATAAATCTGTTATCTAAAATAACCGTGTGTTAGTATTCGTTACTAAAGTTTACTACTCACTTCCTGACAATTGACGTTCAGGAAGAATAAAAAGTGCCATCCTACCTGATGTTTGGAGGACAGCAAAATTGCTTAGTTATAAATTTTACACTTAATCAATTTATTTTATGACCCTTACAGAATGCTGATTTGATAACTAGGTTGGTCAAATTTTCAACTAAATAGAAACATAGTTACGATTGGATTATGTTTCTAAATATGTATAAGTGTATCTAAATTTGGGAATTTTGTTATAAAAGTTGAGGTATTGAATCAGCGATCGCCAGTTAAGTTGGGCTAAATTGATTAAAATGAGTTGGAATCAAAGTCGTAATCATTAAAATTTGATTTGGAAATTATAAAGCTTTCAAAATTGGGTCAATATTACTCTATAAGAAAGGAATACCAAAATTTCTCAATCCCGAAAATAAGCTGAAGATAAAGATGCAAAATTTGGGAATCAATTTAGGATGTGCAATACGTAACCCTGTTTGCAACTATCTGAGAATATGACATCTGCGAGCGGCAAAGTCAGGCTTTGCCTGGATAGCTAAGATTGGGAGAGGAAAGTTTCAACGTTCAATCAATCTACAAGTAAAAGTCATGGCTGATGTTCCTTCCTAAGTACTATAAATACGGGATATCCCTCATCTAGACAATCGCTTACTTGGCAGAGATTAGGTATTTATCTTCAGGAGATTTCATGAGAATAGCAGTTGCTAAAGAAATTGAAGTTTGTGAACGTCGTGTGGCATTAATTCCTGACACCGTTGCTCGATTGGTAAAACAAGGTTCGGAAGTTTGGGTAGAAACAGGTGCAGGAGAGCGATCATTTTTCAGCGATTCTGATTATGAAGCCGCAGGAGCCACAATAATCGGTGATACTGCCAAATTATGGGGCGAAACAGATATTCTTTTAAAAGTTAGTCCACCACAAGAACGAGAAGATGGACGCTCAGAAGTTGATTTGTTAAAGGAAGGGGCTGTATTAGTCAGTTTCCTCAATCCTTTAGGCAATCCTGTTGTAGCACAGCAACTAGCAAATCGGAAAATTACAGCCTTGAGTATGGAAATGATTCCCCGTACTACTAGGGCGCAAAGTATGGATGCTTTGTCCTCACAAGCTTCATTAGCAGGTTACAAGGCTGTATTAATTGCGGCAGCTGCATTACCGAAATATTTCCCGATGTTAACCACAGCCGCAGGTACGATCGCTCCAGCGAAAGTATTTATTATGGGCGCTGGTGTAGCCGGATTGCAAGCGATCGCCACCGCTAGACGTTTGGGAGCAGTGGTAGAAGCCTTTGATATCCGTCCCGCCGTTAAAGAAGAAGTGCAAAGCTTAGGCGCAAAATTTGTTGAAGTCAAATTAGAAGAAGAAACCGTCGCCGCAGGTGGTTACGCCAAGGAAATTTCTGAGGCTAGCAAACAACGCACCCAAGAAGTTGTCGCCGAACACGTCAAAAATTCTGATGTTGTAATTACTACCGCCCAAGTACCTGGAAGACAAGCACCACGGCTAGTTACAGAAGAAATGGTGGCACAAATGAAACCAGGTTCAGTAATTGTGGATTTGGCTGCTGAACAGGGTGGTAACTGTGCCTGCACCGAACCCGGCAAAGATATTGTATGGAATGGCGTAACAATTATCGGCCCCATCAATCTCCCATCATCGATGCCAATTCACGCCAGCCAATTGTATGCCAAGAACGTAACATCGTTAATTCAACTGCTAATTAAAGACAAAGCTTTGCAGGTGGACTTTAGCGACGACATCGTTGATGCAGCTTGCGTTACCCACGCTGGTGAAATTCGCAATCAACGAGTGCGGGATGCACTACAAGCTTTGAATACTCAACAACCGGCGGTTAATTAGGGACTGGGAATTAGGGACTAGGGACTAGTGACTGGGGACTAGGAAATAGATAGTTAGCAATACTTTCTCAGTACCCAATACACCAATACCCAATCCCCAGTACCCAATACCCACTTATAAAAGGAGTTTTGATTTTCATGACAGAGGCATTACTTGCTGCTTTGTTTGTATTTGTTTTGGCATCTTTTATTGGCTTTGAAGTCATCAACAAAATCCCACCGACTCTACACACGCCTTTAATGTCAGGCTCAAATGCGATTTCTGGCATTGCCGTACTGGGAGCAATAGTTGCTGCTGGTGCGAGAGATACAAGTGTGTCAGTAATTCTCGGTTTGATTGCTGTGGTATTGGCAACAGTCAACGTTGTGGGTGGTTTTTTAGTGACAGATAGAATGTTGCAAATGTTCAAGAAGAAGGAGATTAAGGCGTGAGCGACTTTTTACCAACTGGCATTCAACTGACGTACTTAGTCGCTGCATCGTTATTCATTCTGGGCTTGAAAAAGCTGGGATCGCCTGCTACAGCGAGGAACGGTAATATTGTAGCGGCTGTGGGGATGCTACTGGCAATTGTGGCAACAATGCTCGATCAGCACGTGTTGAACTACGAGATGATATTGTTAGGCTTGGCCATTGGATCGGGAATTGGTGCGATCGTTGCCTACAAAGTCCAAATGACCGAAATGCCCCAAATGGTGGGTTTACTCAACGGTTTGGGCGGTGCGGCTTCCGCATTAGTAGCCGTTGCCGAATTCTGGCGGTTATTAGATAGTTCGCAACCGATACCGCTAGATGTGAACATTTCCATGCTGTTAGACGTGTTAATCGGTGGTGTTACCTTCACAGGTAGCTTTCTCGCCTTTGCCAAATTGCAAGGTTTAATTAGCGGTTCTCCGATTACATTTCCATTCCAGCAACCATTTAACCTCTTGCTTCTGGGTGCTTATATAGTAGGTAGTGCCTACTTAATCATCACACCAGATAGCTTACCAATATTCTTGGGAGTGGTTGGCGTTTCTTTAGTGTTGGGCGTGATGTTCGTCATCCCCATTGGTGGCGGCGATATGCCAGTAGTAATCTCGCTGTTGAACTCGTTGTCAGGTGTGGCGGCGGCGGCGGCTGGATTCGTGGTGATGAACAATATGTTAATCATCGCTGGTGCTTTGGTAGGAGCATCTGGCTTAATCCTCACCGAAATTATGTGTAAGGCGATGAACCGCTCCTTATTTAGTGTGCTGTTCAGCGCTTTTGGTACTGGTTCTAGTTCTGGTGGTGCTGCTGCTAGTGGTGGTGCAACCGATCAAACCGTCCGCAGCATTGATCCTGAAGAAGGGGCGATGATGTTGGGTTATGCCCGTTCTGTGGTAATTGTGCCTGGTTATGGTATGGCAGTTGCCCAAGCGCAACATAGCGTCCGGGAATTATCAGATCAGTTAGAACGGATGGGTGTTGATGTCAAGTATGCCATTCACCCCGTTGCTGGAAGAATGCCGGGGCACATGAATGTGTTACTAGCGGAGGCAAATGTGCCTTATACCCAGTTGTACGACATGGATGATATTAATCCCCAGTTTGAACAAGCAGATGTGGCTTTAATAATTGGGGCAAATGATGTGGTAAATCCGGCGGCGCGGAGTGATAAAAATAGCCCGATTTATGGTATGCCGATTTTGGAAGTAGATCGGGCGAAGCAGACGATTGTGATTAAGCGCGGGATGAGTACGGGTTTTGCCGGTGTAGATAATGAGTTGTTCTACAAGGATAAAACGACGATGCTTTTTGGTAGCGCTAAGGATATGGTGGCGAAGTTGGTTTCGGAAGTGAAGCAACTTTAACGAACCGCAAAGGGCGCAAAGTAAAAAAAGAATATAGAGAGTTTATTTGCCTTGGGGGTGTGATATTCCCAGGGCAATTTTTTTAGTTAATCAAAAAATACTTATGTCATTAGGGGTATTTATAGAAAACTTTTTTGTTTTAGTTTATGTTTAAATTCATTAAAGGTGAACTTACCTTTTTTTATAAATTATTATTTTGAACTAATTTTCTGAGAATAATTATGATGTTAATCTTTGTGTCCATATAATTTTTCCATATAATCCCCATAATCTATTAATTTCTTTAGATCACATGAAACTATTAATTCTTTCAAATCAAGACCTACATCTAGGGGCATCGAAAATGTCATATAGTCATCATCTTGAGCAACAATTCTCATTGTACGTGCCAATCTATCATGAGTTTGTGAAAATTGGAGCCAATAGTATTTTACAGGATAGTTTATAACTTCATTGAAGGGAGGTTTTAAATCGTAAATTAGTTTTTCTTCTAGCGCTCTCAGATTATCGTGTGATAAGTTATTAAAAGAACTAGTGTAAATTACTACAGAAGTATTGCCAACTAACTTTTGAATTAACTCTTGAATAAATTTGAAAGCCCTTATTTTATGATGGTTTTGCCAACGCTTTTCAATAGTTTGCTGGGTTGCTACTCCTATATAGAGAATTTGACTAAAATCCTCCAATTCTTTTTTATTGTTTAGTGCTACAACATAAATACCAGGTAAATTAGGTAATGATTGAAGGTCATTCAGATCATAAGTTTTTCCAGAGTAAAAAAAATTAGAAAAAGTTTTTATGTCTGTTGTCAGTTTCTTTACTGTTAATATATCTAGCATTTCGTTATGTAAATATAATATTGTTTATATCTGCTACAATGTTCTCAACCTCTGGGCAGAGTAAAAGATTGCTGTATACATTAGGGATACAACAATACTTGTCTCCTAAATATCATCTACTATACTACAATTAGTATAATTTATAGCATAGTAAATATTTAACCGCTATCATGCGATCGCTCTCTCTTTCCTCTGTCTTCTCTGCGCCTATAAAACTTCGTTAAAAAAGGCGATCGCCTACAAATCTCCAGCGTGCGATCGCTCTTTCTCTGTCGTTTGTTAAAAAAGGCGATCGCCTGCAAAATTTCTAGAGTGCGTAGGCAAAGCCCGCCGCAGGCATCGCACAATTCCACAAAATAACTAACTTGACTTACTTTGGAAAATATCGATAAATATCTTTACGATGTAGCACACGCTGAAATATTAGTGTTTCACCGTCAAATATAATTCCGATCCGATAATCACCTATACGAATACGATAAATATCATCATATCCTTGCAGCTTTTTGATATTAGTAATTTCTTCAAAATTATCTATTTGTGGTATTTCTTCAAAAGCAAGTATTTTAATCGTCTCATAGTAAGGTGTACTTTTAAGTCCTTTTAAATCTTTAATAAAACTGGATAAATACTGTGTATTCACTCTCTTTCTAATTCGGCTAATGCTTCATTAATATTTAATGGTATTTCTTGTTGTACTTCCTTTATTGCTAATATCAATCCTTCATCTTCAATCACTTCTAATAAGCGTAGATAGTCTTGAAAATCTATAATTACTTTACGAATGTTACCTTGAGTATCTGTGATTAATTCTTCCGCAAATGGGTATTGATTGGTTTTCATTTGAGTATTAGTGTTTGTAATCATAGAGAATTTGATTACCTTTACATAGTACAAGTATAGAATATTTTGAGTGGCGATCGCTTCACTACAACTTTGCGCCAAACAAAAAAGCGATCGCCTACAAAATCTCCATAGTGCGATCGCTCGGTTCATTTTCTAAATTTCTTGCCATTCTATAGCATCAATAAAAATAGATAGATGTTTTTTATTGCTTGTGGCAATAATAACTTCATACCCGAAATTAGCAACTAAAATAGTTAGCGTGCATGGCTATTTTAGTTTCCTGATACAGTGCCAACACTTAGATAATATCCAATGAATCAAGAATAGGTTCCTGAGCGAGGTAAGTGTAATCAATTAAGCGATCGCACTTCCTGTTCCTCTGTGTCCTCTGCGGTTCGTGAAAAAGCGATCGCCTGACACGGCAGTTTTGATTTTGAGTCTTCCCAAGTCCCGACGCTAAGACTTACCCTAGATTTTAATCCCCAAGCCCCAGTCTTAAGGATCAATTTAAGGCGAAGGTAGGGTCGTTAAGTGCTAATCTGAAAGGTGACATTGCTTAATTTTATGTCTTCTCCGACCTTATCTGAAATCTAGCTTCACTCATTAGGCGCAGCATGGTAACAACCGCAGAAAAAACAAACATTGGTTACATTACCCAAATCATTGGCCCAGTTGTAGACGTTAAATTTCCCGGCGGGAAATTGCCACAAATCTACAACGCTTTGAAAATCAAAGGCACCAATGAGGCTGGACAGGAAATCAACATCACCGTTGAAGTACAGCAACTGCTGGGCGACAACCAGGTGCGGACTGTTGCGATGAGTTCTACCGAAGGCTTAGTGCGCGGTTTTGAAGTCGCCGATACAGGCGCTCCCATTAACGTGCCAGTTGGTAAAGCAACCTTGGGTAGAATTTTCAACGTTCTTGGCGAACCTGTAGACAACAGAGGCCCAGTAAATGCTGAGGCCAGTTTACCCATCCACCGCTCTGCTCCCAAATTCACTGACCTGGAAACCAAACCTTCGGTGTTTGAGACTGGGATTAAAGTTGTTGACCTTCTGACTCCCTATCGACGCGGCGGTAAGATTGGTCTATTCGGCGGTGCTGGTGTTGGTAAAACCGTAATCATGATGGAGTTGATCAACAACATCGCTACCCAGCATGGTGGGGTATCCGTATTTGCTGGCGTGGGTGAACGTACCCGTGAAGGCAATGACCTCTACAACGAAATGATTGAGTCTGGGGTTATCAACAAAGACAACCTCAACGAATCAAAAATTGCTCTAGTTTACGGTCAAATGAACGAACCACCCGGAGCTAGAATGCGGGTTGGTCTTTCGGGATTGACAGTAGCAGAGTACTTCCGCGATGTAAACAAGCAAGACGTGCTGCTGTTTATTGATAACATTTTCCGGTTTGTACAAGCAGGTTCGGAAGTATCCGCACTACTGGGTCGGATGCCTTCTGCGGTAGGATATCAGCCCACATTGGCAACCGATGTAGGTGAACTGCAAGAGCGGATTACCTCGACTACAGAGGGTTCCATTACCTCGATTCAAGCGGTGTACGTACCTGCGGATGACCTCACAGACCCCGCACCTGCTACTACTTTCGCCCACTTGGACGGAACCACTGTACTGTCTCGCGGTTTGGCTGCTAAAGGAATTTATCCCGCAGTTGACCCACTTGGTTCGACTTCTACCATGCTCCAACCAAATATTGTTGGTGACGAACACTACAATACTGCTCGGGCGGTGCAATCAACTTTGCAACGTTACAAAGAACTCCAAGATATTATCGCCATTCTCGGTTTGGATGAATTGTCTGAAGAAGACCGTCTCATCGTGGCACGGGCGCGGAAAGTTGAGCGCTTCTTGTCTCAGCCATTCTTTGTAGCAGAAGTATTTACCGGTTCTCCTGGTAAATATGTGAAGTTGGAAGATACCATCAAAGGCTTCCAAAAAATTCTGTCTGGTGAGTTGGATGCTCTGCCAGAACAGGCTTTCTACTTGGTTGGCGATATTAACGAAGCGATCGCTAAAGCTGAAAAAATCAAAGGTTAGTCATTAGTCATTGGTCATTGGTCATTAGTCATTAGTTCAACTGCTAATGACTAATGGCAATTACAAAAGACAAAGGATAAAGGACGAAGGACAAAGGACAAATGACATTAACCGTTCGTGTAATTTCCCCAGATAAAACAGTCTGGGATGCCCCAGCTGAAGAAGTAGTTTTACCTAGTACTACTGGTCAATTAGGTATCTTAACTGGACACGCCCCACTTTTGACCGCCCTGGATACTGGTGTAATGCGAGTTCGCGGCGCTAAAAATCAGAATTGGGAAGCGATCGCCCTTTTGGGTGGCTTTGCCGAAGTCGAAGAGAACGAAGTGACAATTCTGGTTAACGGCGCTGAACGTGGCGACAAAATTAACCTAGAAGAAGCTCGTGCTGCTTACAACCAAGCAGAAGCGGGACTCACTCAAGTCTCAGCAGACGATCGCCAAGCCCAAATTAAGGCAAATCAAGCCTTTAAACGCGCCCGCGCTCGGTTTCAAGCGGCTGGCGGTTTGGTCTAATTTAACTTTCTATTTCAACTTTGTAGGTTGGGCAATGTCCAACCTACAAATTGTTTATGAAGATGAACTCAGGAGTCAGGAGCCAGAATGCAGTCTGGATTCTGTATGGGTGCTAAAAGTTTCTCCGTAAATGGATGGAGTATTCTGAATCCTTATTTATTAAATTTAAAAAAAATTACGTCAAGTTTAAGAAATCGAGGCAAGCTTTGTTGAAGTGTTAACTTAGCTAATTAGTTGCCCAAATGGGCACAATTTATGAAAAGCTTTTCATCTTTGCTTGGCACTCGTAAACAAAATAAGGTAGTTCGTTTTGCAGCATCTATCGTAGCAACTTTAGCGATGGCTGCGCCAACGTCTTTGGCGATCGCTAGCAGTATTCATTCTGCCAATGCTACTCCTGTAAAAGCAACTACTGCAAAAGAAATAACTTCGGTATCAGTCCAGCTAAATCAGACTACACCAAATATTGCTCAGTTACCAATTAGCAGGACTCAATATCAAACTGCTGGAATCGATCCTGTTGTACTAGTTCCCATATTGCTTGTCGGCGGTTTAGTTATATTCGTCCCCCTATTCTTTGGCGGACTAGTAGTTATTGGCGAACGTGAAGTTGGCATTGTGGTAAGGAAATTTACCCTTTCCGGGCGCGGACTCCCCGCCGGAAGTTTGATAGCCCTCAACGGAGAAGCAGGCTTACAGGCAGATACTCTAGCTCCTGGTTGGCACTGGGGCTATTGGCCTTGGCAGTATTCTGTCAAGAAAGAAGCGGTAATTGTCGTTCCCCAAGGGGAAATCGCCTTGATTGTGGCAGCAGATGGTCGACCCAACCCACCAGAGCGGATTTTGGGTAAAATCGTGGGTTGTGATAATTTCCAAGATGCTCGAAAATTCCTTACCGAAGGTGGTGAAAAAGGTCGGCAGATGGGTTTTCTCACCGCAGGTACGTACCGGATTAACACCGCCCTGTTTAAAGTCATCATGGCATCAAATGCCAGCGCTCATGGCATGGCTCCAGAACAGTTGCGGGTGTACAGTCTTGCATCTGACAAAGTTGGCATCGTTACTACCTTAGATGGTGTACCAATTTCTGCTGGTGAACTTGCAGGCCCCATAATTGAGGGACACGACAACTTCCAAAATGGTTACAAATTTATTCAGGGAGGCGGACGGCGAGGTTTACAAGAACAGATTCTACTTTCTGGTTCTTGGAACTTGAATCCTTGGTTTGTCCAGGTTGAACAAGTACCCATGACAGAAATTCCCATTGGGTATGTGGGTGTGGTGATTTCTTTCGTAGGTAAGGCACATCAAGATGTCAGTGGTGCAGCTTTCACCCACGGTAACTTGGTGAATCAGGGACATAAAGGTGTGTGGGTAGAACCGTTATATCCTGGTAAGCACCCGATTAATTCCCGGATTATGAAGATTGAACTCGTGCCAACGACCAATATCGTCTTAAACTGGTCGGGTCGGACTGAACGCCACAGCTATGATGCTAAACTGGCTTCTTTAACAGTGCGATCGCGGGATGGGTTTGCCTTTGATTTAGAAGTAGCGCAAATTATCCATGTGGGTGCTTTAGATGCCCCGAAGGTAATTTCTCGTGTTGGTGCTATGCAAAATCTGGTAGACCATGTATTAGAACCAACTATCGGTAATTATTTCCGCAACTCAGCCCAAGACTATACTGTACTAGACTTTTTGACGGCTCGGAGTGAACGACAAGCTGAAGCTGCTGAGTATATTAAAACAGCATTGCGGGCTTATGACGTGCAAGCGATCGATACCCTCATTGGTGATATCCAGCCACCAGCATCGTTAATGCAGACACAGACAGACCGGAAAATTGCCGAAGAAGAACGCAAGACTTATGAAGTCCAGCAGATGGCGCAAACCCAACGGCAGCAGCTTGTCCGGGAAACGGCGCTGGCTGATATTCAGCAAGAAATGGTAAAATCGGAGCAGAGTGTACATATTGCTGACCTAAAAGCCCAAGCTCAAATTAAGCAAGCGACCGGTGAAGCCGAGGGGACAAAACTCCGGTCAATTGCTGAGGCTGAAGGTATTCGCGCCACAGGTAACGCCAAAGCTGAAACCTACCGCGCTGGTGTGGAAGCCTTGGGTTCACAAGGTTATACAGCAATGCAACTAATGCAGATTATAGGCGATCGCAATGTTCGCTTAATTCCAGATGTTTTAGTTGGTAGCAACGGTAGCAATAACGGCTTAGTGGATGGGTTACTATCCATGATTTTATGGAATCAAACTGGTAAGGGTGAATTGACACCAACACCTTTGCATCCACAACCAGTAGTTACCAAAGGACAGCCAACTACAGAAAACGGTCTTCCACCGATAGTTGTAAATTTCCCTGTAGATAAGTAACATCAGGAACATGAGGTAGGGGCATAATATTCTTGTGCCCTTACAAAAAACAAACGGCTATATCTTTTTGTGGACATCTTGTAGGCAGGGAAATTTTGCTGTTACAAGAACGCTATCGTTTAATGAAGCAAATTGGTAAAGGGGGATTCTGCAAAACCTTCCTCGCTGTAGACGAAGGTCAGTTTCCTCCAATTCCTTGCGTTGTTCAAGAATTATCGCTGGGATCTGAAACGTCTAAAACCTACCAGCAAAAAGCCCAAAAGCTAGAAGAATTAGGGAACCATCCGCAAATTCCCGCTTTAATGGCTTATTTCCAGCAGGATGAGCATTTTTATTTAGTGCAAGAGTTTATTGCAGGCACTAATTTAGCTCAGGTGGTTGAAGAAGAAGGCGCTTTTAATGAAACTCAGATTTGGCAACTCTTAGAAGATGTGTTGCCAGTTTTGCAGTTTATTAGCGATCGCAACATAATTCACCGCGATATTAAACCCCACAATATCATCCGTAGATCCCCAATTACCAAGAAGGGAGATTTCGTCATAGTCGATTTTACCACTGCGAAAATCGTCACAGAAATCGATCGGTTAACATTGGAAACCAGTATTGGCAGTCCAGAATACGCTGCACCAGAGCAGACAAAGGGAAAAGCCGTTTTCGCTAGTGATTTATATAGCTTGGGTGTAACTTGTATTTACTTACTTACCCAAATTTCTCCCTTTGATTTATTTGATATTGCAAATAATTGCTGGGTTTGGCAACAATATCTTACTACTAAGGTTAGCGATGTCTGGCGACAAGACTCAAAGAGTCTACGCTTGGCGCAAATCCTCGACAAGCTGCTGCAAAACGCTATTACCCAACGCTTTCAATCAGCGAATGAAGTCATGCAAGTAATGGGTATGGAATATAAAACTCAAAAATTTAAACTACCAAATCCTCCTTGGCGATGCTTGCATACCTTAACTGGGCATTCTGGGACATTAAGTGGTGTGAATGCCCTTGCCATCAGTCCTGACGATTACACTTTAGCCAGTGCTAATGATGACAAAAACATCAAATTGTGGGATTTAAATACCCAAAAAGTTCTAGCTACCTTATCAGGACATTTTCAAGCTGTAAAATCAGTTGCTTTCAGTCCTGATGGGCAGATTCTCGCTAGTGGTAGCGATGATAAAACTATCAAATTATGGCAGTTTGAGACATTAAAGGAAATCTGCACCTTAGTGGGACACTCACACGCTGTAAAATCAGTTGCTTTCAGTCCTGATGGGCAGATTCTCGCTAGTGGTAGCTGGGATAAGACAATTAAACTTTGGGATGTAAATACTGGCAGAGAAATTTACACCATCGCTGGACACCAATTACAGGTAAATTCAGTAGCCTTTAGTCCTCAAGGACAGCTTTTAGCCAGCGCTAGTTATGACAGAACGATTCGCCTGTGGCAGATACCAAGAAGAGATAGGGGAGCAGGGGGCAGGGAGCAGGGGGATATAAATAGTGCTGAGTTAAAAGATCATCCACAAGGAACGGAGGAAATTCCCCCTTTCTCCCTGCCTTCTGCCCCCTTGCCTCATTTCCCCCTGCCCCCTGCCCCCTGCCCCTTTCCCCCTGCCCCCTTGCCTCATGTTCAAAACCGCCCATGCTATAGCTTGTTAAGCACCCTTTCGGGTCATGCATGGGCGGTTTTGACAGTCGCTTTTAGTCCCGATGGGAAAATTTTGGCGACGGGTAGTGATGATAACACTATTAAATTGTGGGACGTAAACACGGGTCAGCTAATTTGCACACTTGTAGGCCATTCTTGGTCTGTGGTGGCTGTGGCTTTTACTGCCGATGGCGAAACACTCCTAAGTGCAAGTTGCGACAAAACAGTTAAACTTTGGAAGTTAAGCACAGCAGAAGAGATTGTTACTCTCTCTGGTCATGTAGACTCAGTATCTGCTGTTGCTGTGAGCAAAGTTAGACAATTAATTGCAAGTGGCAGCAAAGACAAGACTATCAAACTGTGGCAGCTTGTAGAATAGCGCGATGCCGAATAGCCCGTCGTAGACATCGCTAATATTGTAATATCAGGCGCTACCTGTGAAGGCAACCTCTGGAAATTTCAACTGAGCTTCTGCCATTGGACGGTTTCTGCCTTCCTCTTGCCAGTAGTTAATCACTTCTGTCGCTTTATTAAGCAACTCGACACGATCCACATCAGTAATCCAATGTTTGGACTCTAATTCCTTTTTTAATTCTTCCCAGGCATCATTTCTGGGCCAAAAAAAGTACTTAGTCAAAGGACTTGTACCTTTGCCGACAATTTGATCGACTGCTAGAGCAACGTTTTCGTCTAACCACAGAATTTTCAAAATAAACTTGGTCAATCACACCTCCGGGAATTTCCGGGCATTACTGAACTAGGATAGCGATCGCTTATTTTAACGCAATACCCCATCAAATGACCAAACTGTGATTGGATTGGGTTAGCATAAGGTGTAAGTCGGCGCTAACAAAGATGCTTGTGACCGAAACAGACCCATGATACAGAGCAAGTAAATTTGTTTATGGGAATTTTGAATTTTGAATTTAAAGCGAAGCGACGCAATCTCACTTCTCGCCAGAGGAAGCCCTTGACCCGAATTTTTTACCTGAGTCATAAGCGCATTATGATGATTTAAAATTCTTTTGCTTCTTACTCCATGACTCAACCAACTTCTGCAAAAGCGATCGCTATTTTTGATATTGATGGCGTTGTACGCGATGTTAGCGGTTCCTATCGTCGGGCGATCGCAGATACCGTAGAATATTTTACTACCCAAGCATATCGTCCAACCCCATTGGATATTGACCAACTGAAGTCTGAAGGCGTATGGAATAACGATTGGGAAGCATCGCAGGAATTAATTTACCGCTACTTTGAAAGCCAAGGACAGAGCCGCGAGCAACTGCAACTAGATTACAGTGCGATCGTTGCGTTTTTTCAATCGCGTTACCGAGGCTCAGATCCAAACAATTTTACAGGGTATATCTGTAATGAACCCTTATTATTACAACCCAGCTATTTAGAACAACTTACCCAAGCCGGGATTGCTTGGGGATTTTTTAGCGGTGCAACTCGTGCTTCCGCTAACTATGTATTGGAAAAACGCTTGGGTTTGGAATCTCCGGTGTTGATTGCGATGGAAGATGCACCAGGAAAACCAGACCCCACTGGACTTTTCGCTACAGTTCGTGAGTTAGAAAATGGAATTGAGCAAAGATTAGCTGTAGTGTATGTGGGAGATACGGTAGCAGACATGTATACCGTCGAGAAAGCGCGGAGTCTAGATTCTGCTCGCACTTGGTTTGGTGTAGGGGTTTTACCGCCTCACGTACAGGAAACAGCAGCGCGTAGTGATGCTTATGGTGAGACACTAATAGCAGCAGGAGCAGCAATAGTTTTGCGTAATGTCCAGGAATTGACCCCAAGGCAGATTCAAGAATTGGTAAGTTCATCTTCCTAATCTGTGTTCTAAGATTAATCAAGCTACGGGTGCATGAATAACTAGCTGATAACAATCTTCCTCCAATTATTGGGAAATTAATAAAAATGTCTGCACTTAAACTACCTAACGGGCCTCAAACTCACCCTTGGATACAGATGTATCACTGGCTTACTAATCCCTTAGAATATATAGAAGCCTGTACTAAAAGTTATGGTGATATCTTCACCCTCCAACTTGGATCAAATTTTGCTCCTCAAGTCTTCATTAGCAATCCCCAGGCAATTCAGCAGATTTTTACTACAGATCCAAAACAGTTAGACTCTGGTGAATCAGCAGGGATTAAAGCACCTTTATTAGGACAGCAATCATTACTGTCACTAGATGGAAAGCCTCATCAGCGACAACGAAAGCTGTTAACACCCCCCTTGCACGGGGAACGAATGCTGGCTTATGGTGAGTTAATCCGTGAAATCACAGAGCAAGTCAGTAGCCAGTGGCAGGTTGGAGAAACCTTTACAGTTTTGCCGTCTATGCAAGAAATCTCTTTTCAAGTGATTTTGAAGGCTGTATTTGGTCTAGAAGATGGCCCACGTTACAAGAAACTCAGCCAACTCCTAATTAAAATCCTAAATCCCAAAATCCCTTTATTAAGGACAGTTCTGCTTATTTTCTCATCACTGCGACAGGATTTAGGAGCGTGGAGTCCTTGGGGGAAATACTTGCGTTTACGGCAGCAAATCGATCAACTTATCTACGCCCAAATTCAAGAACGCAAAGCACAACCCAATCTATCTGGAACTGATATTTTATCTTTGATGATGGCTGCTCGTGATGAAGCGGGAGAGCCGATGACAGACTTAGAATTACGTGATGAACTGATGACCTTATTAGTGGCAGGTCATGAAACTACTGCAACTTCCTTATCATGGGCGCTGTACTGGATTCACCATCGGCCGCAGGTACGGGAAAAACTGTTGCAAGAACTAGATAGTTTGGGTAAAAGACCAGATGCAAACACTATTTTCCGATTGCCTTATTTGAATGCTGTCTGTTCTGAAACACTACGTCTTTACCCAGTGGCAACGTCGGCACTAAATCGATTGGTTAAATCACCCCTACAAATTGGGGGATACAACTTTGAGCCTGGAACTATACTAATTCCCTCTATTTATTTGACCCATCATCGAGAAGATTTATATCCTGAGTCGAAGCAATTTAAGCCAGAGCGTTTTCTGGAACGACAATTTTCTCCTTATGAGTATTTACCCTTTGGTGGCGGGAACCGTCGCTGTATTGGCATGGCATTTGCCTTGTTTGAGATGAAATTGGTGTTGGCAACAGTACTGTCTCACTGGGAGATGGAACTGGCTGATAGCAAACCAGTGCAGCCAGTGCGTAAGGGTTTGCTATTTAGTCCAGCAGGTGGTGTGAAGATGGTGGTGAAGGGGAAACGTTCTCAAAATCAGCCCATCCTTCAGACTAGTTCTAGTTCAGCGTGAAGAATTTTAGAATGCAGCTTACCAGGGAGGCATTTGCTATCAAAAACGTTGTAGATATGGTAGACGAAATTATTGCAGGAACGTCCCTTGAAGTCAGGTCTTTATAAGGATGTTCAAAGAATCCGGTCAGGAAATTGGAACGGATAAAACAAGTCTAAGTTCATCATCAACTTCATTCTGATTATTGTGTTTAAGCCAAGACAGGCTTACCTGTAGAAACAGCCTGCTCAATAATCTCAGCCGCTCGACTTACCCCCCCAGCCGCAAGAGTAGCTGCTTGTAATCTGAGGGCATTCTGTTTATAAGATTCTTCTGTCAACACGCGCTTGATAGCATTTTTCAATCTGGGAACATTCAGTTTTTTGAGGGTGACAAGCTCACCTGTCCCTGTCCAAGCAATCCGCGCTGCTACTCCTGGCTGGTCATTAGCAACTGGAATCGCCACCATTGGCACTCCTTTTTTGAGACATTCCATTGTTGTATTCATTCCCGCATGAGTAATCATGAGGGTGGCTCTTTCCAGCACTTCTAATTGAGGTGCATACTCAACTACTAAAGGATTTCCTGCCAAGTTTGGTAATGATTCTGGTTTAGCAGAACCTCCCAGAGAAATCACTAACTGAGCATCCAAATCTTCACAAGCTGAAGCAATAGTCTGAAAAACCCAAATCAGACGATTTTGTAATGTTCCCATCGAAGCATAAATTAACGGTTTCCCCGTCAATTTTTCGTAGGGGAAAGAAACAGGTGCTCGACTGGCTGAAGTATGATAGCTTCCCGTGAAATGGAACCAAGGAGCTAATTCTTCTCTGGGAAATTCAAACTCAGCAGGTGCATTACTTATTTGAGCTAGTGGAGAGTAACCATCTTTAAGACTAGAGTACAGGGGTAATTTCCACTCTCGACGATATTCATTAATCAAATCTTCAAGTGGTTTGACGACGCTATTAAGTAACGTGTAACCTATTTCGTTGCGTAAACGTGCCCACCCAGCTGGGCTATACTTCCAAGTTGTGAAAAAAGGAGGAATACTAGGTTCTTGATTCAGCACCACAGCGCTGCACACAATAATGAAAGGAATTTTCAGAAACTCGGCAATTGTCCCTCCCTCTGGTGAACTTTGGTTTACTAGCAAAGCTTCTACGCCTGCTGCTTTAATTGCTGCTGGAGCCTCTTGGAGTGTCACAGATGAAACAAGCTTCAGCAGGTCAATAGTGTATCGCAACGCAGCCAATCCCCGCAGTTGACCTAATTTGGCAAAGGTTTCTGCTGTTGAGCCAGGAATAAAATCTTTTTCACCAATTGCTTGGAATTCTATTCCTGCTGCCAGTACCTTAGATTGAGTATCGAGTGAGCCAAAGAAGGTGACGCGATGCCCACGTCGTTGAAGTTCCTGCCCCAAGGGAAGCATAGTGTTAAGAGGGCCGGTTGCTCCACCAGGACAGATGATACCAAAATGAGTCACGATCAATGCCTCTACTGGATTTTTAAGAATTTATCCAAAGCTGACACCATACTGGGTGGCCAACGGCGGATATTTTTTACCCAATCAATATCTTTGTAGCGGCTATCAAGTCCATAGGCTGCTACCCAGTTGCTTTCAGCTTCACCTTGTTCTCCATTTACCCAATATGCAGCTGTGAGGGCGGCACGCACATCAGCAAATTTGGAGTATTTACGGGCGATATTTCGCATTTCCCGGATTGCTTGCTCTTTTTGACCAGTTTCATAGAGGGCGAGAGCATAGTTAGCACGGGCAAAGGCAAAATTTGGGGCTATCTCATTAGATTTTTTGTAGTCCGCGATCGCATCTTCCCATTTTCCTAAACCTGTTTTGGCATTTCCCCGATTGTTATATGCCATCGCATCTTTAGGATCTAGTTCTAAGACATGATTATAATCTGCGATCGCATCTTCCCATTTTCCCAACCCTTCCAACGCCGCCCCCCGATTTAAATATGGATCGGTGACATTCGGCGCTAGTTCTATGGCTTTGTTATAATCTGCCAGCGCCTCTTGTAACTTATTCTGACTCACCCGCGAATTTCCTCGGTTACTCCACGCCCCCGCATTCGTCGGAAATTGCTCAATAATCTTTGTCCAAAAAGTTTCAGCTGTCGCAAAATCACCTTGATTTGTCGCTGCAAATGCTTGATTTGCCCATTCATCTCCTTGCTTTAACTGTTCTTCAGTAATGGGCGGTTGAGATTGTGCCATCACTGGAGTACCCCAGCCAAACACAAGTAATAGACTTAGAAAAATACCAATTAACTTAATCATCTAGGTTTACCTGTATCTAGGTGGGGAATTGGGAATTGGGAATTGGGAATTGGGAATTGGGAATTGGGAATGGTGAGCAGAGGGGAAAAAGGTAATTTTTATCTCTCCCATGCCCCATGCCCAATGCCCCATGCCCAATACCCATAATTACAATAATGACAACTGTTCATTAGGCGGCGTGAATCCCAAATGCTTATATGCTGCCTTAGTCGCCATCCTGCCGCGATGAGTTCTAGTTAAATACCCAATCTGCATGAGGTAAGGTTCGTACACTTCTTCAATTGTTTGGGTATCTTCACCCGTTGCGGCTGCCATTGTTTCCAATCCCACTGGGCCGCCATTAAATTGTTCAATTATCACACTCAGCATCTGGCGGTCTGTCCAATCTAAACCGCAAGGATCTACTTGGAATAGTTGCAGTGCCTCAGATGCAACGCTTTCATTAATCTCGCCAGATACTTTTACTTCCGCATAATCACGGACTCGCTTTAGTAGTCTATTGGCAATTCGTGGCGTTCCGCGCGAACGACGGGCAATTTCTGTTGCACCATCTTGTGTAACAGGGGTTTTGAGTAATTGAGCGGTTCGCAGTACAATTTGAGTCAGTTCGTCAACTTCGTAAAATCGGAGTTTTTGAATTAAACCGAAGCGATCGCGCAGTGGTGAAGTTAAAGCACCAACACGAGTTGTAGCTCCCACTAGAGTAAATTTTGACAGTGGCAAACTTCTAATCCGAGCGCTGGAACCCTTGCCGATAGTAATATCTAAGCGATAATCTTCCATCGCCGGATAGAGAATTTCCTCCGTCATCCGCGAGAGGCGATGAATTTCATCTACAAATAAAATATCACCTGGTTTCATATTTACCAGTAGCCCGACAATATCTCGTGGACGTTCTAGGGCTGGCGCACTAGTAATTTTGTAATTTACCCCCATTTCCGATGCTAAAATCATTGCCATTGTGGTTTTACCCAATCCAGGCGGCCCATACAGCAGTAAGTGATCTAACACCTCACCACGAGACTTGGCTGCTTTAATGGCAATATCTAGCACATCCTTTAAATCTTTTTGCCCAATGTAATCGGCAAATCGGTGCGGACGAATACCCTCTTCCTGCTGTTCTTGTTCATCAACAGCAGCTTCAGGCTTCAAAATATTTTCTGTGGATGGTGTTTTCGCCAACTCTCGACGCTGCTTTGGTTCTCCGTTGGGTTCTGGAGGCTGTTTTTTCGAGGAGATTATCGCCATAATTCAGCTATCTAGTGTTAAGGGACTGGGGACTGGGGACTGGGGACTGGGGAGTAGAGAAGGGAATAGGTTACACAGGTTATAGGGTACAGATTATTCATCTATAACCTGTCGCCTGTCACCTCTCCCCTAATTCCAATGCCCCATGCCCAATGCCCATGAAAATTTTCGTTTGAGAATACCCGCGCCAATTTAAAATTTAAATTCCGGTCAATTACCCAGAAGTACAAAAGTTATTATGTTATCTAAAAGAATCTTACCGTGCTTAGATGTGAAGGCGGGACGGGTTGTAAAAGGAGTTAACTTTGTCAATCTCCAAGATGCAGGCGATCCGGTAGAACTGGCCAAGGTTTACAACGAAGCCGGTGCTGATGAGTTAGTATTTCTGGATATTACAGCTACTCATGAAGACCGAGCTACAATTTTAGATGTGGTCTACCGGACTGCTGAACAGGTCTTTATTCCATTGACTGTGGGTGGTGGCATTCAATCCTTAGAAAATGTTAAAGCTTTGTTACGAGCGGGCGCAGATAAGGTTAGTATTAATTCTGCGGCAGTGCGGGAACCAGACTTGATTAATCGGGCAAGCGATCGCTTTGGTAATCAGTGCATAGTTGTTGCTATTGATGCCAGACGCAGAAATAACCCGGAGAATCCAGGTTGGGATGTGTATGTGCGGGGTGGCAGGGAAAATACAGGCTTAGATGCTCTACTTTGGGCACAGGAAGTTGAAAAACGGGGGGCCGGTGAACTGCTGATCACAAGTATGGATGCTGATGGAACCCAAGCCGGGTATGATATCGAGATTACACGGGCTATTGCAAACGCTGTAGAAATTCCAGTCATTGCTTCTGGTGGTGCAGGTAATTGTGAACATATTTACACAGCCCTAACTGAAGGCAAAGCTGAAGCAGCACTACTGGCATCGCTATTACATTACGGACAATTAAGCGTAGCGGAAATCAAAAATTATTTGCGCGATCGCAATGTGCCAGTAAGAACATTATCTTGATGCATATCTTGATCCATAAATTTTCAATGAATGACATCTATCTGCGGTTAGACACACTTACCAAAAAGGGTGTTAATATTATTTTACAAGTATTAACAAATATTAAAAAATATGTTGCTTCCTATTTTACTTTTTGATGTAGCTTTGGTAGCTTGGTCGCTGCACCTAATGGAAAGAGCCTATGAGAGTAAAGAATTTTCTCTCATGTTGGCTGGTACATTGGTTGCTCTGGCTGCTGCTGCTATGTTAGTAGTTTACTTTCTAATGGGACACTGTATGACATATTTGTTGCAAGTCTCCTTGTGATAGCTGAGTGCTAAAGAAGATATTTAAAATTTAGTTCCCACAAAAGCTTGACAAACTACTAAAAATTAAGCCATTATATATAATGGATTTCAAGGGGTTATAGCGCAGTTGGTAGCGCACCTCAATGGCATTGAGGGGGTCAGCGGTTCGAATCCGCTTAGCTCCATTATTAAGACTCCAAGACAGGTTAGAAGTAGTTTTACTTTCAACTTTGAATTGACCGCCAATCAAAGGTAATGCTTGAACAGAGGTGCGGCAAAGTTATGATGAAAAAGGTTTAATCCAACGGAGTTTAATTGCGATATCAAGAGCGATCGCAGCAAAGGTAAACCAAAATAAACTTTCTGCTGCTAATATCAAAAAAGGCCAAATTGTGGTGTGATTCTCTATTTGGGTTAATCCGCGCACCAAGCCAAAAGCCAACACACCGCCAGCTTTGAGTTGGGGATTTTTATCTGAGCGGATGATATAGCGGTAGGTTACACCAAATAGTAAGCCTGTAAAAGTTGCGATCGCAATTTTTTCCCACAAGTGCCAGTTAGCATCACTGTGCAGACTTACGAGGCTCTGAAAATACTTTGCTAGTACAAAAGTATTCAACAGACTGACAAGCACAAAAGCAAAACACACAGATAAACCTCCAACTATTCCAGCCTTGAGGGATTCTATGCGTTCTGCAATTAATTCGGGATCTAAAGTTGAGTTCACTCTATATTTAAATTAGGGATTAGGTATCGGATAAATTTTTCCTTAGTCTCTAATATGATAAATGCTAGAGCAGCTTTACAATTCATTAAATGCTGCTATTATATGGGAATTTTGATGATAAACTCAGTTCCCATGCCTGGTTGAGAATTTACATCTAATATACCTTTGTGTTTCTCTACAACTATTTCATAAGCGATCGACAAGCCAAGTCCAGTGCCTTTGCCAACGGTTTTTGTAGTAAACAACGGCTCAAACAAATGTTTTTTAAGCCGTTCAGGAATCCCAATCCCATTATCAGCAATCCGAATTACAACCAATTGTTCAGAATTTACTTCTGTTGAAATTTTAATCTCAGGAATTAGATTGCTCATTTTGCCTTGGATTATAGCTTCATCAAGGGCATCAATTGCATTTGCTAGAATGTTCATAAATACTTGATTCATCTGTCCTAGATAGCAATTTACCTCTGGTAATACTCCATAACTTTTAATAACTTCAATGCGGGGACGATCGCCATTAGCTTTGAGGCGGTGTTGCAAAATCATTAGCGTACTATCTAATCCTTGATGCAAATTAGCCGATATTGTTGTATCGCTATCCGAGCGGCAGAAGCTACGGAGTGAATTAGAAAGGTTCTGAATTCGTTCACTCCCTATCTGGAGTGAGTTCAAAATTTTTACCATATCTTCGAGAACGAAGTTCAGATCCAATTTTTCAATCGCAGTGGTAATTTTGGCTGTTGGGTTGGGATACTCTTGTTCATACAGTAAGAGCAACTCGGTTACTCCTGCAATATATTCTTCCAACGGGGGAATATTGCTAGAAATAAAGTTGATGGGGTTGTTGATTTCATGGCCAATACCAGCGATTAACTCTCCGAGTGTTGAGAGTTTTTCTTGCTGTACGAGTTGGACTTGGGCTTGTTGCAAAGCCTTGGTGCGATCGCTAACTTGTTGTTCCAAAGATTCAGTCAATTTTTTGAGTTGCAAATGCACGCGCACTCTAGCAATGACTTCCTCTTGGGCAAAGGGTTTCGGGATATAGTCTACTGCACCAAGAGAAAATCCCTTGGTTTTGCTTTCCGTATCTGCTAAAGCAGTGGTGAAAATAATCGGAATGTTTTGGGTGACGGGATTAGCTTTGAGGCGACGACAAGTTTCAAATCCATCAATACCGGGCATTTGTACATCCAGCAAAATCAACTCTGGTTGATTGCGTTCAGCTTGAGCGATCGCAGTTTCTCCATCAACTGCAACACGGAAACGAAAACCCTCGCTATTAAGCGCTGCACATAGGACAGATAAATTTGTCGGATTATCATCGACAATTAAAATAAATCCGTTAGGGGGTTTGATCATGATGAATTTAAAATTGGAATTTAACTGAAATTAATCGATATATTGTTCAATAAAAGTTTCCAAACGTTTAAGTTGGAAATTACTAGCAAGCTGCGTAAGTTGCTGGGAAAAAAGATTCAGCTTCTCATCAGATGCAGAAAGTTGTTCAACAAGTTCTAAAATATTTTGAATATCGCCATCTTGTGCTAGCTCGAGTAGCTCTTGCAACACCTCTTTGCTAGGATGAACTATTTCATTTTGTTCATTAAAACTATCTTTAGAGGTTTTTTTGATCGCATCTACTTTAGTGTCAAAAATCCATTGTAGTTGCAAAAACTGTCGTAGCATTTCTAGAAGATTTTCAGCTTCTATAGGCTTTGGTAAAAAGGCATCTGCACCTACATCAATACTCTTGTGCTGGTCGACTGCAAACACACTTGCTGACGAAGCGACGATCGGAATCTCTTTAAATGCTCCCACCTGACGTAAACGATTTATTAACTCAAATCCATCCAATATCGGCATCACTAAATCAGTGATAATTATGTCTGGTTCGTTGGCTAGAGACTGTACCCATGCTTCCTGACCATTACTAGCTTCTACAACAGTAAACCCAATCGGCTCTAGTAAATTTACAATTACCGATCGGTTTTCCCATTTATCATCCGCAATCAAAATGGTGCGTCTTTGTCCTTGATAACCGATAATAGTTCCCTGCTCAACTACTCTAGAAACCTTTGCCCAATCTTTAGATTCTGAAAATTTTGCCTCAAACCAAAAAGTGCTACCTTTGCCAAATTCACTTTGCACCTGAATTCGACCACCCATTAACAAAACAATTTTTTGGCTGATTGCTAATCCTAAGCCTGTACCTTCAGATTGTCGTTTCTGACTCCCCACTTGCTCAAAGGGTTGAAAGATTTTCTCAGCTTGTTCAGGGTTTATGCCAGTGCCAGTATCTATTACCTCAAAGCGAATTTTATAGTTATTTTTTCCATTAGCATTTGATTCTCGCTCGATGACGTAAGCTTTGAAAGTGACACTGCCTTGATGAGTAAATTTCATCGCATTACTAAGCAAGTTAATCAGTACTTGCCGCAAACGTTTTTCATCAGCATGAATACCCGTTGGCAAATCAGGATCTAGTTCGACGTGAAAGGCGATGACTTTTTGTTCTGCCCTGATGCGGCAAATTTCAGTCACGCTATCTATAAAGGCAGGCAAGTAGAAATCAACAGGATACAATTCCAACTTCCGGGCTTCGATCTTGGAGAGATCCAGGACATCATTAATTAAGGTTAAAAGATGAGAACCACATTGATAAATAACGCTGAGTCCTTTACGTCCTTTTTCACTCAAAGATTCTGTGCGTTGGAGAATTTGTGTATAGCCCAGGATACCGTTAAGAGGTGTGCGTAGTTCATGACTCATATTGGCGAGAAATTCACTTTTAGCTTGGCTGGAGTTTTGAGTAACTTCCTGTGCAATACGTAGTTCTTTTTCGATGCGCTTGCGCTCTACAATTTCAGTTGTAAGTATTAGATTGATAGCTTCTAGCTGGGCAGGGCTGGGTAGTGTGAGAGCTTGAGGCATCAGGTAAAATAACGCAAATGCCGTGTATATGGAAATAATGGCAGTTATAGCTTTTAAACCACCTGCAACCCAATAGTTTGGATGCCAAAGCGTCCAAATATCCATTATGTGTCCAGTACCGCAGGCAATAATAAAAGCACCAAATAACAAAAACACCCCATTGAAAGGAACGTCTTTGCGCTTGGAAATAAAGTAAATCAGTAGGAAGGGAATAGAATAATATGCCAGAGCGATCGTAGCATCAGAAATAATGTGCAGCCAAACTAATCCAGTTTGCCAGAGATAACAATGTCCGTGGGGAATAAAACCGTTAGATTGGAAAGGATAGTTGAAAAATGTCGGCATAATACTAGGGGTTGTTGGATTTGAAATATATACCCGTAACCCTAGTATTCCCAAACCATTAAGTGGTAAAGCGCGATCGCTATTTTTTTACATTAGTCTTTATTAATGCTTGAAGTACTAAGTACCAAGAAAGATGATGTATATTTTGCATAGGCATAGCCCGTCGTAGACATTGCCCGCCAAAGTTACAATCCCGTTTATAAAAAAATCTCAGCCTGCCCAATCCCTGTATGATAAATATTAGAAACCTTTTGTAATTATTTGAAAAGCGGGACTATGGAGATTTTGACACTAGGTTGGGTATCGCTGTTAGTTGTGTTCACTTGGTCAATTGCAATGGTAGTTTGGGGACGTAACGGACTGTAGAGGCATTGTGGAAAGTCCATTTTTGAGTATTTTAACAATAGTAGCCATAGTGCTGCTCGTAGTAGTTACTGGTGGTATTGGTTATTTAACCGTGGCAGATTGGCGCGATCGCCGTCGCCGAGACGAAGACAAACGCACCAGCCGCAGCGCCACTCCCAAGCGGCGATGATTTTTCGTGGTTGAAAAATGTTATTGTAGGGACGCGATAGTATCGTGTCCCTACATTGTTTTTTGGTATTCCAAGGAAATAACTGTTACCTTTGCGATCGCTAGGGGAATCATGAGATAGAAGACTTTCAATATTTAAAGTCCCATTGGGAATGGAAAACTCCTCTACTACTCAACCCATACAACCAAATTCAGAACAGCAAGAATCTCATTCACGTCAGAATGAGCAACAAAAAGCTTTATCTGGAGTTATTGCCCGCATCCGCGAGTCTCTAGATATAGACGCAATCTTCAAAATTACAGTCACTGAAGTCCGCCAACTTCTGAAAAGCGATCGGGTTTGCGTGTTTCGTTTCTATCCTGATTTGGCATGGGAAGGGGAATTTATCTATGAAGATGTGGCAACAGAATGGGATTCGGCACTAGCAGCTAAACTGCGCGACCACTGCTTTAGTGAGGAGTTCGCAGAATTATATCAGCAAGGTCGGATTAGAGCAATAACTGATATTTATCAAGTTGATGCTAGTGATTGCTACATCCAGATTCTGGAAAAATTCCAAGTACGTGCCAATATAACTGCCCCCTTGATAAAAGGTAAAAATTTATGGGGATTATTATGTATTCATCAGTGTAGTAATTCTCGGCAATGGGAAGCATCAGAAATTGAGTTTGTGCAATTAATCGCCGAACATCTAGGAGTTGCTTTGCAGCAAGCAGATTACATAGAACAAGTAAAACTCCAATCGGCACAACTAGCACAAGCAGAAGCCAGAGAAAAAGCAGCCCAATGGCAAAAAACCATAGCCATTACTATTGAAAAAATTCGTCAGTCTCTAGATTTGGAAAACATTTTCCATACAACCACCGCAGAACTGAGAACTTTGCTAAATGCTGACCGCGTGGCTATTTATCGCTTCAATCCCGATTGGAGTGGTGAATTCGTGTTTGAATCAGTGGCAGAAGGCTGGATCTCCCTCATGGATCAACAGTCGCAACAGCCAGAATTGAAAGAAAACGTCAGTGAATGTAGTGCCAAAGATTTAGCTAAACCCCCAGTTGCTGATACTTATTTACAAGATGCAAAAGGTGGTAGTTTTAGCAACTGTGAAGTATACCGAATTTGTAATGATATTTACAATTCAGGCTTTAGCGATTGCTACATTAAAATCTTAGAAATTTATCAGGCAAGAGCGTATGTAATCATTGCCATTTACCACGGTCAGAAACTCTGGGGCTTGCTAGCAGTTTACCAGAACACTGGAATCCGTGAGTGGCAAAAAGATGAGGTTTACTTGCTTACCCAAGTGGGCACACAATTAGGTGTGGCTTTGCAGCAAGCGGAATTTATTCAACAAATGCAAATCCAAGCAGCAGAGATCGGTAAAGCTGCGGAAAGGCAAAGGGCATTGGCGAACACCGTAGAAAAAATTCGTCAGTCCTTGGAAATTGAAGCCATTTTTAAAACCACAACTCAAGAAGTTCGTCGGCTATTAGAAGTGGAACGAGTCGCAATTTACCGCTTCTATCCTGATTGGAGTGGGGAATTTGTGGCTGATTCCATCGTTGATGGCTGGACACCAACGGTTAAGCCGCAGCCAGTGACAGAAGGCGTTCTTGTGCAACGAAAGCAAGCGGGTAAGTATGCACGAAATGAAGCTTTTGTACCAATTTCTCAGGGCGAGAAGTTGTGGGGATTGTTAGTAGCTTATCAAAACTCTCAACCTCGTTATTGGCAAGATGAGGAAATCAATTTATTAGCACAAGTTGGCGTTCAATTGGGAGTAGCATTACAGCAAGCTGAGTCCTTGAAACAGATGCAGGTACAGGCGCAAAAACTCGCTAAAGCCGCCGAACGACAACGAAAAGCGACCGAAAGAGAGAAAGCATTAGCCACAACAGTGGAAAAAATTCGCCAGTCTCTTGATATTGATACCATCTTTGCCACCAGTACAGAAGAAGTCCGCCGATTATTGGAAGTCGACCGAGTCACAATCTATCGATTCCGGGCTGATTGGAGTGGCGAATTTGTTGCCGAGTCATTAGCCCAAGGTTCGCCATCTGTAAGGGAAATTGTACCTGCGATGTCTACGACGGGCGTAGCTGCCGCAAATAATTTCTTGCAAGAATCCCAAGGCGGAGATTTTGCTAGTGGGAAAAGTCTTGCTATTAACGATATTTACAGTACTGATGATTCTATTTCTTATATTGCCCTCCTTGAGCTAATGGAGGCTAGGGCATACATGATTGTGCCAATTTTTCAGGGTGAGAAACTTTGGGGATTATTAGCAGCTTATCAAAATATCAAACCCCGTGATTGGCAAGAAGATGAGGTAGATTTGCTTATGCAGATTGGTACTCAATTAGGGGTAGGACTTCAGCAAGCGGAATTACTCGCACAAACTCAACGACAGAAAGAAGAAATCACCCAGACTCTGAAAGAATTACAAAATACTCAGAGCCAGTTGATTCAAAGTGAAAAAATGGCAGGCTTAGGACAGTTAGTTGCTGGTATAGCGCATGAAATTAACAACCCCATTAGTTTCATTTACGGTAACATCACTTATGTTACAGAACATACCGAAAGTTTATTTAAGTTACTGCGCCTTTACCAGAAACAGTATCCTAAGACAACAGAGGAAATTAAAAAACAAGTAGCAGCATTGGATTTAGATTTTATTAGTGATGACTTGCCAAAAATTCTCACTTCAATGAAGATAGGAGCAGATCGGATCTCTCAATTAGTTTTATCGTTACGGAGTTTTTCTCGAATTGACGAATCAGGAATGAAGCCAGTCGATCTGCATGAAGGCATCGACAGCACTTTGCTAATTCTACAACATCGGCTGCAACCACAGACTAATTCTTTTGGTATTGAGGTAGTTAAAGAATATGGTGAATTCCCTCCAGTAGTCTGCTACGCAGCCCAGATGAATCAAGTATTTATGAATATTCTCAACAATGCGATCGATGCACTGGAAAACTCAGCAACTAGTAGAAAAAAAATTGACAATCCTAAAATTTGGATTCGTACAGAAGTCATCGAAGAGAATACTATTCTGATTTGCATCGCTGACAATGGTTGTGGGATTCCAGAAATAGTGCGATCGCGCATTTTTGAACCTTTCTTTACCACCAAACAACCCGGACAAGGTACTGGTTTAGGGTTATCTATTAGCTACCAAATTATTGTCGAAAAACATGGTGGTAATATCAAGTGTGTTTCCAAACCTGGTAACGGTTGTGAGTTCTGGATAGAAATCCCGATAAAAAGGATAGTTAACTAAGGGACTTCCAAAAAAATATCCCATCCCTACGGGAGGCTACGCAACGCTTTAAAGGCAGGGGGCAGGGGGCAGGGAGAGAGAAAGTCGTAGTGAAGTTCAAAAATTGGATAATTTATTTTCTAGAGTTCCCTAAGAAAAAATCAGGTGATGTCTTCTGAAACAGTAGGGTAAGGGTTGGTGGGCTTATCTATGAGACGCTACGCATAGCCTGCTTCTTTGTAGGGGTACGATGGGCTTTCCTGTGGAACGCTACGATAACGCCTACACTTTTTTAACGAACCACAAAGACGCGATCGCAGAAGAGTTTCGGATTTAGCCTTTATACTAGATAGCAAAAAGTTAATTTCAAGAGGGTATGGACTTTTGTCAATTTTAGAACTCAATAACATGCTAAATCGTAAAGGATGATAACTGCGTAGCGCGGCTAGAAGATTACAAGGGCTAAATTCGTTTACAATTTAGTTTTACGCTATATGATTCTAAGGTAGTTTAATAAGTATCGAAGTGTTATAATTTTTAATCAACATTAACCTATTTTCGTACCCTGGATAGATACATATTATGAAAGCTATGTATAAAATCCATTTGCAAAACTTTTGAATATCCATAAGATAAACATAGATATAAAAAATTGCTTTTAGTCAAGCCGTCATACCTGGATTGGGCGTAGGTGCGGCTTCATCCTCACACTTTCACCGAGCAGCAGCTTATGAATTTATCCTCAGCAAGACAATATTTTTACCAGGAAATTCAGCAGGCTGACGAGCATATTGACCTAGCAAAGGCAGCTTTATATATTGCACAAGAAGAATATCCCAAGCTAGATCCAGAAAAATATCTTAACGCCCTTGATACAATGGCATGGGAGCTTCAAGAACGCCTACCAGACTCACGATATCCTTTGCGGATCGTTCAAAATATTAATCAGTATCTATACGAAGATTTAAAGTTTTCTGGAAATCAAATTGACTATTACGACCCGCGCAACAGCTTTTTCAATGATGTAATTGACCGCCGATTGGGGATTCCTATTAGCTTGGCGTTGGTTTACCTGGAGGTTGCCCGGCGAATTGATTTTCCGATGGTAGGTGTGGGGATGCCGGGGCATTTCCTAATCCGCCTGGATGTTCCAGATATAGAGATTTTTGTGGATGCCTTCAATGGTGGTGAAATAATATTCGCTCAAGATTGCCAGGAACGGCTGTCTCAAATTTATCAGCAACCCGTGACGCTACAACCAGAATTTTTAGCCATAGTTAGTAATCGGCAATTTTTGGCGCGGATGCTGACAAATTTAAAATTTATTTACCTTAAACAACAAGAGTTAGAAAAAACCCTCGCAGCAATTGAACGGATTTTATTGCTGTTTCCTAATTTAACTTTAGAGTTGCGCGATCGCGGTCTGATCTCCTATCAACTTGGTAACTACCCCCAAGCAGTAGGCGATTTACAAAATTATTTAGCAAAAGTTCCTGATGCCCAAGATGCATCAATGATTCGGCGGCTACTTACTGAATTGGGTAATGAAGAATAGGGAATGGGGAAGAAGCAAGGGAGCAGGCAGCAGGAAGATTAGTTTTCTCCTCCGCTCTTTTGAATTCCCAATTACCAATTCCCAATTCCTAATTCCCAACTCAATGATGTGCTAAGGTAGTTAAGTGAGAATAAAATTCGGTTACAGCGTTTGTTTTTAGTATTGACAGGCTTTTTCCTTTTGGTCTTAACAAGCTTGTCTCCGAAATCTAAATCTCTACACACCTATGATTTTGGAGATAACGCATGTCAATTTATGTAGGCAATCTATCCTACGAGGTAACATCAGAAGACCTCACATCAGTTTTTGCTGAACATGGTTCTGTAAAGCGTGTTCAGTTACCTACTGACCGTGAAACTGGTCGTCCACGCGGCTTTGCTTTCGTAGAGATGGGTACAGAAGCTGAAGAAACAGCTGCCATTGAAGCTCTTGATGGTGCTGAGTGGATGGGACGCGACCTCAAAGTTAACAAGGCTAAACCGAAGGAAGATAGAAGTGGTTCCTTTGGTGGTGGCGATCGTCGTGGTGGCGGTGGTGGTGGATACAATCGTGGACGCTACTAAGCTTTAATTAATATCAAAAATTAAGTTTTAACGTTTAACGTTTTCAGGGCAGATTAATGATTCTGCCCTTTTTGCTCTCCGGTCTACTGGATTATTCAAAATTGCCCTATTTTCTTGAGAAAAGTAATTTTGACACAACCATTACCTGGGAAAAACACAAGGGTAATTTGGCAAGGCAAAGATATCCAAATATGGGAGATGCTTAATTAACTTTGTAAGCAGAATTTACATAGGCGTTATCAATAAACAAAGGCACGCAATCACTAATGTTGTAAGCTGCGGACAGTTCAACATCTGACTCAAAACCTTTTTCAATCAACTCTTTACCCGAACTACATTTTTTTAAGTACCCCAGTAAATCTTGCTGGAAAGCTTGAAATGTTGCCACAGCAACTTCTGCCTCTGGTGATAGACTGCCATGTAAATAACTGAGAATTGCTCCAGCACCAATTAAATCTTCAAATGCAGGACGTAGGCTATCATCTTCTTTCCACCTCTCACCAGCAGGAATCACAGCGATTTTATCGCCATACTTTTGAGCAAACTCCGCTACAGCTTGGCAATTTCGCAAGCAACCAGCCAAAGTTGATGTATTCCCTGTTTGTAAAGTTAGAAAAGACCCATTAGGTGACGGTAAAACTAGTCTAGTTCCAGCAGTAATTTCAGCTACCGATTTTGGCGACAGAGAATATCCAGTTGTAGTCCAACGTTGTCTCTGACTTGCCAACTCTGCTTGCACTGACTTGGCGTAATCTATGGCTGATTCATCTTTATATGCGTAGGGAAAAATTATCGCGCCGTTGTTAGTGGCAATTTCTACGCAGGTAGAAAAAGAGAGAACGTCAACTATCACAATTACATCACTGATGGGGGCAAGTTGAGCAACTCCTTGTGCGCCCCATTCACAGCGTAAATTAAACTCTGATTGATTGTAAATCATTGGAGCGATCGCAAAAGCAATATGATAAAAATCAAACCACTAAAAAGTAGAAAACCCTTAAATTAAATTTGCAGGAATGCACAAAACTAATCCTCTTTTTGCTGAGGTGCTGGAATACATAGAAGCTGAAGGAAGTCAAATTGACTTAGAGAATGAGCCAAAGCGAGTATTAAGTCATGATGCTGGCAAATTTACGCGGAGTTAGTTAAGCAAAAGATACTTAAACAGTAGTGTTTTTACTTAAACAACTTCCCTACCTAAAATATATGGGTTGATAGCGATGTCTACGGCGGGCTGCGCCTACGCAATGATTTGTCTACCTGAAGTGTCCACCATTCGCTAAACTCAGAAATGCTGCGTTATTCCTCATCATGTCTGATTCTCAAACTGTTAGTGCTGCTGTTGCCAAACTCTACAATACATATCCCTTTCCGCCGGAAGCTTTGTTGGATGAACCACCTCCAGGCTATAACTGGCGCTGGAATTGGCTAGCCGCTCATAATTTCTGCACAGGTCAAAAACCCCAAAAGCAAGATATTCGGATTTTAGATGCAGGTTGCGGTACTGGTGTAAGTACAGAGTACTTGGTTCACCTCAACCCCCAAGCTTCTGTTGTGGGAATTGACCTCAGTACTGGTGCTTTAGATGTAGCAAAAGAACGTTGTCAGCGTTCTGGGGCTAACCGTGTTGAGTTTCATCACCTCAGCTTGTTTGATGTGGAACAGTTACCAGGTGAGTTTGATTTAATTAACTGTGTTGGCGTTTTGCATCATACCCTCGATCCAATTCGCGGTATTCAAGCTTTGGCAAAAAAGTTGGCTCCAGGCGGCTTGATGCACATTTTTGTGTACGGTGAGTTGGGACGCTGGGAAATTCAACTCATGCAAAAAGCGATCGCACTTCTGCAAGGTGACAAAAAAGGCGACTACCGCGATGGTGTCCAAGTCGGGCGAAAAATATTTGCTTCTTTACCAGAAAATAACCGAATTGTCAAATACGAAAAGCAGCGCTGGTCATTAGAAAATCACAAGGATGAACATTTTGCTGATATGTACGTTCATCCTCAAGAAATTGACTACAACATTGAGACGCTGTTTGAATTAATTGATGCTTCGGGATTAGAGTTTATTGGTTTCTCAAATCCGAGTTTCTGGGATTTGGAAAGGCTTTTGGGCAAAGCACCAGAGTTAGTAGAACGGGCAAAAGATTTGAGCGATCGCCAGCTTTATCGCCTGATAGAATTACTAGATCCAGAAGTAACTCATTACGAATTTTTCCTCGGTCGTCCTCCCTTAGCCAAAGCTGACTGGTCAGAAGATAATGCTTTATTGGCAGCGATTCCCGAACTTAATCCTTGTCTTGAAGGATTTCCCAGTCAATGCTTCTTTAATTACAATTACCAAATTGTTAATTTATCTGTACCAGAGTTTGAATTTATGCAAAAATGTGATGCTAATTCTACAGTTGCAGATATTTTAACAGATGTGCAACTGGGATTAGATGAAGTAAGAGCGCTTCTTCAGCAGCAACTGATTTTATTGACACCAGCTTAATAAAACTGAACTCTGTTACTGGCTTAACAAAGGCAATTTATACTCATGGTGATGAGCGATCGCCCATCACCACTTTTGGTAAATTAATGTAAATTAGGAAAGTACCCAAGAAACAGGGTATTGCACATCCTAAAAGTTGGAGTTTTTTGGAATTTAGCAGTGGTGCGATTTTTAATGACAAGCCGCTACTCTACAATTTCTGATTTGCGGTACGTCCATACACTCCTCAAGCACCAGTTGATTTTATTGACACCGACTTAATTCAAACACCAAGATGTTATGTAACGACTTTGGAGGAGGATAATCCACTCAAAAAAGCTGGAATTGGAAGAAAATTTGAATTTTCCGGCAAAGATTATTGATTATTCATCCGCACACTCCCTTACATCATCAGCCACTCTCTTACTTCAGGGAGCGCAATTTTACTGACTGTCTAAGGTTGACAAGAAGTTAATTGTTTTTTCCTAAAGTATTGTTACCGGATCGTGATATGATTCAGCTGACTGAATGTGCAGTCATCATAATTTAGCTGTACTGGTTTCAAGTCTCGTGAGCTTGTCAGACGAATCAATTGCGCCCACTCCGACAACGCAACAAGATGCTAAAACTGGTTCTGGAGACACAGAATCAGGTAACTCTATGCAAGAGTTTTATCAACTCTTCCAGCGATTGTTGGTAATCACGCTTGTCTTGACGGGGGTTATTTTTATCTCTGTGTGGATTTTTTATTCCTTAAACATTGCCCTAAATTATTTAATTGGGGCGTGTACAGGTGTGGTTTACTTAAAAATGTTGGCTAGAGACGTTGAGCAACTTGGTAGTGAAAAAACCAGTTTGAGCAAAACTCGTTTTGCTCTATTTATTGGAGTCATGATCGTAGCAACTCAATGGCGTGAGCTACAGATTTTGCCCATATTTTTGGGATTTCTAACTTACAAAGCCACGCTCCTCGTCTATATGGTGCAAATTGCGTTCATTCCTGATTCTTAAAAAGTTCAGGCTCACAAAGATAGTAATCCCATCCTCGCTTGTTGGGGAAAAAGCTTGAAGAATGCAAATGCTTAGTGTCTTAAACGCCTTTAATTCTTTTCCCCTCGCCGAATTAGAAGTAGGTCATCATTTCTACTGGCAGTTGGGCAATCTTAAAATTCATGGGCAAGTTTTTCTCACCTCATGGTTTGTGATTAGCATTTTAGTAGTGGCTTCAATAGCTGCTACTCGCAACGCACAAAGAATTCCCAAGGGTATCCAGAATTTGATGGAATACGCCCTAGAATTTATTCGTGATTTGGCCAAAAACCAACTTGGTGAGAAAGAGTACCGCCCTTGGGTGCCATTTATTGGCACATTGTTCTTGTTTATTTTCGTATCGAACTGGTCAGGGGCACTAATTCCTTGGAAGCTCATCAAGCTACCTTCGGGCGAATTGGCTGCTCCCACCAACGACATCAATACGACTGTTGCATTGGCACTGCTAACTTCCTTAGCGTACTTTTACGCGGGTTTTAGCAAACGGGGTTTAGGCTACTTTAAGAAATATATAGAGCCAACACCCGTTTTGTTGCCGATCGCAATTCTTGAAGATTTCACCAAGCCACTCTCCCTAAGCTTCCGGCTATTTGGTAATATTTTGGCGGATGAATTGGTTGTAGCGGTATTGGTGCTGCTAGTTCCTCTATTTGTACCTCTGCCTGTAATGGCCTTGGGTTTATTTACCAGTGCCATTCAAGCCCTGGTTTTCGCCACCCTAGCCGGAGCATACATTCATGAGGCAATGGAGGGGCATGGCGGAGATGAGCATGAGGAGCATTAAACTTCTCAGTTGATAGCACAGTTCCAAGAGCATATTCGCTCAAAACATCGCAAAGCGCGATTTAAAAGAAGCGAGTGCAGCGTGAAAATCACGTTTCTAATCGTTAACGTACTTTTGTTAGTTTTGTAATCAAAGCAAGGAAAATCAACATGGATCCATTAGTTCAGGCTGCTTCAGTTCTCGCTGCTGCTTTAGCGATTGGTTTAGCTGCAATTGGCCCTGGTATTGGTCAAGGTAACGCTGCTGGACAAGCAGTAGAAGGTATTGCTCGTCAACCTGAAGCAGAAGGAAAAATTCGCGGTACTCTGCTATTAACCTTGGCATTCATGGAATCCTTGACTATCTATGGTCTAGTAATTGCCTTGGTATTGCTGTTTGCTAATCCTTTCGGCTAATACCTGAAAATTTTTGCGAGTGTGGAGACGTGAACCATCACGCCTCTACAATCAAAATCTTTTGGGTATCGTAATATTTCTAATGTTCAGTTGACCCTTGTTGGCTATGGGTCTCTAAAATATGAAAGGTTGGATGACGTTGCTAGCCATGAAAACTGCTACTCCAGCCAAAGAGGAGACAAATGTTTGATTTCGATGCTACCTTGCCCTTCATGGCATTGCAATTCCTGCTACTAGCAGCTTTATTGAATGCAATTTTCTATAAGCCACTGACCAAGGTACTAGACGATCGCGATAATTACATCCGAACGAATACCCTTGAGGCGAAAGAAAGCTTGGCTAAAGCCGAGCGCTTGGCTACCGAATATGAGCAGCAACTCGCAGACGCTCGCAGACAATCGCAAGCTACTGTAGAAGCCGCTCAACTTGAAGCTAAGAAAATTACTGCCGAAAAAATCGCTGAAGCCCAAAAGGAAGCTCAGTCTCAACGAGAACAAGCTTCTGTTGAAATAGAACAACAAAAGCAAGAAGCTTTTCGCACCTTAGAGCAACAAGTTGATGCTTTAAGTCGGCAGATTCTAGAAAAACTATTGGGGCCAACTCCAGTTAGATAAGCTAACGAGATTGGTTCTGTGTAAAGCATACGCGCAACTGGCCCCTAGTCCAGAGCGCTTAATTAAGTGTCAAAAAAAGGCACTTTTTCCCTTCTGGGGAAAAGATACTTAAATTTCCTTTCCTTGGGGAAAGATACTTAATTTCCCTTCGGGAAAATACAACGTATTAGCAAGCGAGCAGCGCACTTGTAAATGGGTATCATGGGGACATTCTTATTACTTGCCGCAGAAGCGAACGCTGTTCACTCTGAATTGGCAGAAGGCGCAGCAGAAGGTGGTTTCGGTCTAAACCTAGACATTTTTGAAACCAATCTGATTAATCTAACGATTCTGGTTGGCATCTTATTCTACTTCGGACGTAAAGTTTTAAGCAATATCCTGAACGAGCGACAATCCAATATTGCCACCGCAATTCAGGAAGCAGAAGGGCGCTTAAAAGAGGCAAAGACAGCCCTTTCCCAAGCGCAAGAGCAGTTGAAGCAATCTCAGGCAGAAGCAGAACGTATCCGCCAATCGGCTGTAGAAAACGCGCAAAAATCGAAAGAAGCCTTGTTAGCGAAGGCAGCGCAAGACGTAGAACGCTTGAAACAGACGGCAGCAGCAGATTTAAACACCGAAACCGAGCGAGCGATCGCTCAACTACGGCAACGAGTTGCTACACTAGCATTGCAGAAAGTCGAATCACAGCTTAAAGGTGGGATTGCCGACGATGCTCAACAAAGTTTAATTGACCGCAGCATCGCACAACTGGGAGGCAATGTATGACAAGTCAGGTAGCAACAGCCGAAGTCGCACAACCTTATGCACAGGCGCTTTTGTCAATAGCGCAATCGAAAAATTTGACAGAAGAGTTCGGGGAAGATGCGCGGACTTTTCTGGGACTGCTCAAGGCAGACAAACAGCTACAAAACTTCTTCAGCAACCCGTTTATTCAGTCTGAGAACAAAAAAGCTCTCATCAAACAAATACTCGGTGAAGGCGCTAACCCCTACTTACGTAACTTTTTGTTAGTGCTAGTAGACAAACGCCGTATTGCATTCTTGGAATCGATTTTTCAACAATATCTGGCGCTGTTGCGGCAGCTGAATCAAACCGTATTAGCGGAAGTAATTTCAGCCGTTCCCCTCACAGAAGCTCAACAGCAGGCAATTACAGAAAAAGTCATTGCCATAACTAATGCTCGCCAGGTAGAACTAGAAACCAAGGTAGATAGTGAGTTAATTGGTGGTGTGATCATTAAAGTAGGTTCGCAGGTAATTGATGCCAGTATCCGGGGTCAACTGCGTCGCCTTTCATTGCGCTTAACTAATAGCTAAAAAATTGGGACTGGGGACTGGGGGCTGGGTACTGGGGACTAGGAAAAAGATTATAGTCATAAATTCTTTCCATCCCTAATCCCTAATCCCCAGTCTCTAATCCCTAGTCCCTTATACTTCCGTCTCGAAAGCAAACAAGATAGACACATGAGCATATCAATTAGACCTGACGAAATTAGCAGCATTATCCAACAACAAATCGAGCAATACGATCAAGAGGTCAAAGTTGCTAACGTTGGTACCGTCTTACAAGTAGGTGACGGTATTGCCCGGATCTATGGTCTGGAAAAGGCTATGTCTGGGGAACTTTTGGAATTTGAAGATGGCACAATTGGTATCGCCCAGAACTTAGAAGAAGACAACGTGGGCGCGGTGTTGATGGGTGAAGGGTTGGAAATTCAAGAAGGTAGTTCTGTAACCGCTACTGGTAGAATTGCTCAGATTCCAGTAGGACAAGCCTTAATTGGACGTGTTGTAGACGCTTTGGGTCGCCCCATTGATGGTAAGGGAGACATAAAATCCTCAGACAGCCGTTTGATTGAATCTCCTGCACCTGGTATTATTGCTCGTCGGTCTGTACACGAACCCATGCAAACGGGGATTACAGCTATCGACTCAATGATTCCCATCGGTCGGGGTCAACGAGAATTGATTATTGGCGATCGCCAAACCGGAAAAACTGCGATCGCGATCGACACCATCATCAACCAAAAAGAAGAAGATGTAGTTTGTGTATACGTTGCGATCGGTCAAAAAGCTTCTACTGTAGCTAACGTGGTGCAGACATTGCAAGAAAAAGGCGCGATGGATTACACCGTCGTCGTTGCTGCTAACGCCAGTGACCCTGCAACCCTGCAATATCTAGCTCCTTACACAGGCGCAACTATTGCCGAGTACTTTATGTACAACGGTAAAGCTACCCTGGTAATTTACGACGATCTTTCCAAGCAAGCCCAAGCTTATCGTCAAATGTCCCTGTTGCTACGTCGTCCACCCGGACGCGAAGCTTACCCTGGAGATGTATTCTACATTCACTCCCGCTTGCTAGAAAGAGCAGCAAAGCTGAGTGACGAATTAGGTAAAGGCAGCATGACCGCCCTACCAATCATCGAAACCCAAGCCGGTGACGTATCAGCATACATTCCCACCAACGTAATTTCTATTACCGATGGTCAGATATTCCTGTCTTCTGACTTGTTTAACGCTGGTATCCGTCCGGCTGTAAACCCTGGTATTTCCGTATCCCGTGTGGGTTCTGCGGCTCAAACCAAGGCAATGAAAAAGGTTGCCGGTAAGATTAAATTGGAATTGGCGCAATTTGACGACTTGCAAGCCTTTGCACAATTTGCTTCTGACTTAGATAAAGCCACTCAAGACCAGTTGGCGCGGGGTCAACGGTTGCGCGAACTTCTTAAGCAGCCACAAAATTCGCCACTCTCAGTATACGAGCAAGTAGCGATTTTATACGCTGGTATTAATGGTTACTTAGATGATGTACCTGTAAATCAAATAACCACCTTTACCAAAGGTCTACGTGATTACTTAAAGGGTGGTAAATATGCCCAAGGAGTACAAGGATCTAAAGCATTAGGTGATGCAGAAGAAGCTGCTTTGAAGGAAGCGCTGACCGAATACAAAAAGACCTTCAAAGCTACAGCGTAATTAGTCATTAGTCATTGGTCATTGGTGAGCCAGTGCGGTCTTCTCCCAGGGGGAGACGCTAAAAGCGATGGGGGTTTCCCCCATAAGCAACTGGCGAACCCGAAGGGTCATTGGTATAGAACTAATGACTACTGACTAATGATAAAGGACAAATGACTAACTACTAAGGAAAAAAATATGGCCAATCTAAAAGCAATACGCGATCGCATCCAGTCGGTCAAAAACACCAAAAAAATCACAGAAGCCATGCGCCTCGTAGCTGCGGCTAGAGTGCGTCGGGCGCAAGAACAAGTGCTAGCGACTCGCCCCTTTGCCGATCGCTTGGCACAAGTATTATATGGTTTGCAAAGCCGTCTGCGCTTTGAAGAAGCAAACCTACCACTACTGAGAAAAAGAGAAGTTAAGTCAGTTGGGCTGTTAGTAATTTCAGGCGATCGCGGTCTATGCGGGGGCTACAATAGTAACGTTATCCGTCGTGCAGAAAACCGCGCCAAAGAAATCAAAGCAGAAGGTTTAGACTATCAATTCGTACTAGTTGGGCGCAAAGCTACACAATACTTTCAACGCCGCGATCAGCCCATTGATGCTACCTACAGTGGTTTAGAGCAAATCCCCACCGCAGAAGAAGCCAATCAGATTGCTGAACAACTACTTTCCTTATTCCTTTCGGAAGAAGTTGACCGCATCGAGTTAATCTACACCAGATTCCTTTCCTTGGTTAGCTCCCGTCCTGTCATCCAAACCTTGCTACCTCTAGATCCGCAAGGACTAGAAGCAGGCGATGACGAAATCTTCCGCTTGACAACCCGTGGCGGTAAATTTGAAGTCGAACGGGAAAAAGTTACTAATCAAGTCCGCACGTTGGCTCCTGACATGATTTTCGAGCAAGATCCAGTACAGATCCTCGATTCTCTGTTACCTCTCTATCTGAGTAACCAGCTATTGCGGGCGTTGCAAGAATCCGCTGCTAGCGAACTAGCAGCGCGGATGACAGCTATGAGTAATGCCAGTGAAAATGCGGGTGAATTGATTAATACCCTCACACTGTCTTACAACAAAGCTCGACAAGCTGCAATTACCCAAGAACTCCTTGAGGTTGTAGGTGGTGCTGAAGCACTAACTTAGAAAAATACTTGTTGTGGATTGTGACAAATAGCCAATTGCTAATGGTTTCAAAATTAGCGATTGGCTATTTCCAGTAATTAGAGCCATATATCCTGACTTTGATAACTACGAATTACGAATTACGAATTACGAATTACGAATTACCAAATCCCGTATTATAATTGAAATATAGAAGCGCATGGGTCCGTCACGGTTTCGACAGGTTGGCGAACGCTGCTCTGTGATTCAGGTCGAGAGTGAGTCTCCTCTCGCAAATCAAAGGCTCAAACAAAAAGTAAATGCGAATAACATCGTTAACTTTGCTCGTAAGGATGCTCTAGTAGCTGCCTAAACACCTCTTATAGGTTCGAGCGTCTTTAGTTTGACTCCGTTAAGGACTGAAGACCAAACCCCAACGGATGCTCTAGTAAGCGTTCTTTGGTTGGCTTGCTAGCTAAGATTAAATCAGAGCATCCTACGTTCGGGATAATGAACGATTCCCGCCTTGAGGGTCAGAAAGGCTAAACCTGTGAATGAGCGGGGGGTCAATACCCAATTTGGACAGCAGTTCGACTCTGCTCGGATCCACTAAGAATAAATAACAAGTCCACCAAGCAGTTGAATGTTTAGGTGGATTTTATTTTATTAAGAAGAATTCAGAACTCAGAATTCAATATGAATTCTGTACGACTGGGTGATAGCGGAGCGGTAGCGAGTTCACGAGCATCTGAATATTGGTTTAAAACCTTGCCCGTAGTCAAGCGAAACAAATTTTCAACATTATTCCTTATTAATACTCTCTCAATACGGTTCGGATAAGCATTTTTCATTTTCCTTGTGGTCTGGGGAATGGGTTTGCGGGAAAAGGGTAAAGGATGTATTCAAAACCTTTCCCCTTTTCCCTTTCCCCTTTAACCGAACCGTATTGAATACTCTCTCCCTTTGTGGGTTGAGTATTCTGAATTCTGTTAGCGGATAGCTAAGGTTTAGCCCATTCTGAATTCTGACTCCTGTTTATTAAACAGAATTAAGTTGTATATTTTGAACAAAAAAGCGAATAGCGAATCAGTGTACCCCTCCCCAAAATCTAGCTACGTGTAGTGTCTCGTAGATAACGTTTGGATCGTGGGGGTTTAAGACTCGCACAAAAAGGTTTCTGAATTTTTCTTTAACAGTTATTGTTATTCAGCTAATTATTTTTAATAATTCTGTTCTTGAAGTTGTTTGCGTGCGCTTCCAAACTTCCTTCCCCTTTGTTTAAGTACCCGTCGTAACCGATCTGCACTTAAGCTTACCTGACGTTCAGATGCCAGTTTATTTGCTAATTGTTTCGAGTTATAAGTCTGTGAATCTTGAGCTAAACAATTTTCTAGATAAACTAAATCTGATTCTGAATATCGGGGTTTTCCACCTCTACCGGGAGCATCCCACAGACCTGCTAAACCCATCTTTTCCCAACGATGAAGGGTTTGACGAACTGTGGAAATTGCCCAGTTTAAGCCTTTAGCAATTTGCTCATTTTTTAAGCCGCGATTATTCAGCAGTAAGACTTGAGCGCGATCTTTGGTGCGTTGAGGAACATCTTTAGCTTTTCTTAACTCTTCTAAAGTCAGTTTTTCTTGCTCAGTTAGAAAGACTTTTAATCTGCATCCCATAATTAATAACCTTTTGCACAGTTAATTTTTACTATTTTTACTTGTGTTTATTTACGCCTGTATCCTTGATAATTTACGTATTTAGTAGCACACTCCCAAATTGAACTAAAAACGTTAATGATGACATTATTTCAAAGGGTGCTACGCAATAAGTATTGGCTTTAGAACGCTATTAAAGTTTGCAATTTATCATCAGCAATGGAATTTTATAAAAATTCAGGCATATCAGAAAAGACAGCATTAGCCTGTAGAGGCAAATTTATGCAATAGCCATAAGCTATAGCGTAAAACTCTGACAATAACAATTTGCTAGCGTTGTCCTGATTAATTTCTAAAACCAATAATAAAGGACTGTATCATTAAAATTCTGAGATGATTCGGATGTTTATGATGATTTATCGAAACTTTAAAAAGAATTTTTAGGATAATTCATATTTAAATGAGCGGGAAATCATACATATACAAGCCTAGTTGCTTGTTATTCAACTCATCTCTGGAAACTTGTCTTTATTATCTCCAAAAAATACTTGTTTTGTCCGCTTTACATAAAATTTATATTTTACTTCACAAAATTATTGGTTGAGACAAAAATATATTCAACACTTATTGCAGAGCAAAAATTTTATATTGGCCTCACTATTTTCCTACTTTTCCTACCTTTCCCACTTTTCCTAATTTTCCTACTTCTTGATAATATAGCGTCTTTAAAAAATAGCTATTAATCTATTTTATTAATATAATTATTTTGCATCATAATTACAGAGCTTCTTTATAAATCTTGGTATATTTTTAACATTTATACTTTATTTCCAAAAATTGACTTTAACTTCTCAACTTATCGGTTTAGGTAGGCAAGAGTCAAGAGGCAAGCTATGAGCAAACTTTTTGAGTTATCCTGAGTTTTTTCAAAAATCAGATAAGTAGGTCGGCGTGAAAAAACCAAAGTATGTAAAGATAAGTAAATACGTAGAATGCATCTATCGAGGTGACTAAGACATGGGCGCTCGTTTAAGGGTATTTCTGACTCGTGAGCAGGATAAAACTTTATTAAATCTAAGAACTGTGGATATACTACAAAAAGTCAAAGATCGAGCAGAGGTCATCAGGTTAAATGCAGATGGCTGGTATGTTGAAAAAATAGCTGCTCATTTTAACTGGACTCTACAAACAGTTAGAGAAGTTTTACATAAATGGAAAAAGCTTGGTCTGGAAGGACTTTGAGATAAAGTCGGTCGAGGAGGGAAACCGAAATGGAAGGAGTCAGACATAGTTTTCTTAGAAGAATGTCTTAAAAAAGAACCACGCACATACAATAGTTTTCAATTAGCTCAAAAATTAGAATGCGATCGCCAAATTAAACTGAGTCCTGACAGATTAAGACGGGTACTCAAAAAAAGGGGGTAATCTGGAAACGAAGCAGAAAAAGCCATAAACGAAAACAAGACCCTGTAATAAAGGAAAAAAAGCAAGCAGACTTAGATATGTTGCAGTTAGCTGCTGCTAGCGGAGAAATAGACTTAAAGTATTTAGATGAATCAGGGTTTTGTCTGTGGAGTGAACCAGGCTACACCTATTACTTTAGAGGTGAGCAAAAACGTTTGGAACAAACAAAACGTCGTGGTCGCCGACTCAGCATTATCGGGTTCCTTCAACCTTTGATCAGTTTTGTTTACGGTTTAGTTATCGGGGGTGTTAACCGCAAGTCTTATATCCAAATGATGGAGCAAGAAGCCCAAGATGCCCAAAAAACTGGACGTATTCGCGTAATTGTGCAAGATAATGGGCCGATACATCGATGCCATGAGGTACAAAAACTTTGGTCAAAGTGGGAGAGCATGGGTTTATACATCTTCTTTTTACCTAAATATTGTTCCGAAATGAATCCAATTGAATTGGAATGGCAACATCTCAAAAAAGATGAACTCTCAGGGCAAACATTTAATGATGAATTAGACCTTGCTTACGCAGTCATTAGTGGTGTTCAAACTAGGGGAGAAAGAGGAAACTACAGTATAAAACGTGTTAAATTTAACTCTGATTCTGCTAGTTAACTTTTCGTTACATACTTAAGATTTTTCCCACCCACTTACTTATGAGTTCTATATAATAGTTCTAGATTTAGGGCATTGATTTTGATGTCTTCAATTTTGATTTTTAGATAATATAAAGAAAATGATGTTTTTAAAATAGGATAAAATCAGATAAATTTTAAAATTAGATACTCAGTATAATTTTTAGAATTAAATAATATTAAGTAGATTTTTTGAGTCATGTTTTTTGCTAGAAAACAGCCATATTTGATACAAGTTAAATTTGTCAAAAACTGATATTCATTACAACTTAAACAAAAAATAATAGAGACAATGGGGGCAGAAGAAAAACCTGACAATTTGCGCTCGGAGACGAATAATGGTAGCGATGTCTACGACAGGCAATGCCCACGCAGAGAACGTTCAACATCGGCTAACTATACAAACTGTAGAAATTGCCCCTAATACAACGGCGATTCGCTCTCTTGATTGGGATCGCGATCGCTTCGATATCGAATTCGGGCTGCAAAACGGCACAACCTACAATTCATATCTAATTAGGGGTGAACAAACAGTTTTGATTGATACTTCTCACCAGAAGTTTCGCAATCTATATTTAGAGACTCTAAAAGGTCTTGTTAACCCCAAGACAATTGATTACATAATTGTTAGTCACACAGAGCCAGACCATAGCGGCTTAGTAGAAGATGTTCTCCAGTTAGCTCCTAGAGCTACTGTTTTAGCATCAAAAGTTGCGCTTCAATTTTTAGAAGGGTTAGTCCACGATCCATTTTCTAAGCGAGTTGTCAAAACTGGCGATCGCATAGATATTGGCAAAGGACACGAAATGGAATTCGTGAGTGCGCCTAACCTGCACTGGCCGGATACAATTTTTAGCTTTGACCGCAAAACCCAAATTCTCTACACCTGTGATGCCTTTGGGATGCATTTTTGTGACGATCGCACCTTCGATGAAGATTTAGAAGCGATCGAAGCTGACTTTAGATTTTATTACGACTGCTTGATGGGCCCTAACGCTCGTTCGCTGCTGAATGCCATGAAGCGGATGGGTGACTTAGGAAAGATTAATATAATTGCCAATGGTCACGGCCCTTTACTATACCACCATCTAGATGTTCTAACTGGGTGCTACGAAAATTGGAGCCAGAGACAAGCTAAAGCAGAAACCACAGTTGGCTTATTTTTTGTCTCAGAATACGGTTATGGCGAACGCCTTGGCCATGCAATTGCCGAAGGTATCCTAAAAACTGGTGTTGGCGTAGAAGTACTGGATTTGAGTACTGCTGAGAGTCAAGAAATTCAAGAACTAGCCGGGAGAGCAGCTGGCATCATTATCGGTATGCCCCCAAGTACCGCCGCCGCGGCCCAAGCTGGTATCAGTTCGCTGCTAGCTGTCGCCAAAAACAAACAAGTAGTCGGACTGTTTGAATGTTACGGTGGGGATGATGAACCCATCGATACACTCCGCAGAAAGTTTATCGACTCTGGCATCAAAGAAGCCTTCCCAGCCATTCGGATTAAAGAAGCTCCCACTGCATCTACATTCCAGTTGTGTGAAGAAGCGGGTAAAGACTTGGGACAATTGCTAGTGCGCGATCGCAACATCAAGCAGATCAAGTCTCTTGATGTCAACATGGAAAAGGCGTTGGGTCGCATTAGTAGTGGACTGTATATAGTCACTACTAAAAAAGATAATGTCTCAAGTGCAATGCTGGCATCCTGGGTAACGCAAGCGAGTTTGCAACCATTAGGATTAACAATTGCCGTTGCTAAAGACCGCGCCATTGATTCCTTAATGCAAGTAGGCGATCGCTTCGTCCTCAACGTTTTGGAAGAAGGCAATTATCAAGAATTGAAAAAGCATTTCCTGAAGCGCTTACATCCTGGTGCTGACCGATTTGCAGGAGTAAAAACTCAAACCGCTAAAAACGGTTCTCCGATTCTAACTGATGCTTTGGCATACATGGAATGTGAAATACAGAGCAGCATGGAATGCAGCGACCACTGGATTTTATACTGCACCGTCCAAGAAGGTCGTGTTTCCAAACACGATGGGTTGACAGCCGTTCGCCATCGCAAAGTAGGTAATTACTACTAAAGATTGGGGATTGGGCATTGGGCATGGGGCATGGACTATTTTCCCTGTCTCCCTCATCTTCCCCAATTCCCAATTCCCAATTTCCAATGCCCAATGCCCAATTCGCTAACTTTTAACAGCTATGATCAATTCCAAGCCACGCGACGTACAAGTTCTACCAATTGCTACAAATACTAAGGCTCTAAGGGCACGTAGTTGGTCACGTCTGCGGTTTGAAATTGAATACGCACTTGAAAGAGGTACTACCTCCAATTGCTATTTAATTGAAGCTGATAAAACCGCACTTATCGATCCACCACCAGAAAGCTTCACCGAAGTTTATTTAGAGGCATTGCGGCAGACTTTAGATTTACAAAGTTTGGATTATATAATCCTGGGTCATTTTAGCCCTAATCGAGTTGCAACCCTCAAAGCAATTTTAGAACTGGCACCACAGATAACTTTTGTCTGTTCTCTTCCCGGTGCAAACAATTTGCGTGCTGCTTTCTTAGAGCAAGATTTGAATGTCTTGGTGATGCGGGGGAAAGAAACTCTGGATTTAGGCAAAGGTCATGTTTTAAAATTCTTCCCCACTCCCAGTCCACGTTGGCCGGAAGGACTTTGTACCTACGACCAACAAACCCAAATTCTCTACACAGATAAGTTATTTGCAACTCATCTGTGTGGTGATGAAGCGTTTGATGATAATTGGGAAGCCCTTAAAGAAGACCAGCGTTACTACTTTAACTGCCTGATGGCTCCCCAAACTCCTCACGTGCAGGCAGCTTTGGAGAAAATATCAGATTTGCAGGTGAGAATGTATGCTGTGGGTCACGGCCCATTGGTACGCACCAGCTTAATTGAACTTACCAAAGCTTATGGAGAGTGGAGTCGTTCTCATAACGATCGCGAGATTTCTGTTGCTTTACTTTACGCTTCAGCTTACGGCAATACGGCGACTTTAGCACAAGCGATCGCTCTGGGATTAACTAAAGGTGGAGTTGCAGTCAAATCGATTAACTGTGAATTTGCTACCCCTGATGAAATTCGCATCAACCTAGCACAATCAGAAGGTTTTATCATTGGTTCTCCTACCATCGGTGGTCATGCGCCAACTCCCATTCATACTGCTTTAGGGATTGTGATCTCAAGCGGTGACAACAGCAAACTCGCTGGTGTATTTGGTTCATACGGCTGGAGTGGCGAAGCTTTTGACTTAATCGAAGGTAAACTCCGCGATTCTGGATATCGCTTTGGCTTTGACACCTTGAAGGTGAAGTTTAAACCTGATGATGTCACACTCAAATTCTGTGAAGAACTAGGTACAGATTTTGCCCAAGCATTGAAAAAAGCTAAAAAAGTCCGCGTACCACAACAAGCCGCTACCCCAGTAGAACAGGCTGTTGGTCGGATTGTTGGTTCCGTCTGTGTGATTACAGCGAAACAAGGAGAAGTGTCCACTGCAATGTTAGGCGCTTGGGTTTCTCAAGCTACCTTTAATCCACCTGGACTAACTGTTGCGATCGCCAAAGACCGAGCGATCGAATCTTTGATGTATCCAGGCGGTAAGTTTGCCTTAAATATTCTACCTGAAGGCAATCACCAAGATTACATGAAGCATTTCCGTAAATCTTTCGCGCCTGGGGAAGACCGATTCTCCAACTTTAGTACAGCAGTTGCAGATAATGGCTGTACAGTCCTCACCGACGCTTTAGCATATTTGGAATGCTCAGTCAATCAACGTCTAGAATGTGGGGATCATTGGGTTGTGTATGCAACTGTGGACGAAGGTAAATTGCTCAAACCTGATGCTGTTACTGCTATCAACCACCGTAAAACTGGCACTCATTATTAGATAGTGAGAAATTTAATCTAACGAAACCGCCTAAGCTCAAATATAGCTAAGGCACTCTATTACAAAAATTTTCTTTTTGATTATGGGATGGGCATCTTGCCTGTCCCAATTTTTTGTCGAGATGCAATGCAAGCTAAATGCGGAACAGCTTCGGGAGTTGCAAAGATATCTATTTAGCCTGCTTTTGTTTGCCCGTCAAAAAGCTGACCGATGGGAGGATGTAAAATAATAAAAATAATGTGTCCAATTTCAGTATTAAAGCGGAAACAACATAAATTCCTTTTATGGAATTCCGCAATTGTCACCAGGACAATTGCAAAATCGCAGTGTAGCCTTTAACTAGAAAAAGAGTATCAGGCAATTGCTAGACACAATGCCAAATATGGCCCCTAAACTTTTATAATATTTGTTGCTCTTATGACTCCAAAACACACCAAAATTAAATTTCCCCTTTGGCAATATCTGAACCAGCCTTTATTTAGTCAAGATACTAAATTAGTATTGAATCCCCAACGCTTCGCATTTATCTGGCATCTTCGGCTTCTAGAACGCTGTTGGGCTAAAGAATGTGATGCCAAAGGGCCTCAACAGCATTAGCTATCTGGAAAGCCGTCAAACTAAGCCTCGTCTACAGAACGAGGCTTTTTGCCATCAAGTAAAGCACTGACAGTCATATCTCCCATAACATTAATTGCGGTACGGCAGCGATCCAAAAACCAATCTATGGTAACTAGCAAAGCAATGTACTGGGTAGGTAAGCCTACAGAAGTGAACACTAATGTCATCGTTACCAGTCCAGCATTGGGAATATTCGCCGCACCTACAGATGCAAAAATTGAGGTCAGGATGACAATTAACTGTTGTCCTAGAGTCAGATGTTGCCCAATTAATTGAGAAATATACAACGCAGACATTGCTTCGTAAAGGGCAGTGCCATCATTATTAAAATTTGCCCCGACTAATGCCCCCAAAGCAGCAGAAGATTCCCTCAAGCCGACTTTTGTTTGCAAAACCTCAAAGGTTACGGGCATTGCTGCCGCAGAGGATGAAGTTGAGAAAGCTGTCAAAAAGGCATCAGAACCGCCAGCGAGGAATTTTAACGGGTGTACCCAAGAACCAAATTTTACTCTAGTGAGGTAGTAACAAGCCTGCAATGCCAGTGCTAACAGCACCGCCAGGATAAATGCACCTAAAGATTTAAATGGTGCAAATCCTTGCATAGCAACTGTTTTAGCAACAATCCCAAAGACGGCGAAAGGTACTAAGGCAATTACCCAGTTGAGGACGCGGACTACCGCCTCAAATAATATTCCGATGACATCCTCTATCGGCTGGTATCCTTTTTTTCCTTGGGCGATTTGTTCCGATTTTAATCCCCGCAGGACGATGCCAAAACTTAGGGCAATCACAATTAGTTGAATGACATTATTATCAACTAACGGCTTGAGGACAGCTTCTGGTACAGCATCTTTGAGTATTCCCCAAGGATCAATACTTTGAGTAGTTATTTGTGTAGTTGTTGAGGTGCTTACATTGCCCCAAGTTCCCGGACGCAGCACATTCGCTACCAAAAGTCCTACTAAAATAGCTACGGTAGTGTTAGTTAAAAGTAGCACTGCCAGCCGCCGTCCGGCTGTACCGGGGATGTTGGTAGTCATTAAGGTGTGCAGCACCGCTACCAAAATTAAGGGCGTAGCTAGGGCGCGGAGAGCTTTTAACACCAACTCAGCCGGAATTGCTAAATTGTTAATTAAGGTGGCATTACTGGGATTGGGATTCCCCGCACCAAGGGCAATTCCGACACTGACTGCGGCTATTAGGGCGATGAGAATTTGCAATGTGAGAGGGATACGCTGCCACCAAGGGCTAGCTTTGGTTTCAGACGAAGTAGTACTCTCTGTTTCACTCATTAGTTAGATGCTGATTAACTACTGTAACTATTAAAACAACACTGATGACAGTGACAATTTCGGAAAAAGAACAGCTTTAATTTTAGTTAAAAACTGCTAATGTAATATTCCATTGCTTTGCAAAATCTAGCTCGAAAGGGTATACCACAAGGTAGTCCCCTATAGATATCTTGGCTTGTAGTTGGAGATGCTTATGTCCTTTGTACCTTTACATATTCACAGTGACTACAGTCTACTAGATGGGGCAAGTCAACTACCAGAACTGGTGGATCAAGCGATCACACTGGGGATGAAAGCGATCGCCCTTACCGATCATGGTGTCATGTATGGAGCCGTCGAACTGATCAAAATCTGCCGTAGTCAAAATATTAAGCCGATTATCGGCAATGAAATGTATGTAATTAACGGCGACATTGAAAAACAAGAACGCCGTCCGAAATATCATCAAGTTGTTTTAGCTAAAAATACTAAAGGTTACAAACATTTAGTCAAATTAACTACTATTTCTCACCTCCAAGGTGTGCAAGGCAAAGGGATCTTTTCTCGTCCTTGTATTAATAAAGATTTACTCAAACAATATCATGAAGGTTTAATTGTCACTAGTGCTTGTTTAGGTGGAGAAGTTCCCCAAGCAATTCTCAGTGGTAGGCCAGATGCAGCCCGGAAAGTTGCTCAGTGGTATAAAGATGTATTTGGTGATGATTATTATTTAGAAATTCAAGACCACGGTTCCCAAGAAGACCGAATTGTGAATGTAGAAATAGTGAAAATTGCTAGGGAACTAGGCATTAAAATTGTTGCCACTAATGATTCACATTTTATTTCTTGTTTTGATGTTGAAGCCCACGACGCTTTGCTATGCATTCAAACTGGCAAGCTAATTATTGAAGATAAGCGGATGCGTTATAGCGGCACAGAGTATCTCAAATCTGGTGAGGAGATGCGGCAGCTATTTCGTGACCATTTACCGGATGATGTGATTGCAGAGGCTGTAGCTACCACTGAAAAAGTAGCCGATAAAGTCGAGCCTTACCATATCATGGGTGAGCCTCAGATTCCTACACCCCCCATTCCCTCCGGTCATACTGCTGACACTTATGCCGAAGATGTTGCATGGAACGGACTTTTAGAACGCTTAAATCGCAAATCTCGCCAAGAAGTCGATTCCGTCTATAAAGAAAGATTGGAATACGAACTCAAAATGATTCAGCAGATGGGTTTTTCCAAATACTTTTTAGTTGTTTGGGATTACATCAAATTTGCTAGAGATAATAACATTCCTGTGGGGCCAGGTCGGGGTTCTGCGGCTGGTTCATTAGTTGCTTATGCAATGCGAATTACTAATATTGACCCTGTGCATCATGGGCTACTATTTGAACGTTTTTTGAACCCAGAACGTAAATCCATGCCTGATATTGATACAGACTTCTGTATTGAACAACGGGATAAAGTTATTGATTATGTAACTGAAAAATATGGTGCAGATAGAGTTGCCCAAATTATTACTTTTAACCGTCTAACTTCTAAAGCAGTTTTGAAAGATGTCGCCAGAGTATTAAATATTCCATACGGGGAAGCTGATAAAATGGCGAAAATGATCCCTGTGGTGCGTGGGAAACCAACGAAACTCAAGGTGATGGTTTCTGATAAAACTCCAGAACCAGAGTTTAAGGAGAAATATGATAGAGAACCGCACGTTCGCCATTGGCTTGATATGGCGATGCGAATTGAAGGAACTAATAAAACCTTTGGTGTTCATGCCGCCGGGGTGGTAATTTCAGATGAACCACTTGATGAAATTGTCCCGCTACAGAAGAATAATGACGGTTCCGTGATTACCCAATACTTCATGGAAGACTTGGAATCAATGGGTTTGTTGAAAATGGATTTCCTGGGTTTACGGAACTTGACGTTGATTCAAAAAACTGTAGATTTGATTCAAGAAACGAGAGGATATCGTGTCGATCCCGATGAAATTCCCCGCCAGGAAAGAAAAGCCCAAAGGATATTAGCTAAAGGTGAACATAGCAGTTTACCTAAAGATGTACAAAAAACTTATGAATTATTAGAAGCAGGTGAGTTAGAAGGAGTATTTCAATTAGAATCTTCTGGGATGCGTCAGATAGTGCGAGATTTAAAGCCTTCTAATATAGAAGATATTTCTTCAATTTTGGCACTTTATCGGCCGGGGCCATTAGATGCAGGGCTGATTCCTAAATTTATTAACCGCAAACATGGTCGAGAAAATATTGATTATCAACACACTGTTTTAGAACCAATATTAGACGAAACCTATGGAATTATGGTCTATCAAGAGCAAATCATGAAAATTGCTCAGGATATGGCTGGATATTCTTTAGGACAAGCTGACTTACTGCGTCGGGCGATGGGTAAAAAGAAAGTTTCTGAGATGCAAAAGCAGCGAGAAAAATTCGTGGATGGCGCAGCGAAAAATGGTGTACAGAAAAAAGTTGCGGATGAATTATTTGAGCAAATGTTGAAGTTTGCTGAATATTGTTTGAGCTATGACACGGAAATATTAACAGTAGAATATGGATTGTTGCCCATTGGCGAGATTGTAGAAAAACGCATTGAATGTACTGTATACAGCGTTGATAATAATGGGAATATTTATACGCAGCCTGTGGCACAGTGGCACGATCGCGGCCAGCAAGAGGTGTTTGAGTATTGTTTAGAAGATGGTTCAGTAATTCGGGCGACAAAAGACCATAAATTTATGACTGTTGATGGTCAAATGTTGCCAATTGATGAGATATTTGAGCAGGAATTGGATTTGATGAGGGTTGAGGGTTTGCCGAATTGATGTTCCTATGTCTTGAAGTTATAGGATTATTAACGCAAAAATATTAAATACAAGTAAGAGAAACGAACCGCAAAGGACGCAAAGGACGCGAAGAAAGAAAAGAAAGAATCAGATCCGGGTGCTCATGCCGTTGGTGCAAACATGAAACAAAATCTTGAAGCCAAATGAGTATTAAACAGCGATCGCTCCAATAATGGGTGTTCATAGCGGCGATCTTTATAGAGAAAGGGTGATGCTATGCTTGCTATAAAAAGGATTGAGGATACAGTACGATGAAAACTCGCAGCTTTACAGTCCTCATTTATAAAGAGGACGATATGTATATAGCTGAGTGTCCCGAAGTTGGTACGGTTGATCGGGGAGAGACAATTAAACAAGCAATTACTAGCTTAAGAGAGGCAACGCAGCTTTACTTAGAGGAATTCCCTTACCTGAAACATCTCCAAGATAGAAGCATAAGGTTACATCTAGTGACACGATCGAAGTAGGTCATATTTTTTTGTTGTCCTATGAAGATATTGGTGCTGAATGCCGGATCGAGTACCCAAAAGAGTTGTCTGTATGAAATTGCAGATGAGGCTTTCTCCACCGAAGCATCTCAACCCCTTTGGGAAGGGAAAATCAACTGGACTCAAGATCGCGGTGTAGCAGAAATTGAGGTTAAAACTGCTACGGGTGCAAAACTGCAAGAATCAATTTCTGATGATTCCCCACAGGCACACCTCACCTATATGCTTCATACGCTTACTGATGGTGCTACCAAAGTAATAGATCGGTTGTCAGAAATCGATGTGGTGGGGCATCGGATAGTACACGGAGGACACGATTATCGAGATAGTGTAGTAATCACTGAGGATGTTAAAAAGGCGATCGCTAGTTTATCTAATCTAGCTCCAGCACATAATCCAGCTGCTTTGGAAGGCATAAAAGCAATTGAAAAAATCTTAAAAGATGTCACTCAAGTAGCAGTCTTTGATACCGGATTCCATGCTACTTTACCCGACGCAGCAGCAATCTATCCCGGCCCTTATGAGTGGGTAGAACAAGGAATCCGTCGCTATGGGTTTCATGGCATCAGTCATCAATACTGTTCTCAACGTGCTGCCCAAATTCTCGGACAAGATGTTCCACCTGAGCGCTTAATTACGTGTCATTTGGGGAATGGTTGCTCTTTAGCGGCGATTAAAAACGGCCGCAGTATTGACACCACAATGGGATTCACGCCCTTAGACGGATTGATGATGGGTAGTCGTTCTGGTTCAATCGATCCAGGAATTCTGATTTATCTGTTGCAGCACTACGATTACTCTGTTGAAAAGCTGGATGATATCTTAAATAAAGGTTCTGGGTTAAAGGGAATTTCAGGTGTATCTAGCGATATGCGGGAAGTGAGAGAAGCGATGTCTACGACGGGCTACGCCTACGCTCAAGGTAATTCCCGCGCTAAACTAGCGTGGGATATCTACGTACATCGTTTGCGTTCTGGTATGGGTGCAATGCTTACCAGTTTGGGTGGATTAGATGCTTTAGTATTCACAGCAGGCGTGGGCGAACACTCTGCGGAAATTCGCCAAGCCGCCTGTGAAGCCTTTGGTTTTTTGGGATTGAAGCTCGATCTTAATAAAAATCAGCAGCAGCCAGTGGATGAAGATATTGCTACAACTGACTCAGCAGTACGGGTATTAGTTATTCATACTCAAGAAGATTGGGCGATCGCTGGGCAGTGTTGGCAACTTTTGCAAAAATAAAAATAGGATTTACCTAAAAAATTTATAAATACTCGTAACGAAAGAAAGCAATGTAAAAATAATTTTCCAAATCCGTGGTCTTATAAAGCTTAAAATATACTCTGCAAGTTTTGGGGCGAGAAATGACGAAAACGGCAAGAATAAAGACTCAACATCCCTATAGTTACTAATAGCACTAACAACGATGGGGATGAGACAAATCAGCGTCCATATCAACCAATTGATAAATTTAGAGTTGATGGAACTACGTCTTTGCAATTGATTGACAAGTACATAGCGAGTAGTAGCAAATAGTATAGTCAAGCCGATCAAAGCAAATGTTGATAGTATCCAGTTTGCTGGATGTAAATTGTAGACTAAAAAACCAGCCGGGAACAGCGAAGCTATCTCCCAAACTAGCAGATTTAGTTTAGTCCGAAAGCAATTTAATATTTGTTCAGTCAACCAATAATGAGCAGATAAAATTGGTGAAAAGTTGGAATTTTGCATAAAATCCAACTTAATTTTGTGGAATATATCACCATGAATCAGAACTGTACTTTGCAAAATAATGTCTTTCTCTTCATCAGCATTTGAAGTTGATTCAGCCTGTTCATAGTAAGAATTAAAGGTAAGTCCAGGTTGTAAGTTTGTTTTGTCTCGTGCAGTTCTATTCAGAAAAGATTTTATCATGTTGACTATAACAGTAACGTAAAAAAAATTACTAACCTCTTTTTCAGTAATTTCTTTTTTCTTCCCGAACACAACATTATTGCTAAAACAGGCGTAATACCATAGAGTAATTATCAGTTTTGGCGGAATATACAGAGAAACACCAGTTTTTTGTGCTTGCTGAATCTGTTCTACAACTGTCTCATTTAGGTAAAAACTACACTGCGATCGCTCAACCTTCAGTTTAAAGCGATCGCCTTGAGGAACTTGTACAAATAGAGAGAGTACAATATCAGCTTGGTTGTTTGTTTTTATGATATCAGCGTTCATTTTCGAGATAAATTTGCTATACCCTGTACCAAACTAATCAAAAAACTAAATGTTCCACGCCACTGTTTTTCTCCAGAAATCACTCCTTGATTATGTGTATTAATGATTAAATTTTTAGCTTCTTCAGATAAATTAAAAAGTTCTTTATGGTAACGAGTGATAATATCTCCATCCAACTGCATTACAGTTTGAGCAAAAATAATATCAGTTTTGGTACTTCTGATGTTACCACCATCAAGTGCAGCTTTGAGTTCATACATTTTGCGTAGGGTACGAAGAAATTTATCATTATTTAAAAGTCTTTGAATCTCTTTAAAATTTTGAATCCAATCTTCTTCATTGTTTCCATCTTTGTCATCAAGAACGGGAGTTGGAGCAGGTAGTATTGGTTCAGCTAGTTTCACATTTGCTTTATCTGTTTCAACTAGGTTTGCTTGATATCTCTTCGCATATTCAAGCCTCTGGCGATATCGTTTTACTCGCTCATCCTGCGGATTATAAAATTCTGAACCTTCTTCAAGAAGAAGGTAAAAATATTCTCTTTCAAGTTGGTTAAATAAACTTTTATAACGCTTATGTAGTTCTTGAGCTTGAGTACCTTCTTCTGGAATACCTTTTGCTTCAAAGTAGTCTGGATCTTGTATAGAATATATTTCTTGATATGCCTCCCAAGCATTAAACTTGGAAGCATTAATCCTATCTACAACCATTGTATTAACTTCTAAGGCTGTGATATCAGAAACTAATGTTTGTACAGAAGATACTAAATTGTTTAGCAACCCTCTAGCTTGATTTTGAATATCTTGAGGTTGACCAACATTTTGGTCTTTAATTTGAATATTATTAGACACAGTTTCACCCTCTCATGGTTCTGAACTAATTTGAATTTCAAATTGTATTGATAGATACAAGTAAATGAGCCTAATTAGATATTAGGTTGCTGTAGATACTTTACTTTAAAGGGGTAATTAACAAACGCTTAAAGTTCTGACTTTTTACGATTTTTCACGATTTCCATAAGAAATCCATACAATTTTTCCATACTTTCTATATTCTTGTGAATAATCTCCCGTCCATCTCTAATTTGAGTTAAATGAAATTCACGAATTTCTTTATAGGGCCCACTATCAGTAAATTGACTCCCAATCTCATTTTGAATATCGCCACTAACAAGATTAATTCGGGTATATATTCGATTACCTGGTTTAGCTGCTTCTATCTCATTTTGCGACTGTTCAGATGACTCTGCTACCCAAGTAGTTATTTTTAAATCAATGGCTTCAACAATTACTGTTTTCATAGCCTCAATAATTTCATCAACATCCAATCCCTTTTTATTAGCATTCAGATTAGTAACTATTGTTTTAAAATCACTATTTTTTGTCTGAATGGATAGACTACTATTTTCCAAATTATTCGTAACTTCGGTATTTAGCATAAGATTAACAAGGTAAAAGGTTTAATTGCGAACAAAATATTATCTTAAATCATGTTTTAATTTTTACTGCTTTTACTTAATAAAACTAAGTAATTTTAAATTAATTTAATAAGCTAATAACTTGTTGCTCAATAAGAGTAAAGTTAGACTTCCAGGTTCTAACTTTCATCTCGGAAAAGAAAATAAATTCTTAGATACTACAAATAAGAAAGTGAAAATGATACTCTAAAGTACTTAAAAAGTATAATATAATACTCTGAGTTCGCCAAGGTTGTCGAAATACTTCTTTTCGGTTTCTCTTGAGAAAAGATAGGGTTGTTTACTGGTAGTTGTTTCTCAAAGAAAGTGTACCTTGATGTGTCAGCTACTGTAATTATATAGCTGAGTAATTTTACAAGAAGTATATTATATACAATAAGTCACCTCTACATGAGAATACAAGGAAAATATGTTTTTGTCGCGTAAAGCTATTACTACACCTTTCATGATCTGTGTGTATATTTCAGGAATTGCTCTGATTCAATTTCCCCAATTACAAAAACTAATAGATAGCAAAAAATCAGCTTCTTTAGAGACTCTAAAAAAAGAAATGAAATTAGAAAATGCTCGTATTAATATTCTCAAAAAAACGCCTAGTTTTGGTTATGATAATTTCATTGCAGATTTAGTATATCTCAATTTTTCACAGTACTTTGGAGATGATGAAGTTCGGGATAAAACAGGTTATAGTTTAAGCCCAGAATATTTTGAAGTTATTCTAGAACGTGATCCACGATTTTTAGCAGCGTATCGGAGTCTTTCTATCAGTACTTCATTATATGCTGCTATGCCAGAACGTGCGATCGCACTCTCAGAGAAAGGTTTAAAATCACTATCTCCCTTGGTTCCTGAAAAGTCTTATTACGTATGGCGTTACAAAGGAACTGATGAGTTATTATTTTTAGGTAACGCTGACGCTGCTCAAAAGTCTTTTGCAACGGCGGCAAACTGGGCTAGTAACTTTTCAGATGCAGAGAGTCAACTTGTAGCTTATACTTCCCAAAAAACTGCTGAATTTTTGAGTCGAAATCCTAATAGTAAATATGCTCAAATTTCCACTTGGTCAATGGTTTTAAATAATCAAGTTGACGATAGAACTCGGAAACGCGCAATTAGAGAAATTGAAGCTTTAGGAGGAAAAGTAATTACAACTCCTGAAGGTACTAATAAAATTTTACTTCCCCCCAAAGATTGAACTATTATTTATAACAGGTTGTTGCAAATGCATGAAATAATTATATTTGTCCAATTGGTTTCAAAATTATCACGCAGGATTGAATAAGGCAATAATGATGTCAATAGAATTGGCAATATCTGATTTTCAGATATTAAGGTGTTTTCCTGTTATTTTCCAATTGCGCCCTCACCTTGAGCAGGCTAAATTTGTAGAAAAAGTTCGGTATCAAATGAAAGAAGGATATCAACTTGCATTTTTGGAAGTGGAAAAGCAAGTTGTAGCAATTGCGGGATTCCGCATTTCTAATTGTTTAGCATTGGGAAAGTTTTTATATATTGATGATTTAGTTGTTGATCAGTTGAAGCGTTCACATAGCTATGGTCAACAGTTATTTCAGTGGCTAATTGAATATGCAAAAAATCATGAATGTAAACACCTGAGTCTGGATTCTGGTGTTCAGCGATTTGCGGCTCATAGATTTTATCTCATGCAGCGTATGAGCATTACAAGTCATCACTTTTCAATGGAGTTGTAGAACAAGAAATCTGGTTGTGACAAATAATATTTTTTGGTATAACGGCAAATTAATTCACTCTCAAACCCTAGAATTAAACATTAACGATCCTGGTTTACTTTATGGGGCAACTATTTTTACAACATTGCGGGTTTATGAGAATTCTCTAGATAGTAATTTAACTAATTGGCAAGCACATTGCGATCGCTTGCTTTTCTCAATACAAACTTTTGGGTGGCAGCAACCCGATTGGAACCGTGTAAGTCAAGGCGCTCAAATTCTCCTCGCATACTTCCCCGTTCTCAGAATTACCCTTTTTCCCGATGGACGGGAATGGATAACAGGTAGGTTATTACCACAAAATTTGACAGAAAAACAAAAAACTGGCGTTGTGTGTGCCGTTGCTAGTTCAGAATTTTCTCGCTCCCTCCCTTCTCATAAAACTGGAAACTATTTGAGTGCTTGGTTGGCAAAAACTACCTTAGATGCTCAAGAAGCAATATTAGTCGATAATCAAGGAAATTGGCTAGAAACCAGTACAGGCAACCTTTGGGGATGGTGCGATCGCAGTTGGTGGACACCACCCTTAACAGCTGGAATTTTGCCGGGAATTGTGCGATCGCAACTTGTAAACTGGCTAGAAAGCCACCAGCAGCCAGTGCGGGAAGAAACTTGGAGCGTCGAGCTAGTCCAGAGATTTGAAGCGATCGCTTACACTAATAGTGTAGTAGAGATTATTCCCATTCATACCGTTAATCAGCCTTCAGGGTCGCTACAATATAATCCCTACCATTCTAGTTTTCAGCAAATAAGGGGGCTTTTTTTAGTATGACAGCCACGCCAAATTTGTTATATCTTAAGATAAGTTAACATAATTCTTAATAATCACCTTTGTGATCAGAGAAGCTAGGCAATCGGGCAAAAAATACCGGAGGATAGACCTTAGTGAATAAAAGATGGAGAAATGCAGGGCTGTATGCGCTGCTGTTTATTGTCGTCATTGCGCTGGGAACAGCATTTTTCGACAAACAACCCCAAAGCAGAGAGACATGGCGATACAGTCGCTTTATTCAAGAAGTTCAACAAGGCAGAGTAGAAAAAGTCAGTTTGAGTGCAGACCGTTCTACAGCACTGGTTACACCCAAATATGATCCAGCTAAACGGATTGTTACCTTAGTTAACGATCCAGATTTGATTAATACTCTGACTTCAAAAGGCGTTGATATTTCTGTTTTGCCCCAAACCGACGAAGGATTTTGGTTTAAGGCATTAAGCAGCTTATTTTTCCCTGTATTGCTTTTGGTTGGCTTATTCTTCTTGCTACGTCGCGCTCAAAGTGGCCCGGGTAGCCAAGCTATGAACTTTGGCAAATCCAAAGCCAGAGTGCAAATGGAACCACAAACTCAGGTGACATTTGGCGATGTAGCTGGTATTGACCAAGCCAAATTGGAATTAAACGAAGTTGTAGACTTTCTAAAAAACGCCGATCGCTTCACTGCCGTTGGTGCAAAAATTCCTAAAGGTGTACTATTAGTTGGCCCTCCTGGTACAGGTAAAACCCTCCTAGCTCGTGCCGTAGCTGGTGAAGCTGGTGTACCTTTCTTCTCAATCTCTGGTTCGGAATTTGTGGAAATGTTCGTAGGTGTGGGTGCATCCCGCGTCCGCGATTTATTTGAACAAGCTAAAACCAATGCTCCTTGTATCGTCTTCATCGATGAAATTGACGCTGTAGGTCGTCAACGGGGTGCAGGTTTAGGTGGTGGTAACGATGAGCGGGAACAAACCCTCAACCAGTTGCTCACCGAAATGGACGGCTTTGAAGGCAACACTGGCATCATCATTATTGCCGCTACCAACCGTCCTGATGTTCTAGATGCAGCACTGTTGCGTCCTGGCCGCTTTGACCGTCAAGTTGTGGTAGACCGTCCCGACTATGCCGGACGCAGCGAAATCCTCAAGGTACACGCCCGTGGCAAAACCTTGGCGAAAGATGTGGATTTGGATAAAATCGCCCGTCGTACCCCTGGATTTACTGGCGCAGATTTATCCAATCTGTTGAATGAAGCCGCAATTTTGGCAGCACGCCGGAATTTGACTGAAATTTCAATGGATGAAATCAACGACGCGATTGATCGCGTATTAGCTGGCCCAGAGAAGAAAGACCGGGTAATGAGCGAAAAGCGCAAAACCTTGGTGGCATATCATGAAGCTGGTCACGCTTTAGTTGGTGCTTTAATGCCAGACTATGATCCAGTACAAAAGATTAGCATTATTCCTCGCGGTCGCGCAGGTGGTTTAACTTGGTTCACCCCCAGCGAAGACCGGATGGACACAGGTTTATACAGCCGTGCTTATCTAGAAAATCAAATGGCTGTAGCTTTGGGTGGTCGGATTGCTGAAGAATTAATCTTCGGTGAAGAAGAAGTTACCACTGGTGCTTCTAATGACTTGCAGCAAGTAGCACGGGTTGCCCGTCAAATGATTACCAGATTTGGTATGAGCGATCGCTTAGGCCCGGTTGCCCTTGGTCGTCAGCAAGGTAACATGTTCTTGGGACGAGATATCATGTCAGAGCGTGATTTCTCTGAAGAAACCGCTGCCGCCATTGATGAAGAAGTCCGTAAACTTGTGGATGTAGCCTATACACGCGCTAAAGAAGTGTTAGTAAGCAACCGCCATATTTTGGATCAAATCGCCCAAATGTTGGTTGATAAAGAAACGGTAGACGCTGAAGAGTTGCAAGAAATTCTATCGAATAACGATGTGACAACTGCTGCTTTTGCCTAATTTAATAAGTAGTTAGGAATTAAGAACAATTCCTAACTCCTAAGCGTTAATAAAAGCCCGGTCATGAAGACCGGGCTTTTAATATGGGGTTATATACCCCGAAGGTTTCGTTATAGAGTTTCAGTATAAATCGCTAATCTGATAGAGACTACCACCTAAACATAATCAATTCCGGAAAATTAGAAAATTTTTTTTAGATACATCCAACTCAAAAAAGCTAGAACCCTGACTTCAAAGGAAAAAAATACAATCTAGCCTAGCTACAAATTGAGAAGTATGGTGAAAAAATTCCCGAAGCCATTATGTTAGAGTACAATCTAGCATCTTGGTTGACCGACTCTGACGATAGCTTAATAACATAACTAGCGTTAATAGTGGCTCGATACTCAACCAACCGCCGATCTTAAACTCTGGATGTCGGTTTCAAAAATAGCCACGCCACAAAGAATGTAGCCGCCGTGAATAGTTGCGTCAAATCTAAAGCTGATAGATAGCCATCTGCAAATGAAGCAATACTGCGATCGGTAATGCCAAATACCCAGGATGACAGTCCAAACAGCCAAATCCCATTCTTGAGATTTCCGACAAATTCTTTAGAGTCTGATGGTTTTTGGTCTTTCATAAGCTTCTGTCCCGTTGGTGAGAAATTTGATGATTGATGCTAAATACTTGGCATTAAAAATTTTTATGACTCTTGACGTTGAATTTACACTCCCTATTAATAATATTAATAAATATTTCACCTACTTGACTTACCTACCTAAAAGCACATCTCTTAATCTTGACATTTTTTCTTCGGTTCTATGATCTCTGATAGACGGCTATGCATTGATTAGAGGCGCACAGCTAGCTGTGCGCCTCTAGAAATTTACAAATAATTTTGGAAAATTTATTTTTTGGAAGCCCCTAAACGAAATTTTCGGGTCAACCAAGCGAGTAGGAGGACGACTTTATCTTTGATACAAATCTTGAACGACTTGGATAGTAGAAATTACAGCTATAAGGGCAATGCTGCAACTGGTAAGTAACAAACTTTTTTTTGCCAAATATAGCGAAGCGCTAGCAACACAACTGCACCTACAAGTCGATACTGGGAACGAATTTTGTAATAACGCGCGCCAAATTGGTGGAGAATACTCACAGCTAGAGAGAATAATCTTACTTATTTTGGATACCTATATTTCCTGGGTTTCAGTCCCCTTGTCACCCCTTCAAAGTTTTAAGCTTAAGCTAAGCGTAATTTAGCCTATGGAGTAGTTCGTCGAACTAGAAAGAGGTCTTTAGGCAGGAATGCTATTCCCTGCCTCTAAACTCCGTTAGTAATTTTCCTAGAATACGCTTGCACTGATAACAAGAACAGAACGAGTTTGTGAATTCGCCTGTATGTATATGAGATCAAAACCATCTGAGCATGACTAAATGAGCAGCATTACATGTAGATAGTGTTCCGTTACTAGCAATAGCTGATGTTTGCAGGAAAATAATTATGAAACACTATATTTAACTTAGAAGCTAAGATGTACTTGTCATGGTTTTGTTTTTTTGTTCAGTATGATTTATTAGGTTTAAGAGACTTTTTCCTCATGAGTAGGAAGAGAGCGAACTAACTCCCGAATTACATCGGTTGCCGGTCTTCCTGTCATTAAACAGTATTGTTCAAGCTTCTGTGCCTCGCTTGATGTGAGATTAGATAATGCCACATTTAATCGAGGTGGAGGTATTGAAGAATTAATTCAATAGGCATCTGTCACTTAAAATTAAAATACTTGCCATCCTATTCGCCTGACCTTAACAAAATTAAGCGCTGTTGTTCATGATTGAAGAGTCGAATTCGTAAACTGCTACTAATTCAATTAATTCAATTTGACTATCTTCGGGATGTTATGGAAGATGTGCTTTGCAGAGCATTCTAACCGCCTTGTCCGTTGCTGTAAAAAAGAAAACCCCAAAGCAGTGATGTGAGCTTAGGGGTTCCTAGTTGTAAAATAATACCTGGCATCGAGCTATTTTTGCGTAGGGCGACCCCTAAACTATCGTTGCCGCAACAGCGTTTCACCTCTGAGTTCGGGAAGGGTTCAGTGTGGTTCCACCGCGCAATAGACACCAGGAAAACCTGATGGGAATTAAAAATTAAA
>NZ_JAVRCP020000023.1:0-115216 GCF_034530675.2 Nostoc sp. DedVER02
CAACATCTTTATCCAGTTTTTGAGGAGGAGGAATCTGTTAGTTCTAATGCAACATTTTAGCTGTGTCAGTCCACTACTCTCTATCAAAAACTACTTCTATCTAATGCCGCTTCAAATTCTTCCAAAGCTTGTACAGTTCCTACTTGCCAAGCTCGTTCAACTGTAGCGGCAATCATTTGAGTTAGAGGGATATTTGGAAAGTTAGGACTCTTATCTGATTCGATGTAATGTCCATCCCTGAGTAAATAAATCCTCAGCTTTTTACTATCGTAAATCCATAGTTCTGGAACAGCGATCGCAACGTATGCATCAAGAGTTGTTTTTGATGTCACATCTGTTTCAATTGCTAAATCAGGAGGCGGATCGTTTGGTTCCAGTTTGCGACGACCAATCATTCTTTGGTAATTTTGGATGTAGAAGCAAGCATCTGGTTCTACCCCCGCTATATTTTCCCGCTTGAAGGTAGTTGAACCGAAGGGTTCATAACTTTTCCCTGCCATCTTCAGCAAGATTTTGACAATATCCGAAATTAAGTCCTTTGATTTTTCGTGTTCGGGTAGAGGAACCATAATTTCTAACGTAGACTTGCTGTAAGCAACTCGTAGCGATCGCTTTTCACCCAATTCCTGCAAAATAGACTCAAATTCCTGCCAACTGATATCCTGGATATTCACTGTACTACCAGGCGCTAGCCGCATTTGGCTAACAGGTTTAACAACGGGGGATACAGCAGTCATAAGCATTTTCCTTAGAAAGGAACTATTCTCAAACTTGAGCCTAGATTAGCTTTAGCGTAACCTAATCAGATCGTTTAGAGGCTATTTGCAAAAATTTTACTCCATTCCCTAAACTCTTTTTTTTCTCAGTACCAGCATTTTGATAAGTTAGTACATAATCTGAAACAATAACAGTTAATACAAAGAGGGGATTACGTTGAGTCACAATCAAGATGCTATAGCCCCGCACGGTGGACAGTTGGTTAACCGTATCGCCACACCAGAACAAAGAGCAGAGTTTCTCTCAAAAGCTGACTTTTTACCACGAGTGCAACTAGACGATCGCGCCGTTTCCGATGTAGAAATGATTGCGATCGGTGCTTTTAGTCCACTCACAGGTTTTATGAACCAAGAAGACTACGATCGCACTGTTACCGAAATGCGACTAGCTAATGGTCTTGTGTGGTCAATCCCAATTACACTATCGGTCAGCGAAGAAGTAGCTTCCCCGTTGCAAGAAGGTGGCTTAATCCGTCTGGATAACTCCAGAGGTGAATTTATTGCAGTTTTGCAACTCACGCAAAAATATAACTACGACAAAACCCGCGAAGCCATTAAAGTCTACCGCACTGATGATGTCAAACATCCCGGCGTACAAGTACTCTATAACCAAGGTACTGTACATCTGGCGGGTGACATTTGGCTATTACAGCGCCAACCTCATCCCCAGTTTCCCAGTTATCAAATCGATCCAGCTGCCTCACGGCAACTATTTAAAGATAAGGGTTGGAAAACCATCGTTGGCTTTCAAACTCGCAACCCCATCCACCGCGCCCATGAATATATTCAAAAGTGCGCTTTAGAAATTGTTGATGGTCTATTTTTGCACCCATTAGTCGGAGCAACAAAAGAAGACGATATCGCCGCCGATGTGCGGATGCGTTGCTATGAAATTTTGCTGGAACACTACTACCCCTTAGACCGGGTAACTTTGGCAATTAATCCAGCCGCAATGCGCTATGCTGGGCCTCGTGAAGCAATATTTCATGCTTTAGTCCGCAAAAATTACGGCTGTACTCACTTTATCGTCGGTCGCGATCATGCAGGCGTTGGTGACTATTATGGCACTTACGATGCTCAATATATCTTTGACGAATTTGCCCCAGGTGAATTAGGCATTGTGCCAATGATGTTTGAACACGCTTTCTACTGCACGCGCACTAAGCAGATGGCAACATCTAAAACCAGCCCCAGCAGGCCAGAAGAACGCATTCATTTATCAGGAACAAAAGTCCGAGAAATGCTGCGACGTGGTGAACTACCTCCACCAGAATTTTCTCGTCCTGAAGTAGCAGCAGAGTTGGCGCGGGCAATGCGGATAGAAGTACCTGTTTAGGGAATTGGGAATTGAGAATTGGGCATTGGGAATTGGGCATTGGGAATTAATTATTTCTCCCCCTGCTCCCCTGCTCCCCTGCCCCCTTGCTTCTTCCCCACTCCCCAAAGTTTTGTAACTTTACAATACAGAGTTCAGCCCTGTAAGCTGCTAGCTAATAGGCTTAGGGCTGATAGCTAATTATGAAACGCCGCACGTTTTTACATAGAATTGGCTCAATACTCGCGGTATTGGGGGTAACTGAAGCTGAGTGGTTGACTTTAGGAAATCGCTATTATCAGGCTTTGGCACAACCCAGTCCGCGAAAGTTGGCATTGTTGATAGGTATTAACCAATACCCCAAAATCCCAAACCTCAATGGTTGCCTGACGGATGTGGAACTGCAAAGAGAACTTTTGATTAACCGCTTTGGTTTTCAAGGGTCAGATATTTTAACCTTAACTGATGAACAAGCTAGCAGGGAATTCATTGAGGCGGCTTTTTTAGACCACCTGGGCAAACAAGCTAAACCTGATGATCTGGTTGTTTTCCACTTTAGCGGTTATGGCAGCCATGTCAAATTAGAAACATCGCCAGATATAATCCAAAATGCTCTTGTGCCAGCAAATGTGATTTCTACTTCACAAGATGAAAAAATAGTCAATTACATATTAGAAGAAACTCTACTGCTATTATTGCGATCGCTCACCACAGACAGAGTAACCGCAGTATTGGATACTAGCTATGACGCTCCTAGCACAGTAATCGGATTAAAAACTCGCGCCCTTCAGGAGTCAGTACCAAAGTTAGCAACAGAAGAACTCGACTTTCTCAAACAACTTAAAACTCAGAAATCCAGCACTCCCATTGTTTTAGCAGCTACCTCAGAACCAAAGCAGCCAGCAAGGGAAGGACTATTTTCTGGTTTTAGTGCTGGGTTATTTACCTATGCCTTAACACAGTATTTGTGGGAATTTACCCCAGCTACCAAAATTCAAATCGCCCTTTCCCAGGTAGAAAATTCTCTATCCAAATTGGGTAGTAAACAACAACCAGCGTTATTAAGTAGTCAGACTTCAGATGTAACGTCTCTACAATCAGATACTATCATTGGTGCAGAAGGCGCGATAAGTGCTATTGAAGAAGATGGTAAAACAGTCCATTTATGGTTAGCAGGATTACCGCCACAAGTGCTGCTACATTATGGAGTTAATTCTAGATTTACTTTAGCAACAACAGAGCAATTAATATTGCGATCGCGCACTGGGTTAACAGCAAAAGCCCAAATTGCCAAAATTGAAGGTGCAAATCCTTTACAAGTTGGGCAACTTATCCAAGAAGCAGTCAGAGTTTTACCCAGAAATATTAATTTAACAATAGCTTTTGATACTGGATTAGAAAGAATTGAGCGGGTAGACGCAACAAGTGCCTTTGCTGGATTTTCTCATATATCCACCGTAGTCGTAGGAGAAAAACCATCTGACTATGTATTTGCCAAGCTACAGGAAACTCCGAGCCGCTATGGCCTATTTTCTCTTGGTGGCGAGCTAATTCCCAATACTATGGGGGAAGCAGGAGAAGCAGTAAAATTAGCAGTGCAAAGGTTAGCGCCAAAATTATCAACCTTGCTAGCAGCCAAGTTATGGCGACTTACAGAAAATCAAGGTTCTTCTCGCTTGCCTCTCAAGGCAACCTTAGAAATAATTAGTAACACATCGCCTCCCGTCGTCATGGAGCGCGAAACAGTGCGAACCTTCAAAACTGAAACTTCGATTAAAAAACCAGTAAAGCCGCAATTAATCGCGTCTCTCGCCACTCCTATAGTGCCTACTGGTAGTCGAATGCAATATCGAGTGGAAAACCAGAGCGATCGCCCAGTATATTTAATCTTGCTGGGATTAAATAATAATCATACAGCAGTTGCCTTCTATTCTTGGGAAACCCCCAAAGAACCAAACACTACTGACACCAAACCCATCCTAAAAGAAATCGTCATCGCCCCAGGTGAAAGCCTCACCCTACCCCAAAATACTGCTTCCCAATGGGTGATTTCCGGGCCATCTTTCTTTTGCGAACAACAACTTATTTTTAGTACTACACCCTTTAGCGGAACTCTCGCCGCCTTGAACACTGCTAACCCGGATTTCACAGCCGAAAAACAGCCGATTGTCCCATTGTTGAATCCCTTAGACGTTGCACAAGCCTTGCTACAAGACTTGCATAACGCCAGCGCTCTCAAAACGGAGATGAACGTTACAGCAACCGACTCATATATTTGGGATGTGAATAATTGGGCAAGTCTTAGCTTTAGTTTTCAAGTAGTATAATACAATTTATTTTTAATAATGAGCTTAATATAATTTGATTAATTTTTGCTCCTTTGAGTGAGTTATACCAGTTCTGTATGAAGGTGCGCTGAACTATATGAAGAACGAACTGCCTCCGGCTTCCCTCTCCTTAATAAGGCTACGGTGTGGACGCGAGAGATAGACGGGTGGGGTAACTTCCCTCAATCTACAAATAACTTCCCTAATCTTATCCACCACACCATCAATATTTTGATAAACTTCTTGATTGGTAAATCTCAAAAACCTCGTACCTTTTGATTCCAAAAATGCTTGGCGATCGCGGTCATATTCTGGAACTCCATCTTGATAGTGACTATCACCATCAGTTTCTATGGCAAGTCTCAATTCCGAAGAATAAAAATCCACTACAAATCTGTCAATACTGTATTGTCTGCGAAATTTACAGCTTTCAATTTGTTGATTTCTAAGTTTTGCCCAAACTATTTTTTCAGATGGGGGCATGTTATTTCTGAGAGTTTGCCGTTTATACCTTTCTGAGGTTTGGTTATAAAGTTTTGTCATCAGCGTTTTCATATCCCTGGACTGTGCTTATTATTCCCAAGATTACCCCCCTTAATCCCCCCTTGGAAAGGGGGGAAAAAGAGAATCTAGTTCCCTCCCCTTTACAAGGGGAGGGTTAGGGTGGGGTAATTCGAGGATTGGTAGTGATTCGATAACTTGTGTGTACACCGTAGCCTTAATAAGGAGAGGGATTGAGGGTGAGGTTTGATCTTATATTTAATTGCGCCTACCTACTTATGAACAATTACTCCTGTCTTGAGGGTGGTGAATTTAAGAAACCACTACTGATGAAATATGAGAAGTATTTATCTAGCAGATTAGCATCCATTGGTGGACAAACAATTCCAGAATCTGCCAAACCATCGAGCGTATTTTGATAGTCATAATCAACTGTATTTTGATACAACTCCATGATTGTCAAAGAATTTTGATAGACTTTTTCAGACATCATCGATAAAAGTGGATGTAAAACATTTTCCTGAGAGTGCTTGAGATTTGCAATTAGCTCATCTTTCCACTGACTATATGGTAACTTCTTCAGTTGATAACCATAAGAACAAATAAACTCAAAAAGCTCGGTGACGCTAATATTTTGATCTTGCGGCGGTACTATATGGAAAGTTTTTCCTAGAGATTCTTGCTTTTTGGATAAATGGACAATTGCTCTGGTGGCGTAATCCACAGGAATCAATTCTTCTTTTTGATCTATGAGTTCTGGAAAACTACCAAGCTGTATGCATCCTTTAATAATTCTAGGTACAAAAGCATCTTTTGTATGAGCAATAGCTGTACCGCTATGTCCCATGAGAAATCCTGTTCTGAAGATGCTCACAGGTATTCCCCTAGACTTGGCAACCCGTACAATATTTTCGGCTACCCATTTGGTTTGAGCATAGCCAATATCCAGAGCAATATAGTCTTTACAAGACTCGATATCGTCATCTTCGTAAACTACTTTTAGTCCTGTAAAATGGTTGATTGCACCAAAAACAGCAATGGTAGAAATGTAATTGACTGGTTTAAGTTTGCCCAGACAAGCTAATCTGAGAACTTCTTGAGTTCCGAGAACATTGGATGCTTTGAGTACAGAGTAGGGTTTAGCAAAATTGATTTGGGCAGCACCGTGATAAATAGTATCAATTTGCAGAGCCAGCTTTTCAAACTGTTCTCTAGGAAGACCCAAATATGGCTGTTCTAAGTCTCCCGGAATCGCAATCATCCGAGAGCTAAAGTTTGGGTGATGAAGGGAATATTTTTCTAGGTTTTGTTGAAGCTTTTTCAATCCTTCATGCTCGTTCGGAGAGCGCACTAAGCAATATATTTTTGCTTGAGTTTGATGTAGCAGTTCATCAACCAAAAAAGCCCCTAAATAGCCTGTAGCTCCTGTGATAAAAATATGACGCAGTTCATCAACCTGAGCAACAGTCCTTCCTTGAGAATTAATTGCGGGATCGAGTACTACCTCAGATTTTAGATCGATCGCACTAGCTAAAGCAGCAACGCCATCTTTACGCACTGTCTCTACTACCTGAGCCAGGGCTTCGACAGTGGATTTCTCAAACAGGCTTTTTAGGGGTAAATCTACTTGAAAGGCTTCTCTGACAAGAAAAATCAACTGGGCTGCTAGCAGAGAATTACCGCCAAGCTCAAAGAAATTATCATGAATCCCAACTTCTGCGATCGCTAGAACTCGGCTCCAAATTTCAGCCATTTGTTCCTCAATCGGGGTACGAGGTGTGACAAATGCTGCCTCCAAATCGCCTCTATCCATTTCTGGCTCTGGTAGACTGCGAAGGTCTACATGACCGTTGGATATCCACTTAGCTTGGCGATCGCCAGGGACTGTTAACAGGGGTAAGTTGGAAATTATCTGGTCTGGGTTAGAGACAATACTCTCTAATAGAGTAGAAAAATGTTCCACCATTAGAGCGATCGTCTCAGCTTTAAATAGGTCAGTACTATATTCCAAGTTGCCCGATATTCCTGCTGCTGTCTCGCGCAGTTCGAGGTATAGATCGAACTTAGATGTCCCGTTGTCAATTCCCAGGCGGTTCATTGTCAATCCGGGAGCAGTCAGCTTAGGCATTGGGGTATTTTGCAGATGAAACATCACTGAAATCAGTGGATTGTGCTTCAAGTCCCGTTTGATCTCTAGAGCATCAACTAGTTTCTCAAACGGTAAGTCTTGGTGGGTATAACCCGATAAAGCTACTTCCCTGACTCGGCCTAACAACTGGCGGAAACTTGGCGAGCCAGACAAATTGGTTCGCAATACCAAAGTATTGAGCAAAAACCCAATTAGTCTTTCTAACTCAGAACGGTGGCGGTTGCTAATAGGAGCGCCTACTAAAATATCTTCTTGCCCTGTGTAATGAAATAGGAGTGTCTGGAATGCCGCCAACAAGGTCATAAACAAGGTAGTTCCCTCTTGACGCGACAGAGCATTGAGAGCATCGGTTAGGGATTTGGGGATAACGACCGATTGGCGTGCGCCCTGATATGTTGGCTCCAATGGTCGTGGATAATCGGTGGGCAATTTTAATATGGGTATGCCACTCAAATGTTGCTGCCAATAAGCAAGTTTATGATCTAAAATTCCACCTTGCAGCCACTGCCGTTGCCAAGCTGCAAAGTCTGCATACTGAATAGCTAAGTCAGGAAGAAGAGAGGGGTTTCCAGTGGAGAAAGCTTGATAGAGGTGTGACAGTTCCTCGAACAAAACATTTAAAGACCAATCATCACAAAGAATATGATGCAGGTTGAGGAGGAATATATGCTCCTCTGAACTCAATTGCAGCAATGTTGTTCGCAGCAATGGCCCTTGAACTAAATCGAAAGGACGTTGGGCTTCTTCAAGTGCGATCTGGCGGATTTGAGATTCCTGGTCATCTGGAGACAGCCCTTGGAGGTTTACTACTAAGAGTTTGCTCGGAAAAGTTGAGTGGATGACCTGTATGGGTTGGCCGTTCGCGCTGGAATAAGTAGTTCGCAGGACTTCATGACGGTTGATAATTTCATTCAAGCTCTGCTCTAATATTGTGGCGCTGAGTACACCTCTGAGGCGAAAGGCTTCGGGAACATTGTAAAAAGCATGGTTGGGCACTAACTGGTCAATAAACCACAACCGTTCTTGCCCAAAGGAAAGCGGTAAATCGCCATTACGCCCAATGGATTGTATTGGCACAGAACATTCTTTATCTTCCTGTTGTGCTTGTGTAATGCTTTGGGCCATTTCAGCGATGGTGGCCGCTTCAAAGAAATGCCGCATTGGTAACTCAACTTGAAAGATATCGCGGATGCGGCAGAGAATCTGGAAGGCTAGTAAGGAGTGTCCTCCCAACGCTAAGAAATTATCATGAATACCAATGTTTTTTAGACCCAATACTTTAGACCAAATTTCTGCTAGTCGTTCCTCAATAGGGGTACGAGGAGCAACAAACTTCTCACTTGCATTCAAAGTTTGAGCGGCTGCTGGGAGTGCCTTACGATCGACTTTTCCGTTAGCTGTTAAGGGTAAAGCACTCAATTGCATGAAGCGAGAAGGGATCATGTAGTCAGGCAATTTCTGTTTGAGAAAACGGCGTAAATTACCAACATTAGTGTCTGGTGATTCGGGCTTGGGAACTACATAAGCTACTAGGCGTTGGTCGCCAGGGGCAAATTCTCTAGCAATCACCACAGCTTCTTGCACGTCAGGATGTTGCCACAGCGCAGTTTCAATTTCTCCTAGCTCAATACGGAAGCCACGAATCTTTACTTGTTGGTCGATGCGCCCAATATACTCAATGTTGCCATCTGGTAAGTAGCGAGCTAAATCCCCAGTTTTATATAATTTTGAATTTTTAACTTTTAATTTTGAATTATTGAAGGGGTTGGGGATAAATCGCCGATCGGTTAGTTCTGGGCGGTTGAGATAGCCTCTAGCTAGTCCCTCACCAGCAATGTACAGTTCCCCAGAAACACCTGTGGGTACTGGCTGCATCTGTTCGTCCAATATAAGACAGATGGTGTTGGTGATCGCGCGCCCGATTGTCACACTGCTGTCACCTTTCTTCACTAAGGCAAATGTGGAATAGGTCGTATCTTCTGTAGGGCCGTATAGATTGAAGACTTTTTGAATATTGTCCAACTCATATATCTGCTGCACCAAACGATTCTGGAGAGGTTCGCCTGCTAAGTTAACGGTGCGTACAGAAGTGGGAATACCATTAATTCTTAGCAACTCTGCGATCGCAGATGGCACTGTATTGATCAAGGTAACTTCTTGAGCAGCAAGTAAGCGAGGTAAATACAAGGCATTTTCTGCCAAAATCACCTTACCACCCCAACAGAGGGGAACAAATATCTCGAAAACTGACAGATCGAAGCAAATAGATGTTGCGGCTAGAACTCCAGCTAGATCCTCGTTTGTAAAAACTTCTCTTGCCCAATGCAACAGAGCTACTGTGCTGTGATGTTCGATAGCTACCCCTTTCGGTTTACCAGTCGAACCGGAGGTATAAATCACATAGGACAGGTTTTTATCTGTTACTATGCTAGTTAAATTATCCTGGCTTTGTTGAGTAATTGTCTCTTCATCACTATCTAGACAAACTACATGGGCCTGATGCTCTGGAAGCTTTGAGAGTAGATGTTGTTGCGTCAATAATATTGGTAACTGTGAGTCCTCTAACATCAAGGCTAGGCGCTCTGAGGGATAGGCTGGATCTAGGGGGACATAAGCTTTGCCTGCTTTGAGAATAGCTAATAGTCCAACGATCATTTCCAGCGATCGCTCCACGCAAATGCCAACTAGAATCTCAGGTTTGGCATTCAAGGTCTGTAGATAATGTGCTAATTGATTAGCTCGCTGGTTAAGCTCTTGGTAAGAAATCTGCTTGTCTTCAAAAATGACCGCAATTTGCTCAGGTGTCTTTTCTACTTGATATTCAAACAACTGATGGATACATACATCACTTACGTAATCTCCTGGATTTTCATGCCATTCCAGAAGCAGCTGCTCTACCTCTGTCTTGGGTAGGCTGAGGTCTTGCTGAGAATTTTCAGTAGAATTTTTCATCACAAATTAGTATTTTTTATTACTAATATTTTAGCCATAAATACTTAAAATGGCTAGTCACTGTGGAAAGTGTACAGTGACTAATTATCTATAGTTATGACAAATGGTTGTCGCCAAAAAAGCATGTACAGCAGGGTTTTTAAAACTTAAGATTCTCAATCCAGTATTTTTCTCTTGCAGGGATCTCGGCTCCATGCAATTTACGACTTTAGTTATATTCCTATTGATTATCTAAGCGTTAAAATGGAGCATTTAACTCAGAAAACATGAATCATAAACTAGAAAATATCTCAACTGAATTCAGTCGCCAGCAGGATGAAACTCAGCACAATATTTTTTATACTAATGAAAATTATAAACAACCTGGAAACAGCGTATGCCTCTTCACAAACTTGAAATCTTTGATCCAAACTATCGAGAAACTTTTGGTGGAGACGACGTAAAAGCACTGGAACTTTATACTGAGGGAGGAGACAGAGTTGGCTCAGTAGCTGATGTTTTAGTTGATGATGATGGTCATTTTCGGTATTTAGTCATTGACACAAGCGTAGATTTTTTTGGTAAGAAAATCTTACTACCAATTGGTCTATCTCGAATTGATTATCCTGCAAGACGTATCTATGTAGATGGTTTAAGTAGACAGCAAGTAGAAGGTTTAGTTGAGTACAAAGAAGATACAATCTTCGATCACCATTACGAAGAAAAAGTACGTAGTGGATTTCGTTCTCCAACTAGCGGGGTAACTTACGATCGTGATACATATAATTACCAGACAGAACCAGCTTTATACGGATTAAATGAGCAATCCCATCAAACTTTCAAACTCTATGAAGAGCGATTGATTGCAAATAAACAGCGCATCAAAACCGGAGAAGTAACGGTTGGTAAACATATTGAAACAGACACTGCAACTGTTACAGTACCTATTCAAAAAGAACGAGTTCTAATTGAGCGAATTGTGCCAACAGAAGCAGGAAAGGTTGTAGATCCCAATGAACTTAAGTTTCAAGAAGGCGAAGTCGCACGCATAGAAGTGTACGAAGAAACGCCTGATATACGAAAAGAAGCCTTTGTGCGTGAAGAAGTTCGAGTTAAGAAAGTAGTAGAACGGGACATTGTGGAAACACAAGAAACCATTCGTCGAGAAGAGTTAGATGTTGATACTGCGGGTAATTTAAACGTGCAGGAACATGGGACTACTACACATGAAGCTATTTAATTAGCACGTCGGTAAATTTATCTGAAATAATTATGCAGGCAAAGTTAATTTTTATCTCTGCCTGTATTTTTTTATTAAACAACAAAATTCCAGATTTCTCTGAGAGGATGTTTAAAAAATTTTTTGCTGTAATTTTAGGCATTTGTCGATTCCCCCTAACCCACGCAGTCAAGATCGCAAGACCGCGCTAGCTCCCCTTAAGAAGGCTACCATGTATACACAAATAGAATTACCCCCTTAATCCCCCCGAGGCATTGAGGGGAAACCGGAAAATCCAGTTCCCTCCTCTTTATAAGGGGAGGGTTAGGGTGGGGTAAAATCAATATTTATCAATTACTTCAGACTTATGTATAGAGAGTAGCTTAAGAAGAGGGAACCGACATGAAAGTTCCCCTTAAAAAGGTGGATTTAGGAGTAACTAAAACTTTTGATACCGATAAGAGGAATTTTCAAATAACCTCTAAGCTGAAAATCTAAACTTTAAAAAAATTTATCTATTGATAAAATATTTAAAATACTAAAATTGCACTTCCTTCATATTGCAATACTTTTACATCTTTACTTAGTCCCTTGCTCTACATCAAAAACTAACTATAACTTTTGATTATTGATCTTTTGAAAAACTTCATTCGCCAGAAGGAGGTAAAAAATTAATTAAATCGTTAATTTAGTTATTAAGAGATGGGAAGAAAAGTTTTGAGGAAAATATTATGGTTCTTTACAAATTACAAGATTTTGAACCTAACTATCGTGATACCTTTGAAGGCAAAGACATCAATGGACTTGGAGTTTATACACAAGGAACTGACGAAAAAGTTGGTACTGTCAGTGATGTTTTAGTTGATGAAGAAGGTCATTTTCGCTATCTGGTTGTTGACTTAGGCTTCTGGATTTTTGGTAAAAAAGTATTACTACCAATTGGTCGTGCCCGTGTTGACTATAATGTTGATCGCGTCTACACAATTGGCTTGACTAGAGAGCAAGCAGAAGATTTACCTGAGTTTAACGAACGTCAAGCCCTTGATTACGACTACGAAGAACGGGTACGTGGTGTATATCGTCAACCTACAGGCTCCACCCTTCCCTTAGAAGCATCAACACCTGTAGATACAACCTATCAGCAAGCGGCAGCTACTCCAACGCCAACTTATAATCGTGATAGCTACAATTACGAACATGAGCCTTCTTTATTTGGGTTAAATGAGCAAGATAATCAAACTCTGAGATTGTATGAAGAAAGGCTAATTGCCAATAAACGCCGCCAAAAAACTGGAGAAGTAACGATTGGCAAGCATATTGAAACTGAGACTGCACGGGTTGCAGTGCCAGTAGAAAGAGAGCGAGTTGTAATTGAACGTGTAACTCCAGCAGATGCAGGTACTGCTGTTTCAGGGCGCGAAGCAGATTTCCGTGAAGGTGAAGTTGCTCGCTTAGAAATCCATGAAGAAACCGCTGATGTTCGTAAAGAAGCATTTTTACGTGAAGAAGTCAGAGTTAGAAAAGTGGTCGAGCAAGACACAGTTGAAACGCAAGAAACTGTGCGTCGTGAAGAGTTAGATATAAATTCTGGCAATCTTCCGATTGAAGAACGCTAATTAAGAGAGTCGTTAGTTAATAACTAATGACTAATAATCAATTCGATACAGTACAGGTGAGGCTGTATAATTAGCTTTGCCTGTGCTTGCAATATCAACATTGCTTTAGCTTTTGGATTGCGAATATTGATCTGAATATGAGTTAGAGAAATGCATTGATTATAAAGATTTTCTAAATGTTATTCAGATGACTAATACATTTAATTTAGCTAAATAGAAACATTATGAATAGCCAACCGATGACAAAAAACATTGGACAGGCAAGGTCTGACTTTCGCACTAGCACCTCACTAGCAGATTTAAGAAAGAAGGTGAACAACTTTACTGTGTTCGATCGGCAAGGTCAGCTAGTAGGGGTAGTTCATGATTTAATTGTGGATAATAATCGCCGATTAAACCTAGTTATATCTAATCAGGTGAGTCCACAAACCCTAGAATATGGTCAGCAGTTAGCCAATAAACATCCTTCTTTATTTAGATTGCAGAGCCAGAGAATAAAAAAAATCGATAAGCCGACTAAATCTGTTTTCATAGACTTAAACAAATCAGAAATTGAATATATGCCTGAATATTTAGAAACAGGAACACCAGGCGATTCCTATCAGCAACCTGCTCCGTATGTTGCCCCACTATCAGATAACTCAACTGAGCAACTAGTCAACGAGCAAACTATAAATAGCCCAGTTGAGGCAATAAACTCAGAAGAAGTCAGCGAAGAACAGATCATTCGTCTACTAGAAGAACGCCTATTAGTTGAAAGCAGTAAGCGAAAAGTTGGTGAGGTGATTGTTCGCAAAGTAATCGAAACCCGGATGGTACAAGTTCCTGTCCGGCGTGAAAGGCTGATTGTGGAACAAATTAGCCCAGAACACAAACAACTTGCAGAAATTGATTTAGATCAAGGGGAAATTTCTGGTATTGACTTGACGGGAGTAGAAGGACTTGAAGTGACACCTTTTGACAGTGGTTTAACGGTAAGCGGCGAATTTAGCTCACCGAAAACTGCTAGTTTATTGTTGAATGCGATCGCACTAGAGCAAAATCACAGCTGCGATCGCGTGCGTATTACCATTGCTGTTGAAGATGAGTCACATCAGCAAAAATACCAGGAGTGGTTTGACCGTTGTTCTCAAGGTCAATCACCAAAGCCTGAAAAATAAGTTTCTAGCAGATAAATTAGTAGGGTGGGCATTGCCTACCCTATTTTTTTTGCTGATTTAATAACTTCAGCCCGGAGAATGTCAAAATACTAAGCAGTTGCCGTTCTTTTGGCTACTTGCAATGAAATTTCGACTGAAGAGACTTTCACGGAAGAAACAACAGCGCCAGCGTCTGATCCCACCTATTCAGATTCAAGTTAAAGATGGAAAATTGGAGATTATTGGTATGGGTGCATGGTATTCTTACTGGCGCGATCCCTACCATTTACTCTTAACAATTCCCTGGATTGGCTTTCTATTCATAATTTGTAGTTCTTATGTAACTATTAATGCTCTATTTGCCCTAGCTTACTTAATAGGGGGAGATTGTATTGCCAACGCCCGACCTGGCTCTTTTTTAGATGTCTTTTTCTTTAGCGTGCAAACCCTAGCATCCATCGGCTATGGGGCAATGTATCCTAAAACAACTTACGCCAACATTATTGTCACCATTGAAGCAATGATCGGTTTGGTAGGAATCGCTGTGATGACGGGACTAGCCTTTGCTCGATTCTCCCGACCTACAGCCCGTGTGCTTTTTAGCCGTGTTGCTGTAATTACACCTCATAATGCAATGCCGACTCTCATATTTCGCACCGCTAATAAGCGTCGCAATATGATTCTGGAGGCGCAAATGCGAGTCTACTTAATGCGCGATGAAGTAACTTTAGAAGGGCAATTTATACGTCGGTTTCACGATCTCAAACTGCTGAGAAACCAAACACCTAGCTTCACATTAAGCTGGTCAGTAATGCATGTCATTGATGAGTTTAGTCCTCTATATGGGATGACACCAGAATCGTTAACTCAAACAAATACTATGCTCGTTATCTCTTTAAGTGGCATTGATGAAACGGTTGCACAAGTAGTCCATGCCCGTCATAGCTATAGTGCTAATGAGATTTTATGGAACAATCAATTTGTTGATATCTTATACCACACAGCCGATGGACATCGCTACATTGATTACAACCGCTTCCACGATGTCTTACCTTTGGATTAAATGCTTTAGATTCCCAATGGGAATTGGGAATTGGGAATGCTTTAAATACCTGAAAATTAATCGGCAGCCTGATTCGGCGAGGGTTGTAGGGCTTTAACAATAACTCGACCATTTTCAACTACAGTGCAATTTTTAACCACACTCTTGCTGTGGTTAACTGGTACATCCTGGCACTGGTTTTGGTGTGAGATATTTTGCTCCTGTTGTTGGTTGAGGACAACAACACAACAGGCGCAGGAGGAAAGGGACATATAAATTATTTTGATCTCTATATCTATTATCGCGCTACTGATGCTGTTTGGCTGAAAAATTTGCTATTGATGTAAGTATTTTCTTTCTTCTGCTTGTAGCCTGTTTGATATATCTATAGCGGTTATCGTTTACGTTAGGTATACCCATAAGGAACGGTACTCGCAATATAATCTTGTACCGCTATATAACTTTTCCCGATCAGATGAGGTGTATCATAGCCCCCTCCTTGCTTGCGGGGAGGGGGTTGGGGGTGGGGTTCTTGTATCTCACCAGACTGGAAAACGCTATAAACCAATTAAATAGGAAAGCGGTTATACATACCGCCCCGCTTTCCTTTCTATCCACAATTGTTTGCCAGGGTTAGACAGTAGGTTTTCTAATGAAAAAATTTTTGAGATACCTGGGTTTAGGTTTGTTATCTACTTTTTTGACTTCTACTCCCGGATTGGCAGCTGAACGCATTAGCTTTTTTTATCCTCCCTTTGGCGAATTCTCGTTGTCGGTAGACTCGCTGGAAACTTTTGCGAAAGTTGGTAAAATCGATCAAGATTTTTCATTTTATGCTAGCCGTGCTACGCCCCAACAACTCGCTCAACTGCGGGATCTGCTCCAGCAACGGTTCAATATCACTCCTACTTTGGTGTCTCAGGTGACTTACTCACCTATAGGCAAACAAGTAATGGAACAACTGGGAAAATTACTCCTCACTGAGTCTCGACAGAATGGCTTCTATGCCATACGTGCCTCTTTGATTTTGGCTGCTGCTGACAAACAAGAGGGTTTAACAGTTGTGAATTTGCTGCGGAAATTTCCTAGCAATACTGTGCGGGTGAATTTCACAGAGGGGTTAAGGATAGTTGATGACTTGTCACAATTAATCAAGAAAAAGGATGAAGTTGTAGCTTCTCTTCAAAAAGAAGCGATCGCTCAAGCAGCCAATTCAACCGTTGACTTCTCAAAACAACCAGATTTGCGATCGCCAGGAAAATTACTCTGGCAGAAAAAAAGCCTAGAGTTAAATGACTTTTCTCGTTCGCGCCGTCTACCGATAGATATCTATTTACCTACAACTCAAAACTCAGAACTGGCTGAACGTCCCGCTAATACAGATCAAAGTTCTCTGTCGTCTCCCTTTCCTCTGATTATAATTTCTCATGGCATCGCCTCAGACCGCTCTACCTTTGTCTATCTGGCTGAACATCTAGCATCCTATGGTTTTGCGGTTGCTGTACTAGAACACCCTGGTAGTAATGCCAAACGCTTTCAGGATTACTTTGCGGGTTTGGCAAGGCCACCAGAACCAGCAGAATTTATCAACCGATCTTTGGATATCAAGTATCTACTCGACGAACTCCAGCGTCTAGATAAATCCGATCCCAGCCTCCAGAGAAAACTTAATTTTCAGCAAGTTGGGGCGATTGGTCAGTCTTTTGGCGGTTATACTGTTTTGACTCTAGCAGGAGCAAAGATTAACTTTGAGCAACTGCGCCAAGATTGTAATCCCAATTATTCATCCTTTAATTTGTCGCTCTTGTTGCAGTGTGAAGCAATTAAGTTGCCTCCAAAAGATTATGAACTCAAAGACGATCGCATCAAAGCAATCATGGCGATTAATCCGATTGACAGTTCAGTTTTGGGTCAGAGCAGCCTGAGTCAAATTAAAATACCTGTAATGCTGGTAGCAGGTAGTCAAGATATTTTTGCCCCACCCGTATTTGAGCAAATTCGCCCCTTCACGTGGCTTCCTGAATCCAATAAGTACCTAGCTTTGATCGAAAACGCCACCCACTTTTCAGCGATCGCCGAACCTACTCCTGAAAATGATGTCTTACCTGTGCCACCTGCCTTACTAGGCCCCGATCGCGATGCTGTTTATTCCTATCTCAATGCCCTCAGCGTCGCTTTTATGGAAACTCATCTCCTCAATCGCCCTGAATACCGTTCCTATTTGCAGCCATCTTATGCCACTTTTATCAGTAAAGAGCCGCTTAATCTCAGTATTTTACAGTCGTTATCGATAGCTCAACTTAATCAAATATCGAGTGAGTCAACTCCCCAGTCAGGCAAACTATCAAATCCTCAACCTACCCCGCGTTAGTTATAAGGGACTTCCAAATAAAAAACGCTTTAAAGGCAGGGGGCAGGGGGCAGGGCAATACGGTTCGGATAAGCATTTTTCATTTTCCTTGTGATCTGGGGAAAGGGTAAGGGGTAAAGGGTAAAGGATGTATTCAAAACCTTTCCCCTTTCCCCTTTTCCCTTTAACCGACAAGTATTGCCTTCTGCCTTTTTAAGTAAATATACGGTATGTGTTGGAAGGCAGAATATTAGAACTTACAGCAAGATCCCCGGTTTCTCTAAGAAGTTAGGGATCTTGCTATTCAGGAATGATTTAAATTTGCGATGCTACAAGTCTCAAAGATTCCTCTGATAAACTCAAAGCTAAACCCAAACCAATTACTATTTACACTAAAGTTTCAACAGATAAAACGCTGTTGTAATTTGCATTAATAATGATGTCATAGCCCTCTCCTATTATTTAAAAATATCCAAGCTCAGAAACCTTTATTGTCAAAAAATCAGTAAATATGCTGATAGAAATATGCCGATAAATCAGTAAGTCTAACTATTGCAACCATCAACCAAAATCCTATAGGTCTTTTTTGTTCCTAAAGGATGAATTAGATATAGAAATTGCCCAAAACAGAGCTATTTGTCATGAAAATGAGATATTCGTACTTAGGGATTTATAAAAACTTATTTAAGAAAGTCTTTTATATATATATGCTTGTCATGAAGAACTATTAAGAAATCCTATTAAAGAATATTGCAATACCTTGATTTAATTGCTAACGTGTGTATGACAACGATGCTGATGAACGCTCTGATCTAGGAGAAATAAAATCTATGAGCTATACCCATTCAGCCAAGTGTGTTGAGCTTTGAGGGGTTAAAAACGAGAGGTTTCTGCCTCGTATAGACAATTATGAGGGATTGCAGATTAACCAAGAAATATCTCGTTGCTATTAGTTTCAGTTTGATTTTAATTACGATTAATTATTTGTCTTACCTTATGCCAACAAGTGAGTAGCTCAAGATTTGTGTGTATCGGCAATAACGAAGAGGTTGGTAAGACTTAGATTTTGGAGGATAAAACTAATGGAGATTCAAGGTAAAGTTGCCCTGATTACAGGGGCTTCGCGTGGGATTGGACGAGCGATCGCTCTGGAATTAGCGCAACAAGGCATCAAACGACTGATATTGGTAGCACGCGATCGCCAAAAGTTAGTTGAGGTAGCTAACGAAATCAAGGCGATGGGAACAGAAACAGCGATCGTGGCATTAGATTTAACTCAAACAATTGAAGTAAATATCGCTGTTGCCCAACTGTGGCGCAATTTTGGACAGATTCACTTGCTAGTTAACTGTGCGGGAGTCGCATACCAAACTTCATTTTTGCAATCTAAAATGCCCCAAGTTCAAGAAGAAATTTCTGTGAACTTGTTAGGGATGTACAACCTTACTAGTCTGATAGCTAGACGTATGGCTAGCCAAAGACAAGGCACAATCGTCAATGTATCGAGTCTGATGGGGAAAGTTGCAGCCCCGACAATGGCGACTTACTCAGCTACTAAGTTTGCCATCTTAGGATTTACCCAAGCTTTACGCCAAGAACTCGCTGAACACAATATCCGAGTCATTGCATTACTACCTTCCCTCACAGACACAGACATGGTGCGCGACTTAAAATTATTTCGCTGGGTGATCCCCATGACTCCCCAGGAAGTGGCTAAAGCACTCGTCGCCGGAATGCAAAATGATTCACCAGAAATTTTAGTCGGATGGCAAAGTCATTTAGCCGTATTATGTCAACGCCTCGCCCCTTGGTTGCTAGAACTAATTTTACGAATCGCAACTCCGCCAGCACGAAAAAGACAACAGCCTGGTGAAAGGCTGAACAAGCTGATCCCGAAACTGAGCTTTTTGACGAGAATCCATCGTTTCAGTGATTTGTTCTTGTCAAGAACATGATTTGTTACATCTACATTTTTAGAGGCGATCGCCTCCTTAATCTGCGGTCAATTGCTTTTACCTTTAAAGTTAAAACAGGACTACCCGACCCAATTAACTAGATTGACTGCAATCGGCAATCCTTACACTACCCAACGCAATCGGCTTCTAATACCGTTTAACTTTAATAACGATACAAATACCTTAGTAGAGCCACGCGATTTATGTAACGTCGGGTCAACTAATCTTTGCAGGTCGATGCATTGGCATTGCAGGTCGATGCATTGGCATTGCAAGTCGGTGCATTGGCATTGCAAGTCGGTGCATTGGCATTGCAAGTCGATGCATTGGCATTGCAAATCAAGATGTGGGGTAGCTTTAAAAAACTTGTGTGTACGCCATAGCCTTACTTGCAGTGAGCAGAGTGGGGAACTTGAGTATATCACTCACTTGAGAACCATTATCTCAACAGATGGTAAATAAACTTTATCAATAAATATGTTATTAGATACTCATGTAGATTTTATAGACATAACTTATTTCGGAGCAGCCAAAAATGCTTTCCTTCCCTACAACTCTCACTCCTTTGCCCGAAATCATTGATGGCTTACCGAATATTTCTGGTTGGGAGACAGAGGTTCTCTCTGTAGTCAACCACGATCGACCAGTATTTTTACCAACAACTAATATTCGCTTAGAAGATGTAAATGCTGTATTTGCGATCGCCTTACACATGCACCAGCCAACTATACCTGCTGGAAATGGCGGTACACTGATCAGCAATCTGCAATATATGTTTGAACATCCCAACGAGGGGGATAACCACAATGCAAATCCGTTTGCATATTGTTATAGCCGCATGGGAGACATGATCCCCGAACTTGTAAATCAAGGTTGCAATCCGCGTGTGATGTTGGATTACTCAGGTAATCTGTTGTGGGGACTGCGCCAAATGGGACGCGGTGATGTTCTCGATAGCCTTAAACGAATTACCTGCGACTCAACCTATCAACCTTATGTAGAATGGCTGGGCACAATGTGGGGTCATGCAGTTATTCCTTCCACACCCATAGCAGATATTAAATTGCATATCGTTGCATGGCAACATCACTTTGCGGCAATTTTTGGCTGGGAAGCACTAGCGCGAGTCAAAGGATTTTCGCCTCCAGAAATGCACCTCCCCAATCATCCCGACGCTCTCTTTGAATTTGTAAAAGCGCTAAAAGAATGTGGATATCGCTGGTTACTCGTTCAAGAACATTCTGTAGAAACAATTAGCGGTCAATCTCTTACCCACAAACATTTACCACATCGTCTAATTGCCCGCAATTCTCAAGGCGAAACAATTAGTATTACAGCCTTAATTAAAACTCAAGGTTCGGATACTAAATTAGTTGCACAAATGCAGCCTTATTATGAAGCTAAAACATTATCTAAACAACAAATTGGCAGTGTATTTGTACCACCAATAGTTAGCCAAATTGGAGATGGTGAAAATGGCGGCGTGATGATGAATGAATTCCCAAGTGCTTTTAAACAAGCTTGGTGGGATATGGTCAATAACGGCGGAGGAAAATCTGGTGTAGTCGGGATGTGCGGTACAGAATATTTAGAATTAATAGAAGCTGCTGGATGCAACCCTGAAGATTATCCAACTTGCCAACCAGTAGGACAACATCAGATTTGGGAGAGAGTTTCACCAGACAATAATCAACCGGAAGCTGTAGAAAATGCAATTCAAGAATTAAAAAAAACAAACTCTAATTTTCATCTAGATGGAGCCTCATGGACAAATCATATCAGTTGGGTAAAAGGATATGAAAATGTCTTATCTCCTATGTATCAATTAAGCAGTTTATTCCATCAAAAATTCGATCCATTACAGCAAACGGATTCAGCAGAACCTTTTACTAGACAATCACACTACCGTAACGTTCTTCTACATAATCTTTTGCTAGAAACCAGTTGTTTTCGTTATTGGGGACAAGGTGCTTGGACTGATTACGCACGGGAAATTTATCAACGTGGCGAAAGCTCGCTAAAAACGATATTTTAATAAAAATTGAAGGAGGCAGGAGGTAGAAGGTTCCGATCAGTTTGGGATTCAAACGCCTCCTGTTGCGCCAGCTTCTCGAAGGGTACGGGAGTCACCAAATTTTAAATTTGATGGGGTCTTAAACTTATAAAATAATCATTGAAATACGATTTCATGCTGATTTCAAAATCGGTATTTTAAGAGTATTTTTCTGAAAAATTTGTTCACGTTTTGGTCAATTTTATAAATGTATATTACTACACCAAAGGTAACAATATTTCAAATTTTGTACCTATACCAATCTGTGAATGGAAATTTAATTTACCACCATGTCTCACGGTGATAATTCGATAACTTACTGCTAAACTAGTATTTTTACTATTCTTTGTTTCGAGAGAGAAAGAATCCATAATTTGCTGTTGTAATTCTTGAGACATTCCAGGGCCATTGTCAGCAATGCGAATTAAGATCCAACGAGAATCGGGTGCATTTGAGTTACTTGCTTCTTGCGAAATTACTTCTGTAGTAATCTCAATTCTAGGTTTTTGAACAGTCTTTGTCTCTTCTGAATGCAACTGCTGTCGCACTGCTTCATTAAGTAAAGTATCTACAACTTCGCTGAAAATATTCATCAAAACCTGGTTTATCTGCCCCATAAAGCAATACACTGGGGGCAATTGACCGTAGTATTTGACTATTTCAATTTCTCCTTGAAGGCGACTATTAATTAACAGTATAATACTATCTATACAAGCATGTAAATCTACTGGTTTTGGATAAAGCTCATCAATATGACAGAAATTTTGTAAACTAGTAACGAGTTTTTTTAATCTTTCTGCTCCAGTGCGGATACTAGCAAGCGATCGCGACAAATCTTGTTCTAAAAAATCAAATTCAATCTCTTCTTTAATCTGATTAATTGTTTGGGAAACTGATGGTAACTCTTGCTCGTAAGCAGCTATCAGCTTGAGTAAATCTTGACTGTAGTTTGAAACATAAGTGAGATTACCCCAAATAAAACCCACTGGGTCTAAAATTTCGTGTGCTACGCCGTCTACTAAACGTCCCAGATTTGCCATTTTATCATTTTGGATCATTTGGGCTTGACTGCGTTCATACCGCACCAAATTGTCAATTCCTCGAATTTGCCAAGAAATAACGTTCAATTCTTGGATATCTAACAGTTTATAAGCACCAGATTCTGTCTCTACTACAATTGGTTCGGCTAATAATTCTGGCGATCGCTTTAAGCTAAGTTGCATCGCAGTTAAAATCGATGTTGTATCAGCAAGGACTAACATCGGTATCCGCGCATAGCTGTAGAGAACAGCTAATGGTTCCTGAACAAATAACTCTTGTCCGAATGGGCGAATCAAAAATTCCAGCAGTCGCAGCCGCGAAATCATCCCAATGAACTTTCCCTGTTCTACCAAAATTACTCCTGGTAGCAAGGGGTATCTTTCCAAAAAACTAGCTACTTCCATACCAGTGTGACTTGTTTCCACTGGAAAGTCATACATTGGTAGTTCTTGGAGGGTTGAATCTAAACTGAGTTCGCGATCGCTACCAAGAGACAAAAATGGCGGTGATATTTGGCTACTGTATTCTTCTGACACTAGACACCCTGATTTTTTCCAAGCTTGGGTAAACAATAAGTTAATATTTTACATTCTGCCACCCGAGAAATTCGGTTTCGTTTCAGGTATCTAATAAAACTATTGGTATCTCAGCGTGAAAATAGTTCTCAGGTAACTCGAAGTAATTGGCGTGCGATTTATAAACTGAGTGGAGAATATTTAGAGAGCGATGTCTACGACGGGCTACGCCTACGCAAGCTAAACTTAAAAATAACCTTTACAAACAGTGCAAAGGTAGTGTTATGACTTCTGTAACCAATCCACCCAGCGCCCTCACTCCTTTCCCTGACCATACCCAGCTTCCAGAGTCTGATGGAACCTTTGTGAAAAACTGGCAAGAGCATCCCCAAAGTCTCCTACTAACTGACTCGATTACGCCCATCCTCAAAGAATTAAATCCTGACGATCAATATTGCATTGGCCAGGATTTAGGCATTTACTGGCGGTTGACCGATCCCCTTGAAAAAGGCGCAGAAGCACCAGATTGGTTTTATGTACCAAATGTACCGTTTTTGCTAAATGGGCAAACGCGACGTTCTTATGTATTGTGGCGAGAGTTTATTGCCCCGTTGATCGTCTTGGAATTTGTCTCTGGAGACGGTAGCGAAGAACGAGATAAAACTCCTTGGAAGGGTAAATTTTGGATTTATGAGCAGGTAATTCGTCCTCCCTTCTACGGCATTTATGAAGTGAATAAAGCCAGTATAGAAGTTTATCATCTGATTGAAGGACAGTATCAGATTTTACCCGCAAATGAACGAGGACATTATCCTATCGTTCCTTTGGGTGTTGAATTAGGTTTATGGCAGGGAGTTTATCAAAATGTGGAATTACCCTGGTTGCGTTGGTGGGATTCACAAGGTAATTTGCTGTTGAGTGGCGATGAAAGAGCCGAACAGGAATCCCAAAGGGCTGAACAGGAACGCCAAAGGGCTGAACAGGAACGCCAAAAGGCTGAACAGGAATCCCAAAGGGCTGAACAGGAACGCCAAAGAGCCGATCGCCTAACTGCCCAACTGCGATCGCTTGGCATTGAACCAGAAGCCTAGTATTTTCCTGTAAATTACGAATTACGAATTAAATCTGTGGCTTAATTTGTTTAGACACAATGTTACTGCTACCAGGGTAATCACAATGACAAATAGACCTCCTTCTGAACCGGAGTCATCCCAAAGAACTGCTCTTGGCTTTGATGAATTTATAGCTATTCTGGTTGCCTTTAGCACTATCGGAGCGATTCTTTTTTGGTCATTGTCCCGCAGGGATTCTAGCTGGAACTTCAACGGGCTGCTGTCTTCTTCCACTCCATCGCCTAGTGTTCAACCAAATCAACTATTGCCCTCTACTCCCAAAGTAGAACCCAATGTAGTCCCCAACAACGTTTTGCCTTCTTCTCCACCGCAGGCTGTTGTTGAACCCACTACACCTTCATTACCAACGAACAGCGCCCCAACCCGCGCAGTGGTACTACCTGCTCAGGTAATCCCGGCTCAACCACAACAACCACAGACACCTGCATCCTCTTCAGCAGGAGTTCAGTCATCAATTAAATCATCAGCATTGCCTTTAGTAACTCCAGCAAAACAAAAATCTATTATTCCGCCGCCAATTGCATTTAACGATGTACCGACTAACTTTTGGGGTCGGCGTTTCATAGATGTTCTTTCTTCCCGTAGTATTCTCAAGGGGTTTCCTGATTATTCATTTAGACCAAATCAGCCTGTAAACCGTGCTGAATTTGCTGCTATAGTCCAAAAAGCCTTTGACCAAGAACCATCTAAGACTGCGATCGCATTTCAAGATGTACCAGCAAAATTCTGGGCAACTCCAGCCATTAACCAAGCCATCAGTGACGGATTTCTCACAGGCTACCCGAAAAAAACCTTCAAACCACAAGAAAATATTTCACGAGTGCAAGTTTTAGTTGCCCTTGTTAGTGGGTTGAATTTGAAAGCACCCACTTCCCCAAATAAGATTTTAAGTGTCTATAAGGATGCTAAAGATATTCCACCTTATGCTGTTGGCAAAATAGCCGCTGCTACAACCAATGGTCTGGTAGTTAACTATCCAAATCCACAAATCCTTGCTCCCAACAAAGTAGCTAGTCGGGCTGAAGTTGCAGCGATGATTCATCAAGCTTTAGTAAAACGGGGCAAGCTGGAGGCAATTTCATCTCCAAGTATAGTGCGATTGCCCAGCGCCTCTCCAGAAATTTCGCGCACTCCCAAGGCTAAAGTATCCCCAAAATCACCATCTCAACAATAATTCGTAATTCGTAATTACAGCAGTTTGCAACTTTGAAAGAAGTCTGAACGCTGATTTGCGGCGTTCAGACTTCGGTGATTTAGAATTAGAACGTACTCTTACATAGAAGTACGTCTCGTAGAGAAGCAATAATTAGATATTAAGCTTCTGGTATTTGTTTACCAACCACTTGTGATTTCAAAGTGGTGATTTCACTAGTTAGCTCTTTCCTGGTTGAGGCTTTGAGTAAATAGCGGTAAACAAACCAGGCAGAGTAACCAATACCTATCAATTCAAAAGTAGGCGCTACTAAGGGAATATCATTCAAAGCATCTAATATTGCCAACAGTACTTTAACCCCAACAATCGATCCCACAATTAAACCAACTGTTACCAGGGGTTGCTTATATTGATTAAAGAAGCTTCCCAAATATTCTGGCAATGTTGCTAAAAAGGTAGAAATTTGCTCCCCGTATTTTAGCCATTCGTCTTGAGACTGTGCGGGAGGCTGAAGTTTAGTGATGGTTCCCGTTTGGGCGTTAATCTCTGCCACTGTAGTCTCTTTGGATGCGGTTTCAGTAAATTCTTGTTCTGGCATTTTCACTCCCATTAATTTGACAGTTGAGTTTTTCTAATCTGGATAATTACAACCAAAAAGTTGTTGATTAGGTAATGCACAAGTGCATCAGTACAAATTGGTTAAAGGGCACAAAAGGGTTTTAGTGTCCTATAACTATAATTGCCCGTAATATCTACTGCATCAACTACAAGGTAGACAGTCAGTAGGGGGATAGAATTCAGAAGGCAGCAGGATGTATTATAATCGGCCTTCTAAGTTCTTTTCTGAATCAACTAGAATCCTCTGGTTGTGATTATCCCATTCCGTGTCATTTGCTCATAATCGTACTAAATCTAAGTACAAATCAGGCAAAAATCAGCCCACCTCTCATTTATATAAGCCTAAAAGCCGATTTTAGCCAATATTAAAGCTATCTTAAGCCGCGTTCGTCCATTAACGCATTCGTCTTGATATTAATACGTAACAAAACTTTTTTTATATACCTAAAGACTTGACTTTTATGTTGTCTTACGATATTGGTGTCTTGGGATTGGATATAAGGAAGAAATAATCAATGCCAATACTTCTCTACGAGAGGCTGCACCCTAAGCGTTCGCGTAGCTTGCTTCCTCGCAGGGGACGCTCAGTACAACTACCCCATACCCCATGCCCCATGCCCAATACTCAATGCCCCACAATCAAACCTTTTGTTTTTTCCTGATTGTATTAATTTTAGAAGGAAGCAGTAAGGTAGACTAGTGGCGTACCTGATGCCAAAAACTCATTACTATCAACTGTATATCGAGGAAAGTGTTGTGGGAAATAGAAGACAGTCTGAGGCTGATCTTTAGTGCAGTAAATTATTCATTGCTGCTGAAAAAAGTGAATTCTATTCCTATCAGTAAGTGTACTTAGCAACATTGCTATCAAAATAACTCATAGTATATAAGGTTGTGCTAATTATCTAGGGATCTTTGATTTGCTATTGCTATAAAACAAGATAATGTAAATGTTAATCACCAATTAAACTGTTTGTACAAGCTAAACCGATTTGGTAATTTTTGCGGGAAGGCAAGGAGGTTTGAGAAATGCCAACTCAAAAGCCAACCCCTATCGACAGCAGTTCAGAAAGCAAAAAAGTGTCAGCCCAAGAGCAATCGACAGATGAACTACCTACCATAGAATTTCCCTCAAGAGGGAAGCTCAAAGCCAGTTCTTGGCGTATACATCAAAAAATTGGCTATGGGTACTTTGTAGCTATAGGAATTGGCTTTTTTGGCTCACTAACTGGGTTAGTGATTGCCAACTACTACCGGGGAACGGAAGTTAGACAATTTAATCAGGCTTATGCACAAGGACAACTACTGAGTAATTATAAAGATGCAGTAGTAGGGGCACAATTACATAGCTCTAATCTGGTTGCTGTATTAGAAAATTCACAACAGCTGCAAAGCAAAAAAGCTGATTTTCTAAAAAATGTTGAAAAAGCCAAGGAATTAGAGTCAGAAATTTCTGGATTTATCGACAGTAAACCTAAAAGACTAGCAGCAACAAGTTCGACTTTACAAACCTTATTGCTGGATTACAAGAATAATTTAAAAGCTTACGTTGACCAAATCGAGGCCGTCTTAGAGAAAATTAACTCCCAAAAAGTTCAGCCTCAGCAGATTTCTTCTGCCCGATCGCAGTTATTGACAATTATGCGTGGTGAAACAGCCATGCGGCTCGATCAGCTTTCGCAAAACTTGGCTAACATCCTACAAACTGCTGAATATCAAGAGCAAGAAAGGCAAAAAGCGGTTGAGCAGGCAAAAGTAGTTGAGCGCTTCATCGTGATTTTGAGTATGCTCGTTTCGGTAGCGATCGCAGCTATTGTAGCTTGGCGTACTAGTCGGGCGATCGCTGAACCAGTTATCACCGTCACCCAGGTAGCTGAACAAGTGGCGCGGAAACATAATTTTGATTTACGAGCGCCTGTCACCACTGAAGATGAAATTGGCCTACTCGCCAAATCTCTAAATCGTCTGATTGAGCGAGTATCTGAGCGAACCAAAGAGCTACAACAAGCTAAAGAATTAGCTGAAGCTGCTAGCAAGGCAAAAAGCGTATTTTTAGCCAATGTCAGCCACGAATTACGCACACCACTAAATGCTGTCATTGGCTTAAGCCAACTTCTAGAAGACGACGCTACCGATCTTGGTTTATCGCCAGACTTTATCACCGACTTAGAAACAATTAACTCTGCTGGTAAACATCTACTGCACTTGATTAACGAAATCCTCGACTTGTCAAAAATTGAAGCGGGGAAAATGACTCTCTATCCAGAGACATTCGAGATTGCAAATCTGATTAATAACGTTGTTCTCACAGTCAAACCAGCGATAGAAAAAAATGCCAATGTTTTAGAAGTAGATTTTGATGACCAACTTGGCACTATGTACGCCGATCAAACTAGGATGCGTCAGGTGTTGTTAAACTTATTAAGCAACGCCAGTAAATTCACTACAAACGGCAAAGTGACGCTGACAGTCAACAGAGAAAAGGATGAAGTACGCCTAGATGCTCCTTTGGGAATGATTACTTTTACCGTTACCGACACAGGTATAGGTATGTCTAACCGTCAACAGCAGCAGTTATTTCAACCTTTTACACAAGGAGATACTTCGACTACGAAAAAGTATGGAGGTACGGGACTGGGGTTAGCAATTAGCCGTCATTTTTGTCAGATGATGGGTGGTGAGATTATTGTTAAAAGTCAGCCGGGACTTGGTTCTACTTTCACTATTCGTCTGCCAATGACTGTGCAGGATTGAAGGGATTGGGAATTGGGAATTGGGAATTGGGAATTGGGGTAAAACAGTTTTGAGTTCTGAGTTAAGGAATGAGATTCTCCGCTCAGGACTCAAACTATGAATTAAGCAATTATACTTACTTTACCTGTGTCCAAGTCGTAACGACCGCCCACAATCTTCAATTTACCGGACTGCACCTGCTCATTTAAAAGCTTTGATTTTTGCAACCGTTCAATTTGATATTGCACATTTGCTACCACAGCATTTTCAACCGCATCACCGGGCTGATCCTTGACCTTTTTCAGGGCTGGCTTAATTGCCTTCACAAAAGTACTAATATCACCGGGTAACGATTCCTTTTTTACAGCTGCGGTTACTGCCCCACAACGCTCATGGCCCATCACCATCAGCAGTGGAGAACCTAACAAGACAACGGCATATTCAATACTACCGATCGCTTCATGTGTGGCGATATTTCCGGCAATCCGAATATCAAAGATATCTCCGATGCCTTGATCGAAAACAATTTCTGCGGGTACTCGTGAATCCGCGCAACTAAGAATAGTTGCAAATGGATGTTGAGCTTGGGCAACTTCCTTCAACCGCAGTGCTGATTGATCGGGATATTGGGGTTGATGCTCAACAAATCGCTGATTTCCTTCTATCAGCTTTTGCAATGCGGCATCGGGATTCAGAGGTTGAGGGAGGTTTGGAGGTGTTTCGTCAGCTTTAGCCTGTTCCACCCGCCAGAGGAAATCACTGGCAGTTAATGCCATTCCAAATGCCCCAGTGATTCCCAACTTTAAAAAGTCACGACGTTCTATAAAATGCTTCATTGAATTTATAATTTTTTACATTGACGCGACACATCTGACAGAGCGAATTTCCATCACATCCGAAACGTAGCAAGTACCTCCGAATTTGTTGAGAAGTGGTTTGAGATTTTCTACAACACGCTTGAGTTCTTCTGGCATACAAAACGCGAGGATGTAAACATTATCAAGCATGGTCATGTCTAAATCTTCTGTCGTTCCTCGTAATCCTTTGCCAGCAACATTTCGGATTATGGCATGGTTATGTACACCCGACTTGTCTAAATTATCTAAAATTTTGGCAAGTTCAAAGGAGTTAGCGATAATTTCTATCTTTTTAACTACGTGCATATTATTACCTCCAAAATAGGTTAATTCCGTAGAGATATAACGGAATTCCCACAATAATATTGAACGGGAATGTCACTGCTATGGCGGTAGAAACATACAGGCTGGGATTTGCTTCGGGAACAGTCATCCGCATAGCCGCCGGGACAGCGATGTAAGAAGCACTGGCACACAATACAGCGAATAATAGCGAATCTCCGCGAGGCATACCGATCAATTTGGCGATCGCTAACCCAATGCCTGCATTGACTATTGGAATTAGTATGGCAAATAAAATCAGGAAAACTCCGGTTTTTTGCAAGTCTTTAATTCTTCTAGCAGCGACTAGTCCCATGTCCAGTAAAAAGAAGGTGAGAACGCCATAAAACAACCCTTGAGTAAAAGGTTCTAATGCGTGCCAACCGCGTTCTCCTGTCAAGACACCTATTAATAGACTACCGACTAATAGAAATACTGAACTATTAAGAAATGCTTCTTGCAAAACTTCCGGCCACGAAAACTCTCGTTTTCCATCGGCGGTGAATATATTCACCAAAATTAGACCAACTATAATCGCTGGAGATTCCATCAGGGCAAGGGCTGCCACCATGTAACCATCAAAAGCAATGCCAAGCTCAGTTAAAAAAGCGCTAGCTGTGATGAAAGTGACGGCACTGATAGAACCGTAGGTTGCTGCGATCGCAGCCGCATCGTAAGTATCCAATTTCCACTTTAGGATAAAAAAGGTGTAAATTGGAACAACACAAGCCATCATCATCGCTGCCGCGAGTGTTAGAATTACATCCTGAGTTACACCGCTTTTGATTAGTTCTACTCCCCCTTTAAAACCAATCGCCATCAGCAGATACAACGAAAATAGTTTGGGTACTGGTGCAGGAATTTCTAGATCGGACTTGACAAAAACAGCAGTCATACCTAAAAAGAAAAATAGGATTGGCGGATTCAAAATGTTGGATACAATTAAGCTGAGATCCATATCCACCCCTCCTTGTATTGGTTAAACCTGAAATTAAAGAAAATTTGCATCTTTAAAAACTTACCGGTTGAATCATGATGTATTGTGTATCGATACCTAATATCAATTGGGTACTCAAGGAGCGATCGTCCTTTTGGTAACAATACTTATTGGTTAGGTGTTAATTAGGGCTGAGAGCAAAAAAGTTAAAGCTTGTCCAGCATTTTTTAATGTTAGATTCCCCGTCGCTGATCTTACGACAGAAAGGGTAAGCAGAACTCGTTAGCGACCTATTTAGCTTAGAAAAAATTAACGTATTTTAGGGGCAATTTATGAATTGCTTCTACACAAACCTTGCTTAAATATCCTGCTTGCTCAAAATGACGGTCAGATGTAAAGACTTGAGTAATCTAGGCAGATGTGAAGACAAAAACTTTCATCAAATTTATGATTCTCGCTTTGGCATCCCATAGAGATAATGGTCATGCTGGTGTGCCAAATCGCTAATATCTGTATCAACTGCACAATTTTGAATCAACTGCCTCAGCTTATCCCAATCTGAGTCTTCTGGCGTTGCTGGCTTAGGTGTGCGGTTTTCTTCGACAAACACAATTATCACTAAATGCCCCTTATGCCCTTCAATTAGTTCATTACGATGAACCACACCGTTTTGCAATGTGCCTTTAACTGACAGCATCGCTTTTTCTTGCTTCTACATAAATTATGATAAAGTACCATTCTGGTTAAGAATATTGCCACACAATCTTTATTGACCAAGTTTCGTTAGGATATTGTAACCTGGGCAATAGCAACTCTCTATTGATGTGACACCAGGCGACGGCGAATAGCCCGTCGTAGACATCGCTTTTTCACATCCATGACAACAACCATCGACTTTCTCAGCCACCTTAACCCCAGCCAACGTCAAGCTGTCGAACACTACTGTGGCCCGTTGCTAGTTGTTGCTGGCGCAGGTTCCGGTAAAACACGAGCGCTGACTTATCGTATTGCGAATCTGATTCTGAAACACCATGTTGATCCAGAAAATATCCTGGCGGTTACTTTTACCAATAAAGCCGCGCGGGAAATGAAAGAACGGATTCAACGGCTGTTTGCGGAACAACTGGCGATGAAACAACACGGTCAGAGATTGGATTTGTTGACAGAATATCAACAAACGCAATTGCGATCGCAAGTTTACAAAAACACGATCAAAGATTTATGGTGTGGCACTTTCCACAGTCTATTTTCTCGCATCCTCCGCTTTGATATTGAAAAATATGTAGATGAAAAAGGACGCAAGTGGAATCGCAATTTCTCTATCTTTGATGAATCAGATGTGATGAGTTTGATCAAAGAAATCGTCAATAAACAGCTAAATTTAGACGATAAGAAGTTTGATGCCCGCTCCGTCCGCTACGCTATTAGTAACGCTAAAAACCAAGGTTTATCGCCCCAAGAATTTGAGCAAGATCAACCCAATTATCGCGGACGGGTAATTGCTCAAGTCTATAGTTTATATCAAGATAAGTTAGCAGAAAATAATGCACTCGATTTTGACGATCTCATTCTCGTACCAACTAGATTATTTCAGCAAAACGAGCAAGTATTGGGTTATTGGCATCGTAAGTTTCGCCATATCCTCGTAGATGAATATCAGGATACTAACCGCACTCAGTATCAACTTATTAATTTATTAGTTACTAATGGCGAAACTAAAAAGAGCGAATGGGAATGGCAAAATCGCTCAGTTTTTGTTGTTGGTGATGCAGACCAATCAATTTATAGCTTTCGGATGGCAGATTTCACCATCTTGCTAGGATTTCAGGAAGATTTTGGTGATGGTTTGGTAGATGATGATACCCGAACGATGGTTAAGCTGGAAGAAAATTATCGTTCTTGTGAAAACATTCTGCAAGCAGCTAATGAACTGATTGAGAATAACACCCAACGGATTGATAAAATTCTGAAGCCAACGCGGGGGCCGGGTGAGCAAATTACTTGTCACAAAGCCGATGAAGAACTTGCAGAAGCGGCATTTGTAATCGATCAAATTAACACTTTAAAAAACCAAAATCCAGAGTTAGACTGGGGCAGTTTTGCTATACTTTATCGGACAAACGCCCAATCTCGACCCTTTGAAGAATTGTTAGTGAAATATCAAATTCCTTACACAGTTGTAGGGGGAATGAGATTTTACGATCGCAAAGAAATCAAAGATGTCATCGCGTATTTAAGAGCGATCGCTAACCCATCTGATACAGTCAGTTTATTACGAGTTATCAATACTCCCCGGCGAGGAGTTGGCAAAACCACTATTGATGCTTTGATGAACGCCTCCCAGCAACTAGGGACAACTTTGTGGGAAATACTCAGCGACGAAACATCAGTTAATACATTAGCTGGACGGGCAACAAAAGCTGTAAATAACTTTGCCGCAATGATTAGCCGTTGGCAAGGGCAAATTGGCACGCTTCCTGTGACAGAGGTTTTGCAAGGAATCCTAGAAGATTCTGGTTACGTTCAAGACTTGATGAATCAAGGCACAGATGAAGCCACAGATCGGGTACAAAACGTTCAGGAACTTTACAACGCCGCACTGCAATTTCAAGAAGAAAACGAAGAGGTTTCACTACAGGACTTTTTAAATAGTGCCGCCCTCAGTTCTGATTTGGATAACTTAAAAGAAGGACAGACAGCCGTTTCTTTGATGACTTTGCACGCTTCCAAAGGTTTGGAATTTCCCGTAGTATTTTTAGTGGGATTAGAACAAGGGCTATTTCCTGGCTACCGTTCCCTAAGCGATCCTGCATCTTTAGAAGAAGAACGCCGCCTATGTTATGTGGGGATTACTCGCGCTCAAGAAAGGTTATATTTATCACACGCGCGGGAACGGCGTTTGTATGGTTCGCGGGAACCTGCTGTGCGATCGCAATTCCTCGACGAACTCCCAGAAGAATTATTATCTACCAAACGCGCAAGCCGTCAAAGTTATACCAAAAGTGCCTCTACTTCTAATGGCAAACAAGACGCAACCCAGACTTGGCAAGTAGGTGATAGAGTCTTACACAAAACTTTTGGTCTTGGTGAAATCACCCATGTCTTCGGAACAGGTAATAAAATGTCTGTAGCAATCAAATTTGCCAGCTTGGGACAAAAAATTGTTGACCCAAGAGTAGCACAGTTGCAAAAAGTTTGAAAACAAAATTCTCAACTTTTCAAAAAAGTAGGGGATCTTGCTTTCATATTTCAACTTCTTCAAAGTGTTCAACAGTGGGAAATGGATCATAAAAATGATGCAGAAGTTTTTTCCACTCTTGATACTCAATAGAATTTCTAAATCCTACAGTATGAGAGTCTAAAGTTTCCCATCTGACAAGTAATAGATATTTACCTTGGACTTCTATACATTTATGCAATTCATGGGATAAATATCCATCTATTGAAGAAATAATTTTAGAAGCTTTTTTGAAAGCAGCTTCAAAATCGGATTCTAGATCATGTTTAACAGGAAGTATAACTACCTCAAGAATCATAAAGTTTTCCAGTGAGTATTAAGCTAATGTTATTTAGTATAATGTGATGTCTACAACGGGCTACGCCATTAAGACTAATTTTTTAGTAAATAGATAATCGCAGCACAAAACTCTTCGTAATATCCTTTAGAATCAGTTTCACTAAAGCCTAAAATTAAGTCTTGTCTCTCTTCCTCTGTGATCGTATTAATAATTTCTAATATTGGCTCAAGAGCTTTGGCACGTAAATCTTTCAGCTTGTTAATATTGAGTGCAAGTTTATCAATTGTTGTTTCAGCAGCTAATTACTTTTCTGAATGATTTGTCGCCAAAATCTGGCCATCATCAGTGTACCTAAAGAACTCAGCACAGTTGACATCTAGAGGTGAAATCATCAGATTGTCATCGTACCATTTATCTTTTATTTTCCCACAATGGAGAGGTTCTTTACGTACTGTATCTTTTTGGCATGATGCCAGTATATTTGTGTATTCTAGCGCTAATTGAGGATAAGTTGTTCTTGGTTTTAAATGTTCAAAATGGCTATCATCAATATTAATCCGTCTTCCACAGTAACAGCAAATAAAACCTTGCTCTTGTAACAAGGAATTATGTACATCGGTTTTTTGTGGTTTGCTGAAGTCGTACCAACTTGGTTGCCAATCCTCATTTGCTAGATTTTTCCAAACGGTAAAACTTTCTGGCTCCTCACTTTTTTTGATATATTTCACCGCTTCAAAATCTCTTTACGTCGAATAGATACACTTGCTTTTACTAATTCTGGTTCATCTTGCCCAATAATATCAGCAATTTCCTGAGATAATTGTCTAGCACCATCAAGATTTCCTTCATCAATGAGTCTAAATAACTCATGTAGACGATCTTTAATTTCTTGTGGACGTGCTGGGACACCCATAAGGTCTTCTAAGATACGATTACTATCTCTCCCAAAGGAACTTTCTGGTCTTTTAACAACAACACCCTCGTCTGTCTTTTCTAGAATATAAATTCCTTCCGGCTTGACTTGGCTAATTACTTGAGGAGAATGGGTGGTGACAATAAATTGACAATTCGGGAATGTTCTTGTCAAAGCCGGAATAATTTCTCGTTGCCATTTAGGGTGTAGATGTAGTTCAATTTCATCAATTAAAACAACACCATTACCCTGGAGTGGATCTGGTAAACTAGGGTTAGCGATCGCTAATCGTCTTGCTAAATCTCCAACCATTGCCAACAAGCATTTCTCTCCATCAGATAGTTGATTGATAATTAGTTCCTTACCCTGTTTCTGTACAGTCATTCTTAAGGGCGATCTCTCAACTCGCAACTTTGAGAAATTGGGTTCCAAAGAACCAATCGCTCCTCTGACCGATTCCAACTGTCTATCTCGATAATTCAGGTGATCCCGCCGCAGTTCATTTTCTAAATCTTCTCGATTTCTGAACCATTCAAAAAAGCTTTTGAAATCAATTTTTCCCCCTGTAAGTGACTGTTCATAGGAATCTATCTGCTTAAATTCATATTTCTCTGCAATCTCCAAGGGAATATCAATAACTGCACGATTGACTGGGTAGTAAACTGCCAAGGGTAAATTCACTTGAGGATTAGATTCTATCTGAATACGTAGCTCATCTATCACTAATTTCAAGTCTTTTGGTAGTACACCGACTACATTATCTTCTAACTCACTGGGTAAGCGTTTAAAATTTTGTCCTAACTCTGATTCCAAGATAATCTTCAAAGATTCATCCTGCTGCAACAATGCCATTGCTGCTATTACCTGAGTCAATGCACTAGTTAAACTTTTACGAACTTCATTTTTAATTTGAGTTAGCGATAAAGTAAATTCGCGCAATTCCAATAAAACTGTAATTTCGTTCTTTGTATCCTTGACTCCATTGCTAATGTCTTGTTTGTTAAATGATCGTATAGAATCAAGTGAGTTTTGAATACTTCCTGTAATTTGTGATACAAGAATAGCGAGACAATCAAGAATACTTGATTTCCCAACGCCATTGATGCCAATAAGTACAGTTGGTTCAGCTTCATCGAAATCAAGAGTCAAATCGCTGATTCCACGGAAGGATTGCATTTTCAAGCGCTTGACTTTCATAGCTTTAACCAGGCTGAACGTAATTTAATACAGTTAAGAAATCGGTAAGAAAAATAGCTAATCAAAAGTAGACTTGACATAATCAACCGCAATAGGCGTAATTTTCTCGACAAGATTATTAATCACTCCTCGTTCATATTCAGTCCAAATTCTAGGATGACCAAAAATGCAGGGTTGTAAAATTCCCCAAAGTTGCGAATCTTGACGGATATGAGCATGAATCAAGGCGCGATGTCCAAAATACTTCTGTTCAAATTCCCGATTCAAGACTTGAGGTTCAGCAGTTTCCACATCTTCGACAAAGATTGAAGGTTTGGCACGTAGCGCAGCCGCAAACATCGGATCATCATCTACTAAAGTTGGGGGTTGTGCTGCCCATTCTTCATTATAAACAGTAGGTACATCTGGAGTTCGAATCCAACAAAAGGCGACTCTACCGAGGTTATTTTCTGGATTGTGCAAGTATAAAAAACATCTATCAGACTGTAAAAAATCGCCTACAGCTGGTAATAGTGCAGAAAATATAGCATCTGGTGTTTGAGATGATTCTACAATATTTTTGAGTGCAGAAGGAAGTTCTTGCTGAGTCATATAACTAAGCTGATTTTAATTGAATAATACCTTTATCGAAAATGCGATTATTAGTAGCGATCGCACTTATTTCTATTCTATCTTTATACACCTCATAAGAAGCAAAACTTAAATCGCTGGTAGAATACCCTGTCCACTCTGAACGCCCTACAGGACGATTACCAGCACCCGCACCACAAATTAAATAAGTTGTACCATCAATAGCACGAGTGCGTTCATAATTATGTTCGTGACCATTGATATAAAGTTGAACGCCGTATTTTTTAAATAGAGGAGTAAAAGTTTTAATAAAATCTGGATTACTCCCATACTGACCCGATGAATAAATCGGATGATGACCAAACACCACTTTCCACGGAGCATTACTAAGACTTAATTCTTTTTCTAACCAAGTTAGCTGGTTTTTCCAATCAGCATTACTGTTAGTATCTAAAGCAAAAAATTGTACTTGATTACGTTTAAATGTGTAGTAACGTCCCTTCATATTAAAGCCAACATATTTCACTTGTAAATCGCCATTAGCAGTGCGAATATCGTGATTACCTAAACAAGCCTGAAATTTCACACCTTGTTTCAGCAAAGGTTGATAAGGACGCTCAAAAACTTCGCCTATTTTTTCAATTTCGCCGTTGTTGTAAATGTTGTCTCCAGCTAAAACAACTAAATCATAAGGATTTTGTTTGTGATAGGCATTCATTGCCCCAGCCACAGCATACTGTCCTTTAGCGCCAGTCCCCGTATCAGCCACAGATACAAAACGTAATAACAAATCTTTTTTCGGTGAATTGGCGGCTATAGCTGTCGTTGAATCGGTAATATCAGCACTTGAATGATTTTGATGAGTAAACATCCAGCTTAAAAATCCTGTACTAATGGCGCTGAAGCTACTTAAAAATAAAAATTGACGACGTTTCAGGTTCATAATTCACCAAATTTAATAAATAGTCAGTTTAGCGGAAACAATGAGCAATGAAGTGATACATTAAGGCAAAAGAAGGCAGCACCAGTAATAATGTACGTTGTTTGTCTTTGATTCGCTGCTTTTGGTGAAAGTTCCATGTCACAAGACAATCAATCAAAACCGACGGATGAGCAGGTACAACCTCCCCAAAAACCTTACCAGAGAGTTCAGCCATTTTGGAAGGCTAAAATTATCCAACTTCTCCAAGGAACGATTGGGGTTTTAGAAACAACAGTGGAGAAACTGGAGACAGCACCCCCACCTGGTAATGAGGAAAAACCCAGTTTTTTCCAGCAGCTTCAGTTGCGATGGGGTGGACTATTAAGGACAATCCGCTTGTTTTTGCCATCGAATTTGTCAACAAAATTATCAGATATTGCTTTGACGGGAATTGTTACAGGAATTGCTGTAATTCTCGTTTGGACAACTGCAACTGTCTTTACTGGTAAACCTACTGAAATAGCAACAGTTCCCCCAGTTGAAGAGGTTCCTGCACCGACACCAACAATAACTACTCCACCGGAGTCAGTTGCACCAGAACCGCCGCCGCCACAGCCACCAGAGGAAATTACGCCACCGCCAGAACCGGAACCAACACTAGAACCGAAACTGGAACCAATTCCCACACCAATACCAACGCCAACACCAGTCATAGAATTGACACCAGAACAAGCCTTGATTGCGGCTATTGAAAATCAGGTGGCTGAAATTAGCGATCGCATTGCCTCTGGTCTGATAAAGTCAATTCAAGCCAACTTCCGCACGAGTAACTTGACTGTCAAAATTAGTGACGATTGGTACGCTCTCAAAGAATCTCAGCAGGATAATCTAGCTGCGGAGATATTACAACGCTCTCAAGAACTTGATTTTACTCATTTAGAAATTATCGACTCCCAAGATAAGCTGATAGCGCGTAACCCAGTTGTCGGTACTGAGATGGTGATTTTTAAACGGCAAACAACTTCGTAATTCGGAATTCGTAATGATGCTTGAATACTCGCTACTGCTACGCTATAAGCGCAGCTATGCCGCAGGCTTTACATAATTCGTAATTATTCGAATTATTTAAAGTAAAGTTAGTGTTCTGCAATAATTAATATCAACACTTAATTGGGACTTTTAACTTAAAGTATTTATGTTAGATAACCTTTCGCTATTGCTCAAAGCTTGTGAAAACTTAAACATCAGCTATGAAATTATTCATCCGGCTGAAAACTTAGTAAAAATAAAACTAAATAATAAACAACATTATTTTTGCAATTATAGTACTCCGATAATAAATCAAGCAGTAGCACAAATTATTAAAGATAAGGAATATACTTACCATATTTTAAAGAAAAAAGTTAAGCTTCCTCGGACAGTAGGTTTTCTTTCTCCTTTTTGTGACCTACAATATAAGATTTACTTAAAATTCCCCAGTTTTGAAGATATTATACTAGAAATCAAAAACAACTTTGAAACGCCCGTAATTGTTAAACGTAATTCTGGTTCAAGTGGGCATAACGTGTTTTTATGTCACAATACAGATGAAGTTGAAACTGCTTTAAAAGAGATTTTTAATGTCAATAATAAAAAGTATGATTACGTTGCGATCGCTCAAGAGTTTATTCAAATAAAATCTGAGTATAGAGCCGTTTTTTTAAATAAAGAGTTAGTTTTGCTCTATGAAAAAGATATAACTCATGCAAAATTTGTAGGCAACCTTAGCCCTCTCCACTGGGATGGTGCGAAAGCAAAGTACATCGATGACCCACAAATCTTGTCAGAGATTGCTAGTTTCGCTAAACCAATTTTTGAAGAATTGGATATCGATTATGGTGGTTTAGATATCGTCTTAGATCGAGATAATCAATATTGGTTAATTGAAATCAATTCTCACCCAAATTATAGTATTTTTACTAGAGACAATGGAGAGGAGCCTGTGTTGAGAATTTTTGAAAAAATGCTCATTAGCCTAGCCTCAAAATAAATAATCAAGAATTTGTCACGCTCCAAAAATCGGGATGACTGGATTCGAACCAGCGGCCCCTTCGTCCCGAACGAAGTGCGCTACCAAGCTGCGCCACATCCCGCCATAAAAATGGCATTGTAAATTAAGAATATCATAACCTGTACCAAATCACAGAATTACATCTATATATATACGATCGCTTCACCCAAGGCTTTGCTTGCTACGATTAAATTTGTATAACTCTAGTGGTAAAAGCGGATTGTGACTGTAAAACCAGACTGGTTGCGGGTAAAAGCACCTGGGCGTGAGCGCATCGGTAACGTTAAAGACATTTTGCGGGATTTATCCCTCAATACAGTTTGCGAGGAAGCATCCTGTCCCAATATTGGCGAATGCTTCAACGCTGGGACTGCCACGTTTTTGATTATGGGCCCGGCTTGTACACGCGCTTGTCCCTATTGCGATATTGATTTTGAAAAAAAACCCAAAGCACTAGACCCCACGGAACCTACACGACTGGCAGAAGCTGTTCGCCGCATGAAACTTAATCATGTAGTAATCACTTCTGTCAACCGAGATGACTTGTTTGATGGTGGTGCATCTCAGTTTGTGGCGTGTATTGATGCGGTTCGCTCTGTTTCACCTAACACTACAATTGAAGTACTAATTCCTGACTTATGCGGTAATTGGAATGCTCTAGAGTTGATTCTACAAGCTGCCCCAGAGGTCTTAAACCACAATACCGAAACTGTTCCACGCCTGTATCGCCGGGTGCGTCCTCAAGGAAACTACGATCGCACATTAGAATTATTACAGCGAACTCGCCAACTTTCTCCTAGCACATACACCAAATCCGGGATTATGGTTGGACTCGGTGAAACTGATGCCGAAATTCGTCAAGTCATGCAAGACTTGCGAACCGTAGATTGCGATATTTTGACCATTGGGCAATATCTCCAACCCAGTCAAAAACATTTACAAGTAAATGAATTTATCAACCCAGAACAATTTGCTGCTTGGAAAGCATTCGGCGAAGAAATCGGATTTTTACAAATTGTCTCTTCACCATTGACAAGAAGCTCATATCATGCAGAGCAAGTCAGGGAATTAATGGAACGTTATCCCCGCAGTCAATTTTAGATTTTAGATTGCTAAGAGAATGGGGTGATTGGGTGATGGGGAGAATGTTAATTAATGACTAATTCAAAATCTGTAGCAATTTTGGGTGCGGGTGCTTGGGGTGCATCTCTGGCAAATCTCGCCGCGGCCAATGGTCATCAGGTGCGTGTGTGGTCGCGTCAAGGTTCCCGAATGGAAGCAGTTTTAGAAGATGCCCAAATAATCCTATCGGCTATCTCGATGATTGGTGTGAGAGATGTTGCTTCCCAAGTCCAATCTTTCCCCGTTTCTCCAGAAGCAATTTTTGTGACGGCGACGAAAGGCTTAGACCCCGAAACTACCTGTATGCCTTCACAAATTTGGCAAACAATATTCCCTAACCATGCAGTGGTTGTTTTATCTGGGCCGAATTTATCTAAAGAAATTCAACTAGAGTTACCAGCAGCAACGGTGGTAGCTAGTAACATTCCCACGGCTGCGGAAGAAGTGCAATTAGTATTTTCTTCTCATCGTTTTCGGGTATATACCAATCCCGACCCCTTGGGAGTGGAACTGGGGGGAACACTGAAAAATGTGATTGCGATCGCAGCTGGTGTATGCGATGGTTTACATCTAGGAACAAATGCCAAAGCTGCTTTAGTCACCCGTGGACTGACAGAAATGGTTCGCATCGGTAATGACTGGGGTGCAAAGACGGAAACCTTTTATGGATTATCCGGTCTTGGAGACTTGTTAGCAACCTGCAATAGTCCCTTAAGTCGCAACTATCAAGTCGGCTATCAGCTAGCTGGTGGTAAAACACTTCAAGAAACTCTTGCAAATTTACCAGGAACTGCTGAAGGAGTAAACACTTGCCAGGTTTTGATGCAACGAGCCAAGCAACAAAACATTCCGGTTCCAATTACCGAGCAAGTTTATCGGTTACTTCAAGGCGAAGTCACACCCCGACAAGCACTTGATGAACTGATGCTGCGAGATATCAAGCCAGAGTACAACTACTAGTTAGTAGTCTGTCAAGTTAACTATGCTGGCTAAATAAGTTTGTAGTAAAGACTTTAGTCCTTATATTAAGTACTGAAGTACTTACTACATAGTAGGCTTTCATTAGCTTGATGGACTACGGAGAGAGTATTTAATAACTTCCCTGCTTTTTCTTTCTCCGTATCGATAGGATTTTTGCCGTTAATCTTAATCACTTCTCCAATATTTATTAGTTCTACTTATACCTAAATAATCCTGAGAAAAAATTGCTAAATCGTCAGGATATTACTTTTGTAGCCATGTAAATGTGACTATGCCAAATATAAAGATGACATTCACTCAAGGATGTTTATACTGTGTTACAAAAGTTACTATCAGAACCGTCAAGGTTGAAATGTTAACTAAGTAGTTGAAATATTGAAAGCCTAGCTGCCAATTTGCATAGCTATTGGTTAAATCAAAAATTTAGCAGCCAATTAAGTCCAGTAATACTGTATCCAATAAAACCATTACAGTTATTTTCTAAAAAAATTGTAATGGAACGTTCAACTATGTTAGTTCATCGTAAATCACGGGAACAATAGCAACAGTTGAATAGCTGACCGTAATCTAAGCTGACCGAAATCTATTGTTACCTGGAGCCATTGAGACGATCTTTTATGCCAGCAACATCTTTTTATGCAGACGCACCCTACAACGCCAAAAAGTCTCGCCAGGCTTTGGACTCGGATCTCACGGTTGATGAAAGCGAGTTATCGGTAGATGACCTACAGGAGCTAGAACTGGCTTCTGCTGACAATGCTAACTTTGCTGCAAGCACTAACCGCCGGAGTACAGACCTGGTACGCCTATACCTCCAAGAAATTGGTCGGGTTCGCTTGTTGGGGCGAGATGAAGAGGTTTCAGAAGCTCAAAAAGTCCAACGTTACTTGCGGATGCGGATAGTACTTGCTAACGCCGCAAAGCAAGGAGATGAAGTGATTACACCCTATCTGAGATTAATTGAAGTTCAAGAACGTCTAACCTCAGAACTAGGACATCGCCCGTCTTTAGAAAGGTGGGCTGCTACTGCTGACATAATTTTGTCCGATCTCAGACCGACTTTGGCAGAAGGCAAACGTCGCTGGGCAGAAATTGCCAAGTTGACTGTAGAAGAGTTGGAGCAAGTTCAGTCCCAAGGATTGCAAGCAAAAGAACACATGATTAAGGCTAATCTTCGCCTAGTTGTGTCTGTTGCTAAGAAATATCAAAATCGTGGTTTAGAATTGTTAGATTTAGTCCAAGAAGGCACACTAGGTTTGGAGCGGGCTGTAGAAAAATTTGACCCAACAAAGGGTTATCGCTTCAGTACTTATGCTTACTGGTGGATTCGTCAGGGAATTACAAGAGCGATCGCAACTTCTAGTCGCACCATTCGCCTCCCTGTCCATATTACCGAAAAGTTAAACAAAATCAAAAAAGCCCAACGCAAAATTGCTCAAGAAAAAGGGCGCACTCCAACTCTAGAAGATTTAGCAACTGAGTTAGAGATGACACCAACCCAAGTACGAGAAGTTTTGTTACGGGTTCCTCGCTCCGTTTCTTTGGAAACCAAAGTCGGCAAAGATAAAGACACTGAATTAGGCGAATTACTCGAAACTGACTCTGTAACTCCAGAAGAAATGTTAATGCGAGAATCTTTACAAAGAGATTTGCATCATCTTCTGTCAGATTTGACTAGCCGGGAACGCGATGTAATTTTGATGCGGTTTGGTTTGGCTGATGGTCATCCTTATTCTTTAGCAGAAATTGGCCGCGCTCTTGACTTATCGCGCGAACGAGTTAGACAAATAGAATCCAAGGCTTTGCAAAAGCTACGCCAACCCAAGCGTCGCAACCTTATCCGCGATTATTTGGAATCTCTAAGTTAATTAATGTTAAGAGTCACTTGTCATTAGTCATTTGTCATTAAAAAACTAAATTTGACAAATGACTAGGGACAAAGGACATTAAAATAATTGCTAATTCGTAATTCGTAATTAAGTTTTGCAATGGGGATTTAGACACTGACACAGAACTTGCTGTCTGTGAGAGGGGAGAATTAACCTTCTAAATTTTTGTTAAAAGATTTTAAGAGGCTTACAGCAAATAATTTGCATTTAGTTGTACAATAGTTTCCCCATACCTTTACTTAGATATCTTGAAGGTGAGATTAACTAAGCAATTCAAAATTCACTTGTTCAAAATTTAAAGTCAAGGAATACACTCGTTACAAGTATCCTAACTATTAACTGTATACAAATTAAATACATTACAGGTTATTAGTTGAATTTTGATTTAGATTTGATGAATTGTTCTTAAATATTTAGCATAAATTCTCAATAGGCAATGATTGTTGCAAATTGCTCCCAAGATTTGTTATATTCTCAATTAACGAGCTTTGTTGAGAAATATTAGTATGACTGTCTACACAACTACTTCACTCAAGGCAGAACTGAACGATCGCGGCTGGCGATTAACTCCCCAGCGTGAAACAATTTTACACATTTTTCAAGAACTTCCGCAAGGTGAACATTTGAGCGCGGAGGATCTTTATCATCGGCTAGAAACTGATGGTGAAGGGATCAGTCTGTCAACTATTTATCGGACTTTGAAGTTGATGGCAAGGATGGGAATTTTACGAGAACTAGAACTGGGCGAAGGACATAAGCATTATGAGATCAACCAGCCCTATCCCCATCATCACCATCACTTAATTTGTGTGAGATGCAACTCAACTATTGAGTTTAAAAATGACTCTATTTTAAAAATTGGGTCGAAAACCGCTCAAAAAGAAGGTTTCCACCTGCTTGACTGTCAAATGACCATTCATGCAGTGTGTCCCAAGTGCCAACGGGCGCTGATGCCGCTTTAGCACTTGGGTGGATGACAAGACGAAACTACTCAAATTAACCAAATAAGTAAAATTTTGAGCAGTTCGTAATTTGCTGTTACTGGAGGCTAGCAACGAGTTGGGGACTGATACTAGCAACACCAAAGCGGATGCTAGAAGCGTCCGCTCTTAAGATCCTTAAGGCTAATGCCGTAGAATTCTTGAGCTTGTTTAATCGCTTTTTTGGTGTCATCTGCCATCACACCGTTCAACTTGCCTTTATAAAAACCCCGCTCCCGTAGTCGCGTTTGGATTTCTAGGGTATTAAATTCGCTTTTGCTAGCAGTATTAACTGAGCTATATAATTTAGCTCTGGTAGTTGGGCCGGCAACACCGCTTGCTTTCAAGTAGTTTGCTGCCTGGAATCTCCTTACAGCGTCGGCAGTATAGGGGCCATAGTAACCATTTGGCTCTCCCTCTAAATATCCTGCTTGGATCAATTGTTCTTGGATAACTCTAACTGGCTCACCGCGATCGCCTACACGGAGTTTATCTCGATTGACTACCTTTTGGGGAGCCTCTTCACCATCACCGATGCCAACTCCCGGCAATTTAGCTAATGTTGCTGGGCCAACAACTCCATCAACGCTTAATTTATAAGCATCTTGGAACCGCTTCACAGCTTCTTCGGTAATTGGGCCAAAAATTCCTGTGGCGTTCCCGTAATAAAAGCCGGCGACTCTTAAGCGTTCTTGTAAAGCCCTGACATTTTCACCTTCATCACCTTTAGTAAGGTAATTGGAATTACGGCGCTGGGTAGTTGCTGTAGTAGTGCTGGGCTTTGTGGCTTGTGTACTTACAACAGTGGCTTTTTTTGCTTGTCTATTTGTAGTACTGGGCCTGTTAGCTTGCCAGTTTTCTAATTTTTGCAGGGTGTTTGCTCCAACAATGCCGTCCACTGGTAAACCGGCGGCCTTTTGGAAGCGGCGCACAGCTTCTTGTGTGGATGCGTCATATACTTGGGTGACAGAAGCTTGGTAAAAACCTGCTGTTTTTAACTTTTGTTGGAGATTTCTGACAGAAGGGCCTTGATCGCCTCTTTCTAATGCTATGACGCTGCTGACAGCGCCAAGAATGGAGAGAGACAGAGCAAGGGGCAACATATACTTCCAAGCTCTACCAGAAAGCCGTTTCCAGTCTGGCGCAGCTGCTTTGTTAAACAAAGAACTGAGGGATACCAATTCACTGGGGTTGCTATCTTCGTAGGCGAAAGCTAGGTGCAAATACGCAAGATTTTCCATATTTGTTTCCTACACCATTGATTTTTCTTCGATCACTGCTTCAGCTTGATGTACTAGGTTCCTCAAAGCTTCTAATGTTTCTATACATACATCTTCCCACAAATTGCGCTTGTGTGCTTCCAATAATTTTTCAGCAATATCACGCAGAGCGTAAGGGTTCTTTTCCTGAATAAATTCAGACACAGATGGATCGAGCAAGTAAGCCTCTACTATGCCTTGATACATATAATCTTCGACACATTTAGCTGTAGCATCATAGGCGAATAAAAAATCTACTGTCGCCGCCATTTCAAAAGCACCTTTGTAACCGTGGCGCATAACTCCGGCAATCCACTTGGGATTAACTACGCGAGAACGATACACTCGGGCAATTTCTTCTTTGAGTTGGCGGACTCGTGGTTGGGCGGGTATGGAATTATCACCAAAATAAGTTTGGGGGTTTTTTCCTTGTAGAGAGCGCACCGCAGCTGTTAAACCACCCTGAAATTGGTAATAATCATCAGAATCGAGTAAATCGTGTTCGCGGTTATCTTGATTGTGCAGGACAACTTGCATTTGGGATAAGCGTTGCTTGAAGGCTTCGGTATTGGGGATTGGGGATTGGGAATTGATTATTTCCCCCCTGCTCCCTGCTCCCTGCTCCCCTGCCTCCCCTGCTCCCGATGAGTAGGCGTAAGAACTCCAGTTAATATAGGCGCGGGCTAAATCTTGGTCGTCTGTCCAGTTTTGTGATTCGATTAAGCCTTGGAGTCCTGCGCCGTAAGCGCCTGGGCGAGAACCAAAGATGCGATAGCGCGATCGCACCACGGCTTCTTGTAAAGTTAATCCTTGGCTTGTCCACAATTCAGTCTCTTGGCGAACTGTATCCGCTAAGGGATTTTGTTCTGGCGGTTCATCTAAATCTGCTACTGCTGATACCGCTTGATCGAATAAGTCTATTAAGTTGGGAAAAGCATCGCGGAAGAATCCCGAAATTCGCAAGGTGACATCTACACGAGGCCGTCCCAAAATCGCTAAGGGCAAAATTTCAAAATCCACTACTCGCCGCGCTGCACCATCCCACACAGGCTGAACTCCGAGTAAAGCCAAAGCTTCGGCAATATCATCACCACCTGTTCTCATTGTGGCTGTGCCCCACAATGACAAACCTAATGTTTTGGGATATTCACCATGCTCTTGAGTGTAATATTCAACCAGGGTTTCAGCAGCTTTTCTCCCGATATCCCAAGCTGTCTCTGTGGGAATGGCGCGAATATCGACAGAATAAAAGTTTTTTCCTGTTGGTAAAACTTCTGGGCGGCCGCGCGTGGGTGCGCCAGATGGGGCGCTGGGGACGTATCTGCCATCTAGTCCGTGTAATAAGTGGGTGATTTCTTGATCGGTTTGTTGTAAAGCTGGGAGAAGGCGATCGCGTATCCAAGTAAAGACGTGATGAATCGCGTCTCCCTCCTCAGCAAAGACGCGATGAATCGCGTCTCTACAAGAATTTTGATTTATTAATTGTTCTACTAGGAGGGCGGCGTGTTCTTCTAGGACTTCGACAATATCGCCGATGGTTCGGCATTCTGTGCCATTGACTAGCGAATATTGACCGCTAGGCATTGACAAATCGGCTGTGAGGGGATCGAAGTCTAAATTCCAATCTTGAGCGATGGCACGGGTAATACCTGAAGAATGGCGATTGGGTATGCGAGCGATCGCTACTATTAAGTCTCGTAGCTGCCTTCCTTGGGGACATTGCCCAAAAATGTGCAAGCCGTCGCGGATTTGGGCTTCTTTCAATTCACACAAATAGCCACCGATAGAATTCAAAACTAGAGATTCCGAATTAAAAATTTCGGTTTCATTTTCGATTCCTAAATCTAGATGGAGATTTTCTTTGATTACCAGTTCGCGGATGCGATCGCGAATTACTGGCAAACGTGAAGGATCTAAACTGTCTGCTTCATAATACTCATCAATTAAATTTTCTAGCTGTTGCAAAGAACCGTAGAGTTCCGCACGAGTCATTGGCGGCGTTAGGTGATCTATAATCACCGCTTGGGCACGACGTTTAGCTTGGGAACCTTCACCAGGATCGTTGACAATAAAGGGGTACAGGTGAGGAAGTGCGCCGAGAGCCACTTCTGGATAACAATTGCTGGATAAAGCCACACTTTTACCGGGTAGCCATTCTAGATTTCCGTGTTTCCCTACATGAACTACAGCATCAGCACCAAAACATTCTCTAATCCAATAATAGAAAGCTAAATAAGCATGGGTTGGTTCTAAATCCGGCGCATGATAATTCAAGGTGGGGTCATTATCATAACCCCTTGGTGGCTGAATTCCCACAAAGATGTTGCCGAGTTGAATTCCGGGAACGGCGATAGAGGCAGAGGGGCGGGGTACAGGGGGCAGAGGTGAAAACTCTTCTCCCCTGCTCCCTGCTCCCTGCTCCCTTGCTTCTTCCCCCATTCCCCACCTTTCACCAATACCTTGCTGAACTGCTGGCGGTAAAGAAGCGAAATATTCTTGGTATTTTTCCCAAGAAAGACTTTGGTGTACTGGAAGTGATTCTTGTCCTTCGGGATCGTTTGTTACGCCATCTGTCAGGCGTTGAATCAACTCATCTCCTTGAGCAGGTGGATTTTCTACTTCATATCCAGCTAGATGTAGAGCTTGCAGGATTTCTACACAACTAGCTGGAGTGTCTAGTCCTACGCCATTGGCAAGCCGTCCATTGCGGTTGGGGTAATTTGCCAAAATTAGGGCAATTCGCCGTTCTTGGGGTGGTTTGGAACGTAGACGCGCCCAGTTTGCTGCTAGTTTAGCAACGAACTCGATGCGATCGCTCACTGGCTCATAAATTACCACATCTGTCTCTAAATGGGGGTTACGAGTTTGTACAGCTTTAAAAGACACAGCACGAGTAATAATCCGTCCGTCTACTTCTGGTAGCGCCACATTCATCCCAATATCGCGGGGAGAAAGCCCTTGAAACTGTGACTCCCACTGCTCAATCGATCCGCCACTAAGGATTACCTGCAATACAGGTACATCTAATTTTTCCCATAATTCAACTTGGGGTGTTTCACTTTCTAACCGTGCTAGAGAAAAACTTGTGGTGTTGAGTAGCACAGTTATTGATTCGCCTTCTTTGGGTTGGAAAAATTCACTTAACTCCGTTTGAACATCGGGTTCACGCAATGAAGAAACAAACACTGGCACTGGTTGTAAATTTTTCTGTACCAAAGCTTGGCATAAAGCATCAATTACTTTTGTATTTCCAGCTAAATAATGGGCGCGGTAGAAAAGAATGCCGACTTTGGGCATGGGGCATGGGGCATGGGGCATTGGGCATTGGGAATGAGGTTCCGAAGTCGATGAACGGAGTTCTGAGGTGGATGAATCCAGTTCTGAGGTGGATGAATCAGTCCCCTTGTCCCCTTGTCCCCCAATCCCCACTCCCCATTCATACAACCCCACGCGCGGAATCGGCCGGGGTAACGGCGGATTGTATGCAGTTAACAGGCAATTATCAGAGATAAATTGGAGAGCATTAACAAAATTTTCTACGCCGCCTTCACTAAAATACTGCCATACCTGGTTAGCAATACCAACAGGTACGGTAGACTGAGAAATTAAGTCGGGATCAAAAGCATCGTCACCTGGCATTACAATGAGGTTTCTACCATTACGTTGCACAATTTCTTGTACTACTTCTAAGCCATAACTCCAATAAGAACGTCCTCCCAAGAGCCGCAAAATAATTACCTGGGCGAGTTCCAAAACTTGCTCTCCATAAGTATCTATACTTAACTGTTGCTGCAACTGCAACAGGTTGGCGACTCTTAATGCCGGAAAATGTGCAGGTAATTTGGGAACAGCAACTGCTAAAGTTTGAATGTCGGTATCCGCAGCCGTAATCAATACAAAAGGCGCTGGAGTTTGTTCCAGAAAAATTAAACCCTCTGACTGATTCCATCCACCCGATGTACTACTTATACGATGCATAATGTTTTATTACTGTCTTAAACTATTATTTATTACACGAGCAAAACAAACTTTTTCCCTGCATTTAGCCCCCTGTTACTAGTAATGATAAAAAATGCTTAGTTCTTCTGATTTGAGCTTTTCTCGAACCTTGCCTATTGTTGTATTTAATCAGCTTGGCGAATTGTTAGAGCAGATGGCTCAAAGATTAGGAAGTGCCACTCTGGTATTGACAGAAGATGTTTTAGCGCGGATTTACATACCTGTGGAGTGGCAAAGACAAAGGTTTACGTTAGTGGTTTCTGAACAATTTAGTACGCTTTTGTTAGGAAATTTTGAGCAAGGGGAGCAGGGAGAACAACTACCTACTCAGGACGGGCTAAACCATAGCTATCCGCTAACGGGACTCAATGCTAAGTTGACATTTAATTTAGAGGCGATCGCCTCCTTTATGCACGAATTGAGAGATTTGTTTGAATGCGATTCCTATACTCATCAAAATCTCGAATCCTATCGCCAAATTATTAGACCTAATGATGCCACGCTCCAAAGTCAATTTACTCTGCTGTTATTAGAATATCTCCTAACTCAGCCAAACCAAGAAATAATAGCACCTCCAAGCCCAACTGCACCGTCAGTTTATATCTGTCAACCGGTGGAAGATGCTTTAAAAAAACAGATTTACCAAGAACGGTTGTTGAATCAGGTAACAACGCAGATCCGCAAAAGCCTTGATTTGGATGTGATTATGGCAACTGCGGTTACGCAGGTGCGTGAGTTTCTAGAATTAGACAGATTAGTAATTTATAAATTTGAAGATTCCAAAGTCAGTACTCAACAATACCAGTCTTCTACACAAGAAGGTAACAATAAAGGCTCAATTTCTATCTCAGTAAATAATCAATGTTCACTAGAAGACTACCAACGATATGGGGGTTATATTGTTTATGAAGCCCGTGCTACGGATGCAATTATATCTGTATTAAATTACACGGAAAAAAATTGCTTTATGCGAACCTCCCAATGTTGGGAGAAGTATCGCCAAGGTTTTATCTTAGCTGTGGATGATGTCGAGAAAAGTTATGCTCTAGAAGAGTGCTTGTTGAATTTTTTAAGGGAAAGCCAAGTTAGAGCTAAGTTAGCAGCACCGATTATATTTGAAGAGAAACTGTGGGGATTGCTGATTGCTCATCAGTGCAATAAACCACGTCAATGGAGTGATAGCGAAAAAAGCTTGCTGACTTCTATTGCTGAACAATTAGCGATCGCAATTCACCAAGCTGAGTTAATGCAAACCCTCACCCAAGAAAAACAAACTCTCGAACAACGAGTGATTGAACGCACAATCGGGCTACGTGATGCCCTCCTCGCCGCCGAAGCTGCTAGCCGCCTCAGAAGTGAATTTCTCGCTACCATCAGTCACGAATTACTCACGCCTTTAACCTATGTGATTGGGATGTCGTCTACATTGTTACGTTGGCCTTTTGGTGAATTGAGCCAACGACAACGCGATTATCTGCAAAAAATCCACGATAGTGGAGAACATTTATTAGGAATGATTAATGACATCCTCGATTTATCGCAAATCGAGGCTGGGAAGACAGCTTTAAATATTTCGGAATTTTCTTTGGTGAATGTTGCCGAAAATGCTATAGAATCATTGCGAAACAAAGCAATAAGCGAACAAATTAATCTCAACCTTGATTTGCAAATCGATCCCAGACGCGATCGCTTCATCGCTGATGCAAAACGAGTAGAACAAATTCTCTGGAATTTGTTAACTAATGCGATTAAATTTACCCCCGAAAGTGGTAGCGTTACCTTGCGCCTTTGGGTGGAAGATGATACCGCTATTTTTCAAGTGGAAGATACCGGGATTGGCATCCGCGAAGAACAATTACCATTACTGTTTGAGAAATTTCAACAACTCGATACACCCTATCGCCGCCGCTACGAAGGTACTGGGCTTGGATTAGCTTTAACTAAACAACTTGTAGAACTCCATCGGGGGCGGATTGAAGTAGAATCAACCATCAGTATTGGCTCCATTTTTACTGTCTGGATACCAACTCAGGCATTAACAATTCAAAATTCAAAATTCAAAATTCAAAATTAAAGACAATTTCAGTTGGGGTTTAAATCTCCGTCTGAAATTGTCTAAAATGTTTGAATTTTGTTAGCGCAGATTGCTAATCTAGGAACCAGCAGCGGTAATGTGAGCATTGCCCTCAATGAGTTACCTGATGCAACCGATACCGAGAAACTAGGAATCAAAGAATTATTGTCGCAGTTGCAAGATGCAATCATCCAATCCACATATTTACCAGAAGAAGAGAAAGCCGAAGCGCTAGAACAGGTGCAAGCTTTAGCAGAAGCAGGTAAAAATCCTCAAGAATCCACCAAGCAGAAGACTGCAAAAACAGCAATCACCATGTTGAAAGGGATATTTACAGGCTTACCTGCGATCGCTACATTAGTTGAAGCGGGTAATAAATTATTGCCTGCGATCGCAAAACTATTCGGTTTAGGATAAAAGCACTGTTCCAGCAAAGATACGATCGATACTAGTAACTCTGCTGGAATTAAACCCGATGTCTTTAACTGAAGAAGTTCTTTCCCAATTACCCGGCGATGTTTTAAAAGGATTGCGTCAAAGCGATCGCATCCTCACATCTCTGCGAGAAAACTCCGCACCAGTACCAACGTTAGTTAAAGAAACTCAACAACCTTTAGGCGCTGTAGACTTCGATGTACTTATCTGCGGTGGTACTTTAGGCATTTTAATTGGTTGCGCCTTAGCTGTGAAGGGGCTACGGGTAGCGTTGATGGAACGGGGAATTTTGCAGGGGAGGGAACAGGAGTGGAATATCTCTCGCAAAGAATTAGATGTGTTTGTGGAATTGAACTTGCTGACTGAGGAAGAATTAGCAAGTGCGATCGCCACTCAATATAACCCAGCGCGAGTTAGTTTTAATGGCGGTACAGAAGTTTGGGTAGAGGATGTTTTAAATATCGGCGTAGATCCGGTTTATCTGCTGGCTACATTGAAAACCCGATTTCTCGCCGTTGGTGGAAAGTTATTAGAAAACACACCTTTTACCGAAGCCGTAGTTCATCCAGATGGGGTGATGGTAAATAACCAATTCAAAACTCGGTTATTAATCGATGCAATGGGACATCTTTCACCCATCAGCCAACAAGCACGCCAAGGCAAAAAACCAGATGCACTGTGCTTAGTGGTGGGAACTTGCGCCCAAGGTTTTGCGGAAAATAACTCAGGCGACTTGTTGTTATCATTTACATCTTTGCAAAATCAATGCCAATACTTCTGGGAAGCGTTTCCAGCCAGAGATGGGAGAACAACTTACTTGTTTACCTACATGGATGCAAATCCCCAACGCTTGAGTTTAGAAGCTCTATTTGAGGAATATCTACGTCTTTTACCAGAATATCAGGGAGTGGAATTGAGCAATCTGAAATTTCAACGGGCGTTGTTTGGTTTCTTTCCTACCCATCGCCAAAGTCCATTAAAAACTCCTTGGAGTCGAATTCTACCAGTGGGAGATAGTAGTGGTAGTCAATCTCCCTTGAGTTTTGGTGGTTTTGGGGCAATGGTACGTCATCTGAAGCGTTTAACTTATGGCATTTATGAAGCACTAGAAACAGAACAATTATCTGCAAAAGCCTTAACACTGCTGCAACCCTATCAGCCAAGTCTAACTGTTACTTGGTTGTTTCAAAAGGCGATGAGTGTTGGTGTAAATCAAAAAATTGCTCCAGATCAAATTAATCAATTACTCTCGGCAGTATTTCAAGAAATGCAGCAATTGGGTACACCAGTGCTAAAACCATTTTTACAGGATATAGTGCAGTTTTCGGCATTAACGCAAACACTGTTAAAAACTGGTTTATCTCATCCGGGAATAGTTGCTAAGATTATTCCGCAAGTAGGTTTAGGAAACTTATTAGATTGGATGGTACATTACAGCAATTTAGGTGTATATACTGCCTTATTTTCTTTAAGTCCAATGTTAGAAACGTGGATTAAGAATCAATCAAATGAACAACAATATTATTGGCATCGTTTGATTGATGCCTGGAACTATGGTTCTGGCGGTGATTACTCAGATTAAACTTAGAATTTTATCGATGTGAGGCGAATATGATTGAACGGAAATCTTCAGGAATAAAATACTTTGCAGTGCTGATTGGATTCCTGCGCGATCGCCCAGGTTTTCTAGAGGAAGTTCGCCAAGGAATAAGATTACCAAATAAAATCATTTCTCTGCTGGTTTGCAGTTCCTTATTTATCGCTGCTTATGGTGGAATCATTGGTGCATACCATAGCTGGATGCAAGCTATATCTTCCGCCATTAAACTCCCAGCCCTTTATCTAATCACACTTTTGATTTGTATCCCGACGTTATTCTTTGCGAATATTATTTTTGGTTCCAAACGGAGTTTTGCCCAGCATTTAGCATTAGTTTTAACTGCGGTTTCAGTTACGAGCGTACTTTTATTTAGCTTTGCGCCAATCACACTGTTTTTCTTGATTACCACCAATAATTACCAGTTTTTAATTTTGTTAAATGTCTTTATCTTTGCCATAACTGGATTTATTGGAATTTCTTCTTTATATCAAGCCACGAGTTTAGTTTTAGAACAAGATGATGAAGGTAGCAAAACGCGCCAGAAGATTTTACAATTTTGGCTATTTCTTTACGCTTTTGTAGGCAGTCAGTTAGGATGGACTCTCAGACCCTTTTTTGGCACACCTGGTTCTGTCTTTGAACTATTCCGCGAAAGAGAAGGTAATTTCTATTTAAGCGTAATTAAATCTCTTAGCTACCTGTTTGGATTCCGTTAATTAGTCATTTGCAATTACACAAAATATACAACCTATAAAATTATGCTGAAAAAGCAAAATCGCGGAATTCAACAATTTAGTGTTTTGGTTAATTTACTGCGCGATCGCCAATCTTTTTTAGAAGAAATTAGTCAGGGAATAAGATTACAAAATAAAATCAGTTCTTTGTTCGTATCTAGTTCTATCTTCTTTGCCCTTTATGGAGGGATTATCGGTGCATCCCATAGTTGGGCACAGGCATTATCCGGCGCTATTAAACTTCCAGCGTTTTATTTATTAACACTGATTATTTGTTTCCCGACTTTGTTCTTTTTTAATGTATTGTTTGGTTCCCGAAGCAGTATTCAACAACATTTTGTTGTATTACTCACCTCTGTGTCAGTGATTAGCGTACTTTTATTTAGCTTGGCACCAGTTACACTATTTTTTCTGATCACTACACCAGATTCTTATCAATTTTTCAAATTGTTGAATGTGTTCATTTTTGGCATTACAGGTATATTTGGTGTGAAATTCTTGTATGAAGGAATGCAATTACTTTCTCAACAAGATGAAGTCGGTAAAAAAACCCGCACCACTATTTTAAGATCCTGGTTATTGCTTTATGCCTTTGTTGGTATGCAGTTAGGATGGTTTCTCAGACCATTTTTTGGTGCCCCTGACTCCAAATTTGAATTATTTCGTGCAGTAAAAGGCAACTTTTATTTAGATATTGTAACGGCAATTTCTGAAATTTTAGGTTTGCGTTAACGGATTGTAGAAGCCCACCTGCCTAAAAGCCTCTGCTAAATTCTTCACTTAGCTTGCTCTGTGAAAGCTGTTTGTGTCATACTTACAGAACTTTCTAATTACTAAATTCCGAGTGAATTTAAGTAGTATTGCTAGCGATCGCCAGAAGACCGAGTTAAAGGTCATAAACTGAAGAAGAAAAGAAAGCAGGATTTAGGCTAATCTTTATGTCAAAGTTGGAGCAAGCAGTGGCAAACACCTTTGCAATCAAAAGCTTAGAAACTCTCCCCAGTATTCTCGATCGGGTTGAGCTTCTGGCTAAGGATTTTGCCACCCGTGCAGGGGTACACGACAAAGATGGTTCTTTTCCCTTTGAAAATTTTACAGCTTTGCATGAGGCAGGATTACTCAGCCTCACCATTCCCCGTGAGTTAGGTGGTGAGGGTTTAGGGTTATCAATTATTTGCCGAGTCATTGAAGGGATAGCGCGTGGCGATGCATCAACCGCCCTAGTACTGACGATGCATTATCTCCAACATGTCAATGCAGCCCGTAGCCGTCGCTGGAATCCAGATGTATATAAGCGGCTTTGTCGTGAATCCATTGAAGGCATTGCCCTGCTGAATGCGGCTCGTGTCGAACCAGAGTTAGGAACACCAGCTAGAGGCGGATTACCTGCTACAATTGCCGAACGCACAACAGAGGGTTGGCGTTTAACAGGGCACAAGCAATACACCACAGGTAGTCCCATCCTGAGTTACTTTGTTGTTTGGGCGCGAACAACTGAAAATGAACCACAAGTTGGCAATTTTCTAGTTCCGCGCGATTTGCCCGGTTTGCAAATTGTCGAAACCTGGGATCATTTAGGGATGAGAGCTACAGGCAGCCACGATCTGATTTTGGAGAATGTATTAATCCCCTCAGAGTACGCCCTGAATATCAATCCCATATCTGCTTTACCATCCTTTGATCCGCTGATTTCTACTTGGGGCAGTTTGACAGTGAGTGCTTTATATCTCGGCGTTGCTACTAGTGCGCGAGACTGGCTGGTTAAATATCTTTGGGAGCGATCGCCTTCTAATCTCAAAGAGCCACTAGCAACTCTACCACGCTTCCAAACTGCCGTAGGTGAAATAGAAGCACTGCTGTTTGCTAACAATACATTAATTTATACTTTGGCTGAAGATATTGACAAGGGCGAGTATGAATCTAACGTAGGATTACAGGCACAAGCTGTTAAATACCTCACTACAACCAACTCAATTCGGGCTGTAGAAATTGCCTTAGAACTGACTGGTAATCCTGGTATGTTAAAAAGGAATCCTTTAGAGCGACACTATCGTGACGTTTTGTGCAGCCGTATCCATACACCACAAAATGATGCTATTTGTCAATCATTAGGTAAATCGGCGCTGAAAGTAAAGTGATTGGGGACTGGGAAGAAGGCAGGGGAGCAGGGGGCAGGGGGCAGGGGAGCAGGGGGCAGGGGGAGAAGAACTATTGATTATTAAGCCATGCCCAATGCCCAATTTCCAATTCCCAATCCTTAATCAGTATCCAGCTTTCTTATCTACAACATTCCGCAAGGGTTGACCAGTTTGGTAGCGTTTGAGATTGTCGAGAAACAGTTGTGCTATGCGCTCTCTCAGGCGTGGCGAAAGGGCTGAACAATGGGGTGTGATAAAGGCATTCGGTAACGACCACAAGGGACTTTCCGGCGGTAGAGGTTCTGTAGCCACTGTATCTAATCCAGCACCCGCAATCCATCCCTCACGTAGTGCAGTGAGTAATGCTGCTTCATCCACGATCGCACCACGAGCGATATTAATTAAGTATGCAGACTGACGCATAGAGCGCAATGCAGCTTCATCAATCAAGCCTTTAGTTTCTGGAGTTAGCGGTGTGGCAATTACTACATAGTCGGCGGCTGGTAGAAGCGATCGCCACTCATCAGCACCTACAATTTTGTCAAAATTCGGTAAGGGTTCAGGATGGCGGCGACTACCCCAAACTTTAACACCAAATGCTTTAGCGCGAGATGCGATCGCTTGACCTATATTCCCTGTACCGAGAATTAATAAAGTTGCGTCTGCTAACTCTTCAAGAAACACTCCTCTTACCCAAGTGTGTGCATCCTGCAAAGTCTGCAATTTTCTCAGATTCTTGGCGTGATAGAGCATGAATGCCAATACAAATTCCGAAATGGGAATCGCATGAACCCCTGCGCCATTGGTGAGAACAATGTCTTTTTGTAAAAAAGTTGGTGTCAGGATGTGATTCACGCCAGCACTTGGCGACTGTTGCCAACGCACTCTGGGCGCTGCTGTCAGAACTTTTTCAAGGGTAGAAGCTTTCAGATAAAATCCGTTGACATAAACTTCTGCATCACTGACATCACCATCAAGATTACCTTCACTATCCACCTCTACAACATTTATATCAGATGGTAGATGTGGTCTAATATCACCAATGAGATGATCGGGTAAAATTAGTTTCATAATTTTCTACTCTCCCATTTCATTATGAACATTAAACTATACTCAGCGATAGCAATTCTAAATAACCCCTAAAATCTCTCTTTATTTTCTTTGCGTTCTCTGCGTCTCTGTGGTTCGTTAAAAAATTATTTTTCACAACCCCAATAAAATGCCTTATTAATAATCTTCATTCTCGAAGTAGCCTATTTTACCACAGCTACCCCAAGCATTATATTGATCAACAAAAAAAAGTTAAATCTCAACTACTCAACTGCAACAATTGGTTATCGGACTGAGTACTTTCATTACTCATTACTCGGTGGAGAACTGCTTCTCTAATATTGATAAATACTTCACTACTTCTATCTCGCGGGCGTGAAAGTTTCACAGAGAGATCGAGAGAAATATGTCCTTCATCGATCACTATCACTCGGTCTGCCAAAGCCACAGCTTCTTCTACATCATGAGTCACCAAAAAAGCAGTAAATCTTCGTTCTAACCATAAGTTTTCAATCAAATGCTGCATCTCTAAGCGAGTTAGAGCATCTAATGCTCCCAAAGGTTCATCTAACAACAACAAGCGGGGCTGACTGACTAACGCTCTTGCCAATGACACTCGTTGTCTTTGTCCACCAGATAAAACATAAGGCCACTCATCAGCCCGATCTTTGAGTCCGACTTTATCGAGTACCCATAAAGCTTTTTCTCGCCAATTACCTTCCAAGCCCAACCCCACATTCTGAACAACGCGCTTCCACGGTAGCAAGCGGGGATCTTGAAACATCACTGTTACAGAACGGCTGAGTCTCCGTAGTGGTTCTCCATCCAGTAGTATTCCGCCTGAAGTTGCTTTATCTAACCCTGACACAAGACGTAATAAAGTACTTTTCCCACAACCACTTCGTCCGACGATAGCGACAAATTCACCTGCTTCAACTTCTAAATTTAGTGAGTTTAAAACAGTTTTTTTACCAAAAGATTTCGTCAAATCCAAAATACTTAGTTGCGTACCCTGTACATTAGAAATCACTTGCAAAACTTCCTTTTTTTTAGAACAATAATGAGACGTTAAACAAAGCAAATCAAATTCAAAATCAATAGAAGTTAAAATTCAAAAAGTCTTGATTCTGAATTCTTCTTCAAGACCTTTGATAATTGGGGTTCCAAGCCAAGAATTTTGTTTCTAATCCTCTGGCAACCGCATCTGCTAATTTACCAAGCAATGCATAGATCAAAATACTCAAGACCACAACATCCGTTTGCATAAACTCACGGGCATTCATTGCCATATAACCAAGTCCCGAATCTGCTGCGATCGTTTCTGCCACAATTAGCGTCAGCCACATAATCCCTAAAGAAAAACGGACACCGACGAGAATTGAAGATAATGCTCCTGGAAAAATGATTTGCCACAGAAGTTGTGGGGTTTTCAATCCATAAACTTTTCCCATTTCAATCAGTCCCGGATCGACACTGCGGATACCATGAAATGTATTCAGATATAACGGGAAAAATACCCCCATAGATACTAGAAATAATCTAGCTTGATCGCCAATACCGAACCAGAGAATTACTAGGGGAATTAATGCCAAATTAGGAATAGTGCGGAGCATTTGTAGGGAACTATCTAATAACTTTTCTGCTATCCGGGAAAAGCCATTGAGCAATCCCAAACCAAACCCAATACTGCCACCAACGATAAAACCAGATATTGCCCGTCCAGCACTAATTCCTATATGTTGAAAAAGTTCTCCGGTGGAAGCTAACCTAATAGCTGTAGCGATTACACCACTAGGAGCAGGTAAAATTCTGCTTGAAAGTAAACCCGTTCTAGAAGCAAATTCCCAAAGCACTAGCACTAGAACGGGCACAATCCAGGGAACTATTTTATCTATTTGCGGGTTCTCTAATACCTCGCTCAGGGATATATGATTGTTTCTTTTGGTGTGTTTAAGGCTAAGAGTCATGTGATTTTAGATTTTAGATTGTTCCAAAGGATGAATCTAGCAGCATCATCAACATAATTCGTAATTTGCTCTTTAATTACGAATTACGTTAGCGTAGCGGTAGCGAGTCCGCGAGCGTCATTACGAACTACGAATTATTTATGAGGCACTCGTTAATTGTTTAGCAAATTTGTCATTGGTAACTATTTCGCTAACAGTACTCAAGACTGGTGGCGCTAGTAGCGGTGCAGTTTCCCTTTGCAAAGGTAAACGTGGAAATAATAATTCCGCTGTGCGATATGCTTCTTCTAAATGGGGATATCCAGAGAAAACAAAGGTTTCTATCCCTAAATTGTGATATTCCAGCATCCTCGCAGCAACAGTTTCGGGATCTCCAACTAAAGCCGTACCAGCACCACCCCGCACTAATCCAATTCCTGTCCATAGGTTGGGACTAATCTCTAGATTTTTTTGACTACCGCTATGTAGTTGGCTCATCCGTCGTTGTCCTTCGGAATCAGAATTAGCCAAGCTTTCCTGAGCTTTGGCGATCGCATTCTCATCCACGTATTTGATTAGCTCATTGGCTGCATCCCAAGCCGCAGACTCGGTTTCTCGCACAATTACATGCAAGCGAATCCCAAAGCGGACTGTTCTACCTTGTTCGGCTGCCAATCGTCTAACCTCGGCAATCTTTTGAGCAACTTGTTGTGGAGGTTCACCCCAAGTCAGATAAACATCTATATGTTTAGCAGCAACCCGCTTCGCAGCCGCAGATGAACCACCAAACCACAAGGGTGGATAGGGTTTTTGAACTGGTGGAAATAGGAGTTTACCACCTTTGATATCGAGGTAGTTTCCTTTAAAATCCACTGTTTCCCCACTGACAATACCCCGCCAAACTGTAAGAAATTCATCGGTTAAATCATAGCGATCGTCATGACTCAGATGTAAGCCATCGCCAGCTAGTTGCACCGGATCTCCACCTGTCACCACATTAATCAACAATCTTCCTTTAGAAATCCGATCAAATGTTGCTGCCATCCGTGCAGCAGCACCTGGAGAAGTAATTCCTGGACGAATTGCCACGAGAAACTTCATCTGCTTGGTGACAGATATAAAAGCGGCGGCAGTTATCCAAGCATCTTCACAAGAATTCCCTGTGGGTAACAATGCACCCGTGTAGCCTAAATTATCTACAGCTTGGGCAATTTGCTGCAAATAATCAGGTGTGGCAACACGAGAACCAATATCTGTGCCTAAATAGCGTCCGTCATGAGATCCAGTAGGAATAAACCAGAGAATTTGCATGTTGGTCAGGGTATGGGAGTACAATATACGATTATCCTATCGAATTACCGTATTTTATAGACAAAATTCTACCCGATATTCTCTAAAAATCAAGCCTAATTTAACCATTAGTAAAAAACGGCTGTCTGGATAACCAACTCCTTGGTTGCCAATTGTGACACTTTTGTGGTGAGAATTGCTGTGTTGGAAAATACAACTTTTCATTGAGTAAGCAAAATTTCTCAGCGATAGGCAGGGGGTAGGAGGAATACCTTTGTAGCGATCGCCTACAGGACGCTATGCGATCGCAGTTGCTTGGGTTGAGTTGACCTAGCCAAGAATTTCGATATATTTTTCCTTTCTAGATAAATACTAGGTCTTGCATTGTACCAAGCTCTATGCAAAGATAATTTTACGCAAAATCCGGTAAATCTATCGACTTATAGGTTTATAGGTTTTTCTTAACAATTGAGACTGTCAAATCTAGCTGCTTACAAATTAGTGTACTCAGCTAATATTAATTGTCAGATAATAGCTTGATTTCAATTCAAGCTTTAGTCAATATCAGTAGATATTGACTAAAGCTTGCTGCGCTGCCTTATCGATATCACTCCAATACAATCGCAAACAAAATTCTGAGTTATGAACTTTCTTTTGAGAATTTACTACGAGCTTTGCAGTCTAAATTCAGTTTATTAGTACTGCTTGCGATACTTATCGGAGATTTGTACTTTTCTCAATCGGGGAAATTTTACTAACTTTATTAGCTAATAACTTAGCACAAAGTTTTAGTCAAAATTTCCTGAGAATTCTGCTGTCCAATTTAGAGATAATTTATTCGTTTTTCAGGTTGAGGAGTTCAAGGGTAATGTCGAATTTACGCTCAAATTATAGATGGATAATGTTCCTGCTTTCGTTGCTAGATATTCTAGCTATTATGGTTTTTTATCCAGCCAAAAGTCACGCTGAACTACCTAAATCTGATTTACCTGCTGCTGAAGTAGAAGTTAACAAAACTCCAGAAACAGCTGAAAATCAAACAGTAGATAGTAAAAAGACTACAAACCTAGAACGAGTAACACCTGTCTCACAATTGTCAGATGTTGTATCGCCAACTGGTAAAAAACCAGCAAATAATTCTGCGGGACAAGTGACATCTGTCTCACAATTGTCAGATGTTTTGCCGACAGATTGGGCATTTCAAGCATTACAGTCACTAGTAGAGCGCTACGGTACAATTGCGGGATATACAGATAGCACATTTAAAGGGAATCGCGCCCTAACGCGATATGAATTTGCAGCTGGGTTGAATGCAGCTTTAGATCGCCTCAATGAATTAATAGCGACTTCAACGACAGATTTAGTCAAACAGGAAGACTTGGATACGATCAAAAAACTACAAGAACAATTTTCTCCAGAACTTGCTCAATTTCGGGGACGCTTAGATAGCTTGGAAACACGGACTGCGAAGTTAGAAGCAACTCAGTTTACAACCACAACCAAACTTATAGGTCGAGCGCAGATTGTTCTTGGCTCAGTTTTGGCTGGCAATAATGTCCTTACCAAAAGACCCGCACCTCGCAATGCCACACTCCAAGGTTCAACTTCTTTACGCTTAAACACCAGTTTTAACGGTAAAGATTCATTAAGCTTATCGCTTTCAGGTGGAAATATTGGCTCGTTGGGGCAAACAAGAGCCGGATTATTAGGAACTTTTGAGGGGAGAACTGCTGATAACTCCAGTATTACCTTTGCTGTTAATACTATTCTTCTCGGTGGTGTGCGTTATCGGTTTTTACCTAATCCAGATACCCAAGTTAACATTTATGCCCTGTCTGATGGAGCTAGTGAGATAGGTCTGTCTGGCCCGATTAATCCATATTTTGAATCGTCTTCTGCAACTGGCGCTAATGGAATTTCACGATTTTCACGGCGGTCTTTGGTCTATAACTATGGAGATAGTGGCCCCGGCATTGCCATACTCCAGCGATTAGGCAAACAACTTCAATTCGGGGTAGCGTACAGCGCACCAAACGGTGGAAATCCCACACCTAATAATGGATTTTTTACAGGCAGATATTTAGCTTTAGCACAGTTAATCTACTACTCTGGTAATCGGAATTTTCGGGTAGCGGCAACTTACGTCAATACTTATAGTCCACCAAACACCAGAGGTTTAAGCGGAACAAACTTCGGGCCAGCAGTCGGGAGTAATCTGGTAAACAGCACCGTGGCTGGAACGGGAACTGTAGCCAATCTTTATGGATTACAGGCGTTCTATCAAATTAATCCCAAGTTAGCAATTAATGGGTGGGTAAGTTATGGAGCGCATCGCTATTTGGGGCGTGGTGATGGCAGTGCAATGGATTGGGCTGTGGGACTGGCATTCCCGGATCTTTTTAAGGAAGGTGCTTTAGGAGGGCTTTTAGTTGGTATGGAGCCGAAACTCACCAGGCTCAGTCAAGGTGTAGATTTGGGAGCGGGTGCGGGACAAGCAGATAAAGATACCTCCCTGCACATTGAGGCATTTTACCAATATAAAATCGGAGATAATATTGAGGTGACACCAGGCTTTATCTGGATTACTGCACCAAACTCTGATTCTAATAACCCCGATAGTTTATTTGCTTGGGTTCGTACTGTCTTTAGGTTTTAAAACACACTAGCGGGAGCATGATAGCCTCAACGGAAGACTTTCGTTAGTATTGCATTCCTTTCTTTAGACCGGGGATGAAACGCGACATGGCAGGTTTTAACCTACCTGCCCCAATCCCGATTATTTTCAGAGCAGAAAATTTTATATAGGACTTATGCACTAGTACCGCAAGGCGGAATTAAAAATTGAAAATTAAAAATTAAAAATGAATACAGTGTAAGCGTTTCATAGATGTGAAATGGGTGGTTTACTTCCGCCGTGCTGTACTAGTAATAGAAAAATGAACCACGTTCGCGTAGTGGGGGATTGGGGACTGGGTGAAAAGTCTTTTTGTGTCTAAATTTCATCATCTGTTGATGTCCTAACCACCAAGGCTTTTGCTGTAATAAGAGTTTAAGAACCTTTTTCTATAAGCCCTGCTATAAAAAGCAAGTCTCTTTTGAGATATATAGAGTTTTATTGATATAAATTAACATTTAAATTTTTTGTTGGAATACTTGCTTTTTATTGAAAACTGTGAAAAACTTTGTTATGCCTAAACTACTGTTTATCGATCGAGTTATTGTACTTAATTGATGGTTTGGGTTAATGAGCCACAAATTGAGGCTATTGATAATAAGTCCTCAAGTAAATGGGTAAACAAATTTCTGAATATTTTGCAGCATCGATGGGGTGAAGACTTGATGCTTAAGACTTTATCGATGGGGGAGAAATTGTAAATGCTGAAGACGTTAATAACCGATTTTGAACTCGACCTAGAAGCAGATGTGCTTGTAATTGGAGGCGGGCCATCTGGAACTTGGGCGGCTTGGAGTGCTGCATCAAGTGGAGCTAGAGTTATCCTCGTAGACAAAGGATACTGTGGTACAACTGGATGTGCTGCGGCATCTGGTAATGGTGTGTGGTATGTGCCACCTGATCCAGAAGCGCGAGAAACTGCAAAGGCGAGTCGGGAATCGTTAGGTGGGTTTTTATCCGATCGCAATTGGATGGATCGAGTACTAGATCGGACTTATGAAAACGTTAATCAGTTAGCAGAATGGGGTTATCCCTTCCCTACCGACGATGAAGGTAAACCCTATCGGCGATCGCTGCAAGGCCCAGAATATATGCGGCTGATGCGGCGGCAAATTCAACGCGCAGGAGTGAAGATTTTAGACAACAGCCCCGCCTTAGAATTACTGGTAGATAACGATGGTGCTGTTGCTGGTGCAACAGGTGTGAACCGCCAGACTGGTAGTAAATGGATAGTGCGATCGCAGTCCACAATTATCGCAACTGGTGGCTGTGCGTTTCTCAGTAAAGCGTTAGGATGCAACGTTCTAACAGGGGATGGTTATTTAATGGCTGCTGAAGCAGGTGCCGAGATGTCAGGTATGGAATTTTCCAACGCTTACGGCATCTCCCCCGCTTTTTCTTCAGTTACCAAAACCCTGTTCTATAATTGGGCAACTTTCACCTACGAAGATGGGACTGTGATTCCGGGAGCAAGTTCTCATAGACGGTCAATAATTGCCCAGACATTACTGCAACAGCCAGTTTACGCCATCATAGACAAAGCGGCGGAATCGATGCGGCCATCTATGCGTTTAGCACAGCCCAACTTCTTTTTACCCTTTGACCGTGCAGGTATTGATCCCTTTACTCAACGTTTCCCCGTGACTCTGCGCTTAGAAGGAACTGTGCGCGGTACAGGAGGAATTCGGATTGTCGATGAGAGTTGTGCCAGTTCTGTACGAGGACTCTATGCGGCTGGAGATGCCGCCACACGCGAACTAATTTGTGGCGGATTTACTGGCGGTGGTAGTCATAATGCAGCTTGGGCAATATCTTCTGGCTATTGGTCGGGGAAATCGGCTGCTGAATATGCTCGTAGTTTGGGAGAATACAAAACTCAACGACTAGTTAAGGGTGTTGGAGAGGTAGGATTACAAAGCGATCGCTCTCAAACTTTAGCAACTGATGAAGTAATTCAAGCAGTCCAAGCCGAAGTATTTCCCTACGAAAAGAACTATTTCCGTACAGAACAAGGCTTAACTGAGTCTTTGGGTAAGCTAAATCATCTTTGGCAAGAACTCCGCAGTAGCCAAGTAACATCAGATAAAGAGTTAATTCGGGCGCGAGAAGCTGCGGCGATGGTAGCCACAGCGCGATGGATGTACAGCAGTGCCATTGAACGGAAAGAAACTCGTGGGATGCACAAACATCAAGATTATCCAGAACTTGATGCTAACCAGCAACATCATCTGATTAGTGGCGGATTAGATCGAGTCTGGGTGAAGAGTCAGCCTTTACATAGTACAGAAAAGTCGCAATCCAAAATAGGAGCATTAGTGTGATTGAGTTGGTCAGCGAATCGCGGTGCATAAAATGTAATATCTGCGTGAATATTTGTCCAACCAATGTGTTTGACAAAGTACCTGATGCACCGCCAACCATTGCCCGACAGAGTGATTGCCAAACCTGTTATATGTGCGAATTGTATTGTCCAGTTGATGCTCTTTATGTAGCACCAGAAAGCGATGTGAGGGCTTCAGTCAACGAGGCAGAATTGGCAGAAGTTGGGCTGCTGGGTAGTTATCGGGAAAACATCGGTTGGGGACATAAACGTACTTCAACAGCAAAAGCCGATCAAACATTCCAAATTTTGAAGCAGATGAAATAGTACGGCGGAGAAAATAGTCATGCTGTCGTTCAAAGTAGGAACAGGTTCTATCAGTAAAAATAAATTTCCTTCAAGATTATCAACTTCAGTAGCTTGTGTCCTACTGCTAGTAACTACAGCGTGTAGCCAAGGCGAAACTAAATCTGCTCAATCTCTTGAGGCTGTTAATGTTAATAATGCTGTTGCATCTAATAACATTTCTACCCTACGAATAGGTTATGTAGGTAGTTCAGAACCTACAGGATCGCTTGGTTGGGCAAAGAAAAAGGGAATATTAGAACGGGAGTTGCAAAAAGCGGGATTTAAAAATATTAACTTTGCAAGGTTTCCTAACGGGCCGGATCTAAATGAAGCGCTTGTCGCCGGACAATTAGATGTTGGTTCTTTAGGTGATACACCAGCCATAGTTTTGAGAGCAAGGGGTCAAGAAACCCGACTATTGCGGATCAGTCAATTTAATACAACAGCTTGGTTAGTGGCGAAGAAGAATGGTGCGCGATCGCTCGCTGAACTTAAGGGTCAAAAAGTAGCTACTCAAAAAGGTTCTTATATGCATAGATACCTGCTGGGTCTATTAGCTGAAGCTAAAATTGCCAAAGATGTAAAAGTTGTTCATTTGATGACTACTGAGGCAAAGGCGGCTTTAGAACGTGGTGATGTAGCTGCTTATGCAACCTCAAGCGATCTGGGGCCTTATTTGAAATCGCAAGGGTTTCCAGTAATTGATTCTTCTGCAAATCATCAGGGTCTTTCAGGGACATCATTAGTTGTCGCAACTGAAAGTTTTCTGGCGAAACAGCCTGATTTTCCAGAAAAATTTAATGCAATTTTGACAGAAGCAGCGAAGGATTTAAAAGCTAATTCTGAAGAATATTATCAGTATCATGCTCAAACTACTAAATATCCTATCGATATTATTAAAATATCGTTCCCACTAAAACAAGTATCAGAAGAACCATTACCAGCCGATGGTGTGAAACTTTTAGAGGGGACGAAGAAATTTTTAGTCTCGCAGGGTTTAGCAAAGTCGGACTTTAAATTAACAGATTGGGTTGTTAATGAACAGCCGCGTTAATTTTATTTATCTTGTTAATTAAAGTTTTTTTAACGAACCACAGAGGCGCAGAGAACGCAGAGAAAATTTATGGAGAAGGAAGTTATCAGTGAAACTGATTTTGGAGATTTTGTCTTTACTAAGCACGCCACATTAGATGTAAAGGAAAATTCCAACTTCTTCAAAAGAATTGCTGTTGAGAAGGGAGTAAACAAACTTCTGAATCAGCATTGACTATCTACCCAATCTAATTGAAAAATAAGGTAGAACCTATGACTATTGCATTAGACCGTCCCAGAAAAACTAAGTCTGCTCAAATTCGGGAAAAGCTGGGTTATCCCATTATCGACACTGATGTACATACCCAAGAGTTTCCCCCAGCATTCTTGGACTATTTAGAGCAAGTTGCTGGAACTGCGATCGCAGAGCGTTTTCAAGAACACTTACCCGGTGCATCTCGCTCTAAATGGTTTAAGCAATCTTGGGATGAACGCCGCACTTACCGCACCGCCCGTCCTCCTTTCTGGACTCGTCCCACTAACGATCCCCTAAATTTAGCTACCATTAGTTTGCCGAAGTTGCTGCACGAACGCTTACAAGAAGCTGGTACAGACTTTGCCGTTGTATACCCTAACTTGGCAACGATGGCTCCACACATCGGCAATGAAGAAATGCGGCGGGCTGTTTGCCGTGCAACTAACACGTATCATGCTGATATTTTCCGTCCTTATAGCGATCGCTTAACACCAATTGCTGCTATTCCCATGCATACGCCCGAAGAGGCGATCGCAGAATTGGAATATGCTGTAAATATTCTGGGACTCAAAGCAATTCAAATCCCCGGACATATCCGCCGCCCAATTCCCGCTTTTGAGAAGTATGGCGAAGAAGTAGCCAATGAAGCCATCTGGATTGATACCTTTGGCTTGGATAGTAAGTATGATTACGATCCCTTCTGGGCGAAGTGCGTAGAACTGAAAGTTGTCCCCACCACCCACTCCTCCGGTATGGGTTGGATCAATCGGCGTTCCATTAGCAATTACCAATACAACCATATTGGTCACTTTGCATCGGCTGGGGAAGCGCTGTGTAAATCTTTGTTCTTTGGTGGTGTAACTCACCGCTTCCCCACGCTCAAGTTTGCTTTCTTGGAAGGAGGTTCAGCTTGGGGTGCTAGTTTGTACACCGATTTGATCTGGCATTGGGATACTCGCAATAAAGATCATTTGGTGGAAAATAACAATCCCGCCAATATCGATCGCGAAGAATTGCTAGAACTCTATACCCGTTATGGTGGTGAATTAGTACACGGTCGTTTGGATCAACTAGGTAGCGGTCTAGGTTTCCACGCTGAGTTAGTAGCACCCTTAGAACCAGGTGATTTGGATGAATTCGCCGTTGCAGGAGTTACCAAGCCAGAGGATATCCGCGATCGCTTCTTGAATCATTTCTACTTCGGTACAGAATCAGATGATACCCGTGTAGCTCAAGCCTTTAACCGTAAAGCTAATCCCTATGGCGATCGCGTTAAAGCATTTTTGGGTTCTGATTCTGGTCATTGGGACGTACCTGATATTACTGCGATCGCAGCTAATACCTATTCAATGGTAGAGCGCAAGATTATCAGCGAAGAAGATTTGCAATATTTCCTGTCAATTCATCCCTTGGAGTTGTACACCAGCCTGAATCGTGACTTCTTTAAAGGTACGGCTGTGGAGAGAGCAGCAGATGAATTTTTGGCTGGGAAAGAGACGCGATAAATCGCCGTCTCTACAAAGGACTGATTATTGTAGAGACGGCGATTTATCGCGTCTTTGCTTTGCCAATCCCTACAAACATTTGAATAATTTAGGGTAAACTATCATGACGATCGCTCTAGACCGCCCACAAAAAACTAGGTCTGCTCAAATTCGAGAAAAACTTGGTTATCCGATCATTGACACCGATGTACATACCCAGGAATTTGAACCGGCAGTCTTGGATTATTTAGAGCAAGTTGGTGGAACTGAAATTGTCGAACGTTTCAAAGAAAATTTACCAGGAGCTTCCCGCTTTAAGTGGTATAAGCAAAGTTGGGAAGAACGTTTTGCTTATCGTACCAATCGCCCTAACTGGTGGGGTCGTCCAACCAAAAATACTTTGAATTTGGCTACCATTAGCTTGCCCAAGTTGTTGCACGAACGTTTACAAGAAGCAGGTACAGACTTTGCCGTTGTGTACCCCAACTTGGCAACAATGGCTCCGAATATCGGCAACGAAGAAATGCGGCGGGCTGTTTGTCGGGCAGTTAACACCTACCATGCTGATATTTTCCGTCCTTATAGCGATCGCTTAACACCCATTGCCGCTATCCCACTGCACACTCCCGAAGAAGGGATTGAAGAGTTGGAATATGCAGTAAATGTTTTAGGACTCAAAGCAATTCAAATTCCCGGTTATGTTCGTCGGCCAATTCCTGCCTTTGAGAAGTATGGCAAAGAAGTAGCTAACGAAGTGGTTTGGATTGATAACTTTGGCTTAGATAGCCAGTATGATTACGATCCATTCTGGGCGAAGTGCGTAGAACTGAAAGTTGTACCCACAACTCACGCTTCTAGCCAAGGTTGGACAACTCAGCGTTCTGTTACCAACGCCCAATATAATCACATTAATCACTTTGCCTTTGCAGCCGAAGCATTATGCAAATCGCTGTTCTTTGGTGGAGTTACCCGCCGCTTCCCGCAATTAAAGTTTGCCTTTTTGGAAGGTGGTTCCGCTTGGGGTGCTAGTCTATACGCTGATATTATTTGGCATTGGGAAACCCGTAACAAACAACATTTGTTATCAAATAACAATCCTGCTATTATCGACAAGGAAGCATTAGTAGAGTTATATACTCGCTACGGTGGCGAACTCGTAGATGGACGCTTAGATAAAATTGGTGATGGTTTAGGATTCCACCATCAACTATTAGCGCCAGAAGATCCAGGCGAACTTGATGAATTTGAACTAGCAGGAATAGAGAAACCAGAAGATGTGCGCGATCGCTTCTTGAATCATTTCTACTTCGGTACAGAATCAGACGATACCCGTGTCAGCCAAGCTTTTAATCGTGCTGCTAATCCCTTTGGCGACAGAATTAAAGCTTTCTTAGGTTCAGATTCCGGTCATTGGGATGTGCCTGATATCACCGCCGTTACTGCCAACGCCTACTCAATGGCAGAACGCGAAATCATTACCGAAGAAGACCTCCGCTACTTCCTCTCAATCCATCCCTTGGAGTTGTACACCAGTCTCAATCAAGACTTCTTCAAAGGTACAGGTGTTGAGAAAGCCGCAAACGAATATTTAGCGGCTAAGAAATAACTGTCATTAGTCATTAGTCATTTGCAAAGGACAAAGGACTAATGACAAAGGACAATTACAACGTTCCATGTTCCATTTCCTCTGTTCATTTGTAGGGTGGGTTTTACCCACTCTGCATTTCTCCTAAATTCTGTGTCTAATACCGACCATCTGCACCTTTATTGCATCGCTTTGCACCTTTGATGCATCGGTTTGTATCTTTATTGCATTGCTTTGCACCTTTGATGTATCAGTTTGTACCTTTGATGCATCGACTTGTACCTTTATTGCATCGGTTTGTGTCTTTGATGCATCGGTTTGTACCTTTATTGCATCGACTTGCAAAAACTAATCTACACAAAAATGATTTAATTATGGTACTAGATATTACAAAACCAAAGGATTACATTGACTTAGCAGCTTCTCTATCCAAGGAACTTGCTCAATCCGCAGTCGAACGGGATGCTAAAGCTGGAGTTCCAGACGAGGAAATTAATAAACTACGTGAAAGTGGACTGTTACCGCTAATTGTACCTAAGCAATATGGTGGAATTGGTGCAACTTGGATTGATGCTTTAAAAATTGTTAGAAAGCTATCAAAAGCAGATGGTTCAATTGGTCAATTGTATGGTAATCATCTCAACTTGACAGCTTTGGGTCACGTTTCCGGCACGCCGTCCCAAAAAGAAAAATATTATAGAGAAACTGCTAAAAATAATTTATTTTGGGCAAATGCCATCAATACAAAGGATACTAGGCTGAAAATAAATCCAGAAGGTGAGAACTTTCGTGTTAATGGTGTTAAAAGCTTTGGCACAGGTATTTCCGTTGCAGATTATCGGGTATTCTCTGCTTTGGAAGATGGTGTAGAATTACCTTTTATATTCATAATTCCCAAAGAAAGGGAAGGGTTAGTTTCCAATCAAGATTGGGACAATATTGGGCAACGTCGCACTGATAGCGGCAGTTATACATTTAACAATGTTTTAGTACAAAAAGATGAGATTTTGGGGCCACCAAATCCGCCTGATAGTGCCTTCTCAACTTTCCTTGGTATTATTGCCCAGCTAACAAAAACTAACGTTTATCTAGGAATTACTAAAGGAGCCTTTATTGCTGCTCGTGAATATACTAAAACTACTACTCAACCGTGGATTACATCAGGGGTAGATAGTGCTACTAAAGACCCCTATATTCTGCATCATTATGGTGACTTTTGGCTGGAAATTCAAGCCGCGATCGCTCTAGCCGACAAAGCAGCCGAAAAGGTGCAAGCAGCCTGGGAAAAGGATGCAGAACTGACTCATCAGGAGAGGGGAGAAGTTGCGATCGCAGTTTCCGCAGCCAAAGCATTAGCTACCCGTGTCGGTATAGATATAACCAACCGCATTTTTGAAGTTACCGGAACCCGCGCTACAGCAACCAAATACGGGTTTGATCGTTACTGGCGAGATTTGCGAACCTTTACCCTGCACGATCCTGTGGACTACAAATTGAGAGCGATCGGCGATTGGGTACTCAATGATGAATTACCCGTCATTACGCAATATTCTTAGCCAAAGACGCGATGAATCGCGTCTCTACAATCCAAAATCTAAAATCCAAAATTGATATGACTCAACTTAAAACACTTCCTACCTACGACCCAAGTTTATTTGAAGGAGCCGCAGAAGGCTACGCTCAATATAGAACCAAATACCCACCGATTGTATTCGACAAACTAGCCGAAATATTTCATCTCAATGGTCAAGGACGACTCCTTGACTTAGGTACTGGCCCAGGATTGATTTCAATTGGTCTGCGAACCCAATTTGAGGAAGTTGTGGCGATCGATCCCGATCCAGAAATGATTGCAGAAGCTAAACGGCAAGCAGCAGCAGTTGGAGCGAATAATATTACTTGGTTAGAACAAGGAGCAGAGTTAATCGACTCTAGTTTAGGGAAATTTAAGTTAACCACAATTGGTAGAGCCTTCCACTGGATGGAACGCGAATTAGTGCTAGAACGCCTTTATGAATTGCTGACTGATGATGGTGCGATCGCATTACTTAACACTGGTGATAACCCTTGGGAAAGCAATCTACCTTGGAAACAAGCTGCTGTTGGAGTAGTAAAGAAATGGTTAGGTGAAGAACGGCGGACTGGACAACGGGGACAAGGCACTCGTAAGCCACTCGATCCTCCTCATGAAGTCGTCATTGGCAATTCGGCTTTTGCTCGCCAAGAAACTTATGAAGTGCCATTTGAAAAATCTTGGACTGTCGATAGTTATCTCGGCTACTTATACACTACAGCCTTCTCTCTCAAGATTTTCTATGGCGATAACGCGCCAGCTTTTGAAAAGGATCTAAGAGAAGCGCTACTAGCAGTTGAGCCGTCTGGACATTTCACAGAAGAACTCAAAGCTACAATCCTAGTCGCTTGGAAGCACTAGCAAAATTGAACGCTACCCAGACAGACAAATTTTAATCTTCCACTAGCACGACATTGGAGTGGGCCCTCTCACTCCATTTCCTAAATTTTTGCCTCCTCAATACTAAAGTTTCAGTTCCTCGAGTCGTTGCGGAGTGGGTAATACCCACTCTCTTCTCTAATTTCATAAGTAAAGTTTTTGAATTACAAAAAACATCTATTGATTAGAGGTTTCAAATAAAGTTTTCGTTCTTGATATTGCAATCAATCACCATTGCTTTAACCATCTAAAAGGGAACCAATAAAATAACCCATGCCAGCTTTAAAAGGAAAGTTTGAATTCAGAAAAAGTCCAAGAACAACACGCCGTTCCTTGTTGTTTGCTCTCGGCTACTGCTTAATGCTATCGACAACCCTATCAAGTTGTAGTGAAGCCAAAAATAACGCTCAACAATCAGCAGCTTCGCCCGTATCTGTGGCTTCATCTAGCGCTACAGAGAAGCAAGTAGTACGGATTGTACGTTCAAAACAACTTTCCGCTTTAGCAGTTTTAGAAAAGCAGGGTTCCTTAGAAAAGCGATTAGAGCCTCTGGGTTTTAAAGTGCAGTGGGCTGAGTTTGCGGCTGGGCCACAACAGTTAGAAGCCTTAAATGCAAATGGATTGGATATTGCATCTACAGCCGAATCGCCTCCTATATTTTCCCAAGCAGCAGGAGCGCCCCTTGTTTATCTAGCTACTACACGCCCTAGTGGAAAAGCTATTTCACTTTTAGTTCCTGTAAATTCTCCGATTAAAACTGTTAGCGATTTGAAAGGCAAAAAAGTAGCTTTTCAGAAAGCCTCCATCGGTCACTACTTATTAGTTAAAGCATTAGAAGATGCGGGACTCAAACTGAGTGATGTCCAATCGATTTTTTTAGCACCAGCAGATGCAAATGCGGCATTCAGTCAAAATAAGGTGGATGCTTGGTATATTTGGGAGCCATTCGCTACTAGAAATGAACAAAATAAAATCGCTCGTGTTTTAGCAGATGGTGGAAAGTTGCGGGATACTGGGAACTTTTATTCAACCTCACGCCAATTTTATCAGGCTCATCCTGATGTAATCAAAGTGTTTTTGGAGGAGCTAGAAAAGTCAGAAATCTGGACTAAGGCTCATCCCAAAGAAGTAGCACAACTGCTTGCTCCTGTAACTCAGTTAGATCCGCCGACTTTAGAAAAAATGCATGATAAATATGATTATGGGCTAGTACCAATTACCGAGAAAGTCATTAACAAGCAACAAGAAGTTGCAGATAAGTGGTACAGCCTCGGACTTATCCCCAAAAAGGTGAATGTTAGAGACGGCTTTTTAACGCCTGAAGAGTACGCCAAAATTACTCCTTCTGAAGTGTTAGCAAATAAGTAGTTATCCCCAACAAAAAATTAAAATACAGCAGAATATTATGGCTACCTCGACTTTGACAAAGGTTAAAATTAGTCCTATCGATGCTCCATTGGGAGCGATAGTTACCGATATTGATGCCAGTCAAGCGATCGCACCAGAAGTTATATTACAACTTAAGGAAGCTTTGCGCGATCGCCATATCTTAATCTTCAAAGACCAAAAGCTCTCTGATGAACAGCTTTTGAACTTTGCTCTCTATTTTGGCGCACTATTTGTACCATCAGATGAAACTCCAGTATTAGCTTCTAAACCAGGAGAAACTCCGGTAGTGATTCCGATTTCTAATGTCGATGGCGGCTATACCGGTACTGGAGAATTAACTTTCCATTCCGATCACAAATGGACTCCCACACCATCTAGTGGTTCGCTTCTTTATGCTTTGGAAATACCAACTCATGGTGGAAATACTTATTGGTTAAATACTAATTTAGCTTATGAAGAATTAGATGAAACCACCAAAGAACGGATTGCAGATTTACAGCTAATTACCTACAACCCATTTTTGCGAGATCGAAATGCACCCCGCTCTTTATATCGTTTAGATCGGGATATTCCTTTAATAAGTCCTGTTTTCCCCCATCCTTTAGTTAGAACACATCCAGAGAGTGGTAGAAAGCATCTTTACTTAGATGTCGCTACAGAAGTGGAAGTTGTCGGGTTAGAACCGGAAGAAGGATCTAAACTGATTGAACAATTAAGGCAACATCTAAATCAACCCAAATTCTACTACCAACACAAATGGTCTGTAGGTGATATCGTCTACTGGGATAATCAAGCTACCTTGCACTACCGTCAAGCATTTGATCCAAATGAGCGACGAGTATTAAAGCGAGTTAGCCTTGCAGGTAGTCGTCCCTTTTAGGATTTATAGCTCAGAAGCTTAATTAAGTTAATGGGCGTTTAAACTATACATTTTATTGGTCAAGAGTCAAGAGCTATTCTAGATTTTTGACCAATAAAACTTGTCTAAATATCATCCTTTATACTTGAAAACCAAAATTATAAAAAAAGTTTTATTTAAAAACTAGTGTTAATGAATACTTTATTTTAGAAGCAAATTTGATACACTTTAAACTGAAAATGAGAGCTGTAATTACTCATTGAAAACGCTACATCGGCGAAAATTATTAAATTTAACCAGAAAAAATATTATGGTGCTTTTCAGAATTTTGCAAAGGCTAAATTTGTTTAGCAATAAACCGTTACAATCAAACATAACAAATACAAATATGTTCTATGAATATAGTCTAAATACTAAACATATATCTTTATTAATGACTGCTTGCACTCTCACCATACCAATGGTCATAGTTGGCTGTAGTCAAGAAACTAAAAATACTCAAAATCAAGTATCCTCAATTAGTACACAATCTCAAAGTCAAACAGTTTCTAATACTTCACAAAAACAAGAGTTACGCATTGTTTATTCTAAGCTTGGTTCTCTTGCGGTAATGAGAAAGCAAGGAACTCTAGAAAAAAGTTTGGCAGCAAAGAATTTTACTGTAAAGTGGCTAGAGTTTGCTGCTGGCCCGCAAGCTTTAGAAGCGTTAAATGCTGGTTCTCTTGACATCGCAGCCACAGCTGAATCGCCACCTATATTTGCTCAAGCCGCAGGTACGCCTCTTGTATATATTGCAACGACCCGATTTAATGGTAGAGGAGTTTCTTTTTTAGTACCAAAAAACTCTCCGATTAAAAGTGTTGCTGACTTTAAAGGCAAAAAAGTTTCTTTTCAAAAAGCTTCTATTGCTCATTATGTCTTGCTAAAAGCGTTACAAAAAGAGGGACTTAAACTGAGTGATGTAAAATCTCTTTTTCTCCCACCTCCAGATGCAAATGTGGCTTTTAGTCAAGGAGGAATTGATGTTTGGGTAATTTGGGAACCTTACATTACCAGAAATGTCCAAAAAAATATTGGTCGTGTATTAATAGATGGACAAGGACTTCAGGATATTGGTAGTTTTTATACTACCTCACGTAAGTTTGCTAACGAGCATCCTGAGATTCTGAAAGTTTTTTTAGAGGAGTTTATCAAAGCTGAAGATTGGTCGCATAAAAATATTGAGAAGTTAGCAGAACTTGAGGCAGGTGATGTTGGTATTGATGTACTTACTCTCAAAGCAATTCATAGTAAAGCAGTATATGGTCTGCTACCAATCACCGATGAAGTTGTTAAAAAACAACAACAAATAGCTGATTTATGGTATGCACAAGGGCTTCTACCAAAAAAAGTCAATGTCAAAGATGGAGTACTTACTCCAAAAGAATATGCAGCATTCACGCCTGATTCAATTAAATCTAATAAGTAAATAATTGTAATCAATTTTCAAAGTTAGATATTTTGTATTGATTAATATTTTGTTACTAGTATTTTTTCAAAAAATTGAGGTGCAAAAATGTTTAGTAATTTCGCACAATCTCAGACAAAAGTCATTAGTAAATTGGCTTTATTTGTACTACCTGGTTTTGTAGCTTTATCTACTACTTTAATCAGTTGTACGTCAACTGTATCTAATACAAATACAGGAACCGATCCTAAAGCAGAACCAGCAGGGGCTAAAACTATAACTTTTAAAACAAAGGTACTGCGAATAGGGTATCAAAGCTCTGGTGATTTAGTTAGAGTCAGAGGAGTTTTAGAAAAACGTTTGGAGCCTTTGGGCTTGAAAGTAGAGTGGTCACAATTTGCTCAAGGGCCGCAACTCATGGAAGCAATGAATGTGGGCAAAATTGACATTGGCTCAGTTGGAGAAACTCCTCCGATCTTTGCCCAAGCTGCGGGTGCAAGAATTATCTATTTGGCTGGTAGAAGACTTGGGCCTAATTCAGGTAAAGGTAGTGCGATCGCAGTTCCTAAAGATTCTCCAATTAAGAGTTTATCGCAAATCAAAGGACAAAAAGTAGTTTTTCAAAAAGGTTCGGCTTCTCACTATTTCATCATCAAAGCTTTAGAAGAAGTGGGATTAAAATATAGTGATATTCAAGTCTTAAGTATGCCCAATGTGGAAGCCCGTGGTGCATTTATTCAGGGCACTATTCCGGTTTGGGTAACTGGCGATCCTCATTTAGCTTTGGTAGAAAAACTCCACGGTGCGCGGGTGCTAAGAGATGCGACAAATATTGGTACTCCAGGCGGATATTATGTAGGAACACGGGAGTTTGCTAAGGAAAATCCCGAATTACTTCGGATTATCTTGGAAGAGATTGATAAAAATGGTCAATGGGCAGAAGCGAATCGCAAAGAGGTAGCCAAACTTATAGCACCTGTACTCAAAATTGATCTACCTATTCAAGAAATAATTTCTGGACGTGCTAATTATCGACTAAAAGGAATTACCCCAGAATTGATGCAAGCTCAACAAAGTGTTGCCGATTTATTTTATAACGAAAAAATCCTGCCCAAAAAGATTGATGTTCGGGAAGCACTGCTAACACCCAAAGAATATGCAGCTATTACTCCACCAACTCTAGTAAGTGAAAAATAGAAACTAATAAAATATTAGGACTTACGCAAAATCATGAGAAAACGAACCGCAAAGGACGCATAGACACGAAGTGGCTTCCCGAAGGGTAGGACACAAAGAAATAAGAGTTTTGGAGAGTTCTTGCGTAAGTCCTGGATATAGCAGAATTCAGAAATCTGATTGTGTCCGCGTAAAAGGGACTGGGGATTTGGTTCTCACTCCGATTAATAATGTTCTTGGCTTTAACCCCTCCCAAATTTTGAAATGTTTTCCCAGTCCCAAGTATTGAGTCCCCAATCACGGAGTAGCGTTCCTCCCCTACCAGTTGATTATTTTAGGGCTTACGTAAAACTACATTTTGTAGTTTTACGTAAGCCCTATACTTATTAAACTTGGGCATTAGAGGCTCTTCCCCATGCCCAAAAACTCCATCCCCTTGTGGGTATTTTTCATTTTCCTACTAGATATTGCGATATGGCAGATGCTATAACTCTGACTGCATCTATCTTATCTATACTTATAAAGGTTGTAAGTTGATGATTATGTACTACATCAACTATTATGCAAGCTATTTAAGCTAGTAATAGAGTTGTTTCAATCTAGGGGATAAGAATGTGAAGGTTTGGCTTGCTTGCTTTTTGGTGCTGTTTGCCTTGGCGGAACTGTTTGACTGGTTGCAAAAATTTAATCTGCCATTACCTATCTATATTTTGGGTGGTGCTTTTTTAGCTGTTGCTTCTAACTATGATAAGATTATTGGCTCCTATTTTGAGGATTCAAGTATGGAAGCATCGCTCGAACAACCACAGTTAGATTCGCTAACTCCATCTACTAATCCTATTTCTTTCCCAATTGCCAATCCTGTGGAAGATGCTCAAACATCTCAAACAGATAATTAGCCGCATAGCGCGACGCTTAATAGCCCGTTGTAGACATAGTTTATCTTAATTCTATGGTTGAGGCTGCGCGTCAATTTGCTTTAATAGTAGAAATATGTCAAGGTCTGTAATCAGTAAGTAAATTGCTACATTAATAGTGAAAGTGAAGCTCAGGTTAATTAGCTTTTAACCTAGAGTCTGAAAATCAACTTCTGCGCCTGCAACATCTACCCAATTCAGGCTACCGCCGCAATGCTGTGATTAGTGGATTATTAGAAAAACTCCGTGTGCCCTTTGTCAAAGTTCAGGATTCCCGTGAAACCTCCAAGGGCAAAAACTGGTTGCAAATTATTTTAGTTACCAGTGTGGGAGTAACCGCCTTTATCTGGGGAATTCGGGAACTCAAATGGTTGCAGCCTTGGGAATTAAGAGTTTACGATCAGATGTTGCGATCGCGTCCAGCACAAAAACCTGATAAACGAATTTTGCTGGTAAAAATTACTGACGACGATCTTAAACGAGATAAATGGACTCTATCAGATCGGACAATCAATCAGCTATTAAAGAAAATAGAGTCTTATCAACCGCGAATTGTTGGATTATATCTTTTCCAACCAGAAAACAATAATTTGGCAAATAATTTCCAAAATCAAGACAACATCGTTAGCACCTGTTCGTTCAGCAGCTTGGGTAGAGATGAAATTCCACCGCCGCTTAATTTTCCTATAGATAATGTTGGGTTTAGCGATGTGGTTGCTGACAATGAAAACGACCAAATTCTTCGTCGTACTTTGTTATTTGCTAACTCTACAGATAAAAAATGTACAACATCCTTTGCATTTGGGGCGCTAATAGCAATTAATTACCTGGACAAGCAAGGCATTGAATACCAGTTTACTAAGAAAGGAGATTTTGAGTTAGGTAAAACTCTGTTTCCACGGCTACAAGCTAATTCTGGTAGCTATCAACATTTGGATGCAGATGGCTATCAAATATTATTAAATTACCGTCACCCCAACAGCCTCGCCGATCAAGTAACCCTTACACAAGTCCTCAGAGATCAAGTCAACTCCAGTTTATTCAAAGATCGTCTTGTAATTATCGGCACTACGGCAGCTAATCTCCCCCCAGGTGGCTTTTATACACCCTACAGCACTTTGGCAGATCAACCACCTAGAATGCCTGCTCTGTTTATTCATGCACAGATAGCAAGTCAACTCATCAGTACAGTGTTGGATGGACGACCTCTAATTTGGTATTGGCCTGACTGGGTGGAACTTATTTGGATATGGGGCTGGGCACTATTAGGTAGTGTTTTAGCATGGAGGTGGCAAAATCCGTTACATTTGCTAGTGGTAGTAGGCATAACTCTACTTGGTTTAATAGGAATCTGCGTTGCTTTGTTTTTACAAGCCGGATGGATTCCTTTAATTCCCTCTGTTCTTACTTTGGTTATTAGTAGTATCTGCGTGATTGCTTATACTAGCTACCAAAATCAGCAACAAACTCAGGTGATTATTCTGCAAGTTGAAAAACAACAAGAAGCGATCGCACAATTAAATGTCCTCTTAGAAGACAAAACAGCAATTCCCGATTCATCTCTTGATTTCCCTACTCCAATTGATTCACTAGAAATAAAATCAGGTGATTTCCTTTTGGGTGGACGCTACAAAATCTCTCAAGTTCTTGGTGCAGGGGGATTTGGTCGCACTTATTTAGCAGAGGATACTCAACTACCGGGTAATCCGATTTGTGTAGTTAAAAAGTTGATGCCAGCCCGTCAAGATACACGCTTTTTGCAAATTGCCCGCAGATTGTTTAATAGTGAAGCTGAAATATTACAATCTTTAGGTAAACATCATCAAATTCCCGAACTACTAGCTTATTTTGAAGATGACCACGAATTCTATTTAATTCAACAATATATCGAAGGACATACTCTAAGTGAAGAGTTACCACCTGTGCAGAATGTCCAAAACGAATCATTTGTGATAGAAATGCTCAAACAAGTTTTAGAAGTTCTAGAATTTGTTCACCAGCATCGAGTAATTCATCGTGATATCAAACCTACTAATATTATTAGATGCGCTCAAGATAATCGCCTGGTATTAATTGACTTCGGTGCTGTGAAATTAATGCAACCACCAAGTAGCGAACAAACAGAATTAGCCACAGTAGCCATCGGGACGCGGGGTTATGCACCTCCAGAACAATTTGCCGGTCATCCCCGCTTATGCAGTGACATTTACGCTTTAGGAATGATTGGTATTCAAGCCATAACTGGGATACCACCACAAGAACTTTATCCACATCCAGAAACGGGCAATGTGATGTGGCGGGAAACGGTGCAAGTGAGTGAAGAATTAGCGGCAATTTTAGATAAAATGGTTTGCTATCATTTTAGCGATCGCTATCAATCAGCCACCGCCATTTTACAAGATTTGAAGCGGATCTAACCGTGATTTCTACCTGGTGCTATTTAAGCTAGATTCCAAGTAATTGTAAACCTTGAGAAAATCCAAAATTACTTAAGCTAGTTTCAACCCGTATTCATCCTGAAAAAAGTTTACCAGCCAATCTTTGACTCTGTGGGTAGCGCGACAGTCATCTTCGTTGTAGCTTTGGATAATTTCTAGTAAGGTGCGATCGCCTGTTTCTAGCCACTGATCGTACCAATAAATACATTTAGCACCACTAGCTTCTTTTTCTCGCCACTCAAATCCTAACCAACGTGCGATCGCTTTCAAGGCATAACTTTCTATAGGCAATGCTACACTTTCGGTTAATTGTTCATACACATCCACAAAGCGATTCAGTACTGGACGCACTGAGGAGTACGGAGTGTTGTAAAGTTTTGCCAGCCGTTTAACTGTATCAAGCTCGTAGGCACAAAAATGATAAATTGGCGCTTCGGGATATTGCCAAACTAAATCCAAAAATTGCTGCCAAATTAATTCTTCATCCTCTGGTTTATCTGCTAAAAACGAATAAAACTTTTCTGTGTTGGCAAGTCTATCAACAACTAAAACCCCCAAAAGATAATCTAAATCTAAGTCTGGCTGCGCCTCAATATCAAAGTAAAGTTCTATGGGTGCTGTGAATGTAATATTTTCTATTGGTAGCGGGTAGGGTAAAACTATGGGTCGTTTTTCCAATGCAGATTGAGCTTGCACTACTAGCTTCGGTGCTACTTTTCGGTCGAAACCAACGAGGTTTTCTAAAGTGCTGGGACTGGTATTAGCGAGAGATTCTAGCGTGGTAATGGCTACGTCTTGGAGTTGAGTGTAGCGAAGAGGTGTTATACCTGGTAATAGTGAGAGATGTTTTTCAGATTGAGCAACAGCATAACATTGACTATACCAATGGCAAAAATTACACTTTTGTCGAGAAATAAACACCTCTGGCGGATTCGGTAACTCTAAAACTCCAATAAACTCCTCCAGAATTTGCTGCATCCGTGGCATCCATTTGAACAAATCCACGAAATAATTGCTGTTTTTAGTTCGCAATATCAGCAAAGCTGTTTCTGGTACAACTCCCTGCACCGTTGCCAAAACTTGGGTATGAAATGCAGCAACAACTTGATATTCTTGCTTAGGGCGCTTACCCAATTCAATACTAGCCGGGACATACATCCAATCTCCAAAACGGGACTGTCCAGGCTGCTTTACCAGTAAATTTGGGCGACTCAGCAGGGTATATGCTTCAGAATAAGTTGCTAACAGTACTCCTTTATAGATGTACTCAACCCCACGTTCCATCAATTCTAAAGTTGCCTTCTCTGCCTTTTCCCAGTTTCCATAAGAATAATCTGGTTGGTGGTAACTCATCTGTGCCAAAGCACTTAGCTGATGAGCGATTTTGTCCTGTTGCAGTTTCCGCAGCAACTCATTAGGAGCATCGCGCTGACTTTTGTCACCGTGGATATCTAGAAAAGTCCGGCGTTTACAGCGTTGGTATTGCAGTAGAAGTTCAGCATTAATTAGCATTCTTTTAAGTTAACAAGAATTAGCACAATCTGGCAGTAACTCAGACAATTAAAGTTTTGAAGTGGCGATCAATTCTACACCTGATTTGCCGTTTATTTTATACTGTCAACAGCTAGCTCGTGACGTGAACAGATAGCGTTTGCGTTTCTGCTAAGTAACAGATGAGGGAAAATAACACAATTACGTTCTATCCATAATTACAAGGGTACATGACAGAACAACATGAGCCATGCCTCATTTGCGAGCGTCTCACACTCTGGAGAAGCGGTCAAAATCCTTACTTCATCCACGAATTCGAGCATTCAATCTTTGTAATTGGCGATCATCAGTTTCATCGCGGATACTCCCTTATTCTTCTGAAAAAACATATCAGAGAGTTGCATGAACTTCCCCCGTCTATCCAATCTGCCTTATTTCAAGAGGTGATGCTGGGAGGACAAGCGATCGTTAACGCTTTTAGTCCGTGGAAAATGAATTATGCATGTTATGGCAATAGTGAGCCACATATTCATTGGCATCTCTTCCCACGCTACGAGTCTGATCCCGATCGCCACGGGATACCTTGGCTTCATGCATCAGAATTCAAACACCATCTGATTACTCCTCAAACAGCGCAGAATCTAGGACAAAAAATCAGAGAGCATTTATGGTTACTAATTACAAGATAAGATTTGGCAGCGATCGCTTAAATTCATCTCATCCCAATTTTTAGGGTTGCTACTAGGACAAAATACAAATAACTCTTATATCAATAGCCTGTAAATTATGACTAGTATTTCTGTAGCGCAAACCGAGTTGCAAAGCCATCGAGAGCAATTTCCCGCTTTAGCCAACAAGACTTATTTCAATTATGGCGGACAAGGCCCTATGCCCCAAAGGGCAATGGATGCGATGGCCGAAACTCAGGCTTATGTTCAGCAAATAGGCCCCTTTGGTAATGAGGCGTATCGCTGGATAGCACCGCAGACTCAAGCTGCTAGAGATGCGATCGCTTCTGAGTTAAATGCACCAAGCGAAACAATTACCCTGACTCAAAATGTCACAGTTGGCTGTAATATCGCTATGTGGGGCATTGACTGGCATTCTGGCGACCATATACTGCTTTCAGACTGCGAACATCCAGGTGTGATTGCCACCACACAGGAAATCGCCCGGAGATTTGCGGTAGAAGTTACCACGTGTCCCCTGAAGGCGACTTTAAATGAGGGCGATTCTGTAAAAATTATTGCCCAGCACTTACGCCCTAATACCCGTCTTGTAATATTAAGTCATGTTTTCTGGAATACTGGTCAAGTTTTACCACTTGACAAAATTGCCGAAGTATGCAGAAATAATCATTCTTTTTTGTTGATAGATGCTGCCCAATCTGCTGGTTTGCTGCCTTTAAACTTGACAGAATTGGGTGCAGATTTTTATGCTTTCACCGGTCACAAATGGCTATGTGGCCCTGCGGGTGCTGGTGGTTTGTATGTTCGCCCAGAAGCGCGAGAAAGCCTGAAACCTACATTTATTGGCTTGAATGGCATTGTTGTAGATAGTCAATCTCAGCCTGTGGGTTGGCTTCCAGATGGGCGACGGTATGAAGTGTCTACATTAGCTTATCCGTTGTATGTTGGATTAAAGGAAGCGATCGCAATTCATCAGCAATGGGGAACATCACAGGAACGTTACGAGCAAATTTGTCAAAATAGCGAGTATCTTTGGCGGCGTTTAGTGGCGTTACCCGATATTAAATGTTTGCGAACTTCCCCGCCGGAAAGTGGTATAGTATCATTCCAACTTGTAAATAATCAGTCCCAAGCTAATCTCAAGTTAGTACAATTTTTAGACTCACAAAACATATTAACTCGGACAATTGCCGATCCTAGCTGTATACGCGCCACCGTCCATTACCTGACTTTAGAATCGGAAATCGATCAATTAGTTGAGGCGATTCAAAGCTTTTGCAAAAATAGTTAGTCATTATTTATTAGGAGTTAAAATCATAATTCCTAATGAATAATGACAAATGACAAATGACAAATGACAAACATAAAAATGGAACGCCCCATCTTATACTTGGCCATCACTAACCACGGCTTTGGACATGCTACCCGCATGGCTTCTGTCGCTGCGACAATTCAAAAATTATGTCCAGAAGTCCTGCTAATTCTTGTTACCACTGCCCCGCGCTGGTTGCTAGAGTGCTATATAGAAGGCGATTTTATCTATCGTCCCCGTGCATTTGATTTGGGTGTGGTACAAACCGATAGTTTGACAATGGATAAAGTAGCGACTTTAGAAAAGTTGCTAGATATTAAAAAACATCAAAATTCGCTCATTGCCTCAGAAGTGAGTTTTATCCGTCAAAATCGCGTTAATCTGATTTTGGCAGATATTCCTTTCCTGACTCCTGGGTTTGCCAAAGGTGCAAATATCCCTTGCTGGATGATGAGTAACTTTGGCTGGGACTTTATCTATCGAGATTGGGGGGGTGAATTTACAGCAGTTGCAGATTGGATTAGTGATTGGTACTCAAAGTGCGATCGCTTATTTCGTCTACCCTTCCACGAACCGATGCAAGCTTTTCACAATATCACAGATGTCGGCTTAACAGGCGGTTACCCCCATTACTCTGCTGATAATTTACGTTCTCTTTGGGGAATAACCGCACCTGTCGAAAAAACTATTTTATTGACATTTGGCGGCTTGGGTTTGCAGCAAATCCCCTACGATAACCTGCGGCGATTCCCAGATTGGCAATTTATCGTCTTCGATCAATCTGCGCCTGATTTACCTAATTTAGTGAAAATTAATGACCGTAAATACCGCCCTGTAGATTTTATGCCAATTTGTGGGCGAGTCGTCTCTAAACCTGGTTTCAGTACTTTTGCTGAAGCCACACTATTAGGAGTACCTATTGTTACTATCCCTCGTGAGGATTTTGCCGAAGCAGCTTTTATCGTAGAAGGCATAACAAATTATAACCAGCATCAAATTATCAGCCCATCTGAGTTTTTTCAAGGTACTTGGGATTTTCTCTATGAGTTACCCCAAGCACCAAAGCAATCTCAGCCAATTGCTAAGGATGGTAATGAAGCGATCGCTAATGCTATTCTCAATTATTTACAGACAAAATAAAGTTATTCAAAATAATATAAATTAATATATGAATGCTAACCATAATGATATAACGACCAGATTAAGCAAATTCAACTGCTAATTAGCTTTTACTATCATCAACAATTACTGTTTTAAATGAGTCACTACCAAAAGTTACTAAAAATTTCCACTGCTGCCAAATCTTTTTACAATATCACCCCTAAGATTGAAGCCGCAGTTGCAGAATCGGGAGTTGAAACTGGTCTTTGTACTTTATTTTTACGCCACACTTCAGCCAGTTTAGTCATCCAAGAAAATGCCGATCCTGATGTTCTTGTGGATTTAGCTAATTTTATGGCAAAACTCGTCCCAGAATCAGGCAAATACATCCACGATGCCGAAGGCCCTGATGATATGCCAGCGCATATTCGTACCGCACTCACCCACACTTCTGAACATATCCCTATTAATCGAGGTCATTTAGTACTGGGAACTTGGCAGGGAATTTATATCTGGGAACATCGCCAGCACAGTCATTTAAGAGAACTGGTTATCCACATTTCTGGATAGCTTATTTTCAGGTTTTATTTAAAGTGGAGTTTAAATACTCTGGTTCTACTGTCCACTCTTTTGATATAATCTCATAAACTAGCGGTGATATGTATTAAACAAGTATCGTCGTAATAGTTTTGTAATGATAATTATTGATGCAATATTAATTAGATAATTAGCGTTTAAAAGTTAAGTTTGTTTTTGCTTATTTAATAATCCCGTTACTTAGATATACACTAATAGTTAGTGTAAGCTGTTTGGGTTATTTCAACTACTATGAAGCAAGAACTGACACCAACTCATACTTTTCAATATATTGATGAAATCCTTGCCCAACAGTCTATTAATTTATTATCACTTAATCCTCAAAAGACATTAGTTACTAACTTCGCAAAATTAGAAAATTTAATTGTTCAAGAAAGCAGCGATATTCAAATCCTTACAACGCTTCAGGAAACTCTCGAATCTATAGTCCGTACTCAGTTACAAAACTTCCCAGAGAACATATTCTGGGATTTTGATTTTATGGTAAGCAGTATGCTCAGGCAGGCTTTGATTGCAGATGAGGGTGCTATTCCTTTTTTAAAGCTTTTTGGTGAAAAGATGGTTTCTCTGATGGAGATGTTCGGAATTAATACAGAAATCCGCTTCCGTTACGTTCACGATTTTATGTATGGGTTTGAGTGGGCTAGGTGGGTACAAAAGGAGCCGCAAAATCGCGCATCTGTAGAGCCTTTTGGTCTAGTATTTTTGGATTATTTGCTTGTCAAAGGTAAGGAACTTGTACAACGGATTAATCACGGTCAGGTCGTATCTTATAAACTATGTGATACAGGCTACCGTAATCCTTTCACCTTTTCTCGTGAACCAGAAGATGAATATCGTCTGCTAACTTATCTAGCTGAGGAGCAACTTATCCCAGTAGCGGTATGGAATTGGAATGCTAGCCCTGTATGGAACAAACCTTTTCAAGAAATGCGCCAGCAATTAGCATTAAAATTAAATATTCAACCACAGAAACACTGATTTATGAAGAAAGGGAAAGGGGGAAAGGGGAAAGGGTAAAGGGAACCAGTGACTTAAAAGCAGGGGTTTAAAATATGGACACTGGTTTTTATTGCACTACCTGTCTGAAAAATCTTCTTTTAAGATTTTCCATGTTTAAAAATACTTGCTCTATACCGTGTGGGAAAAGTTTTACTCTTTTTTTCCTTTACCTCTTCCCCCCGCCCCTTATCCCCAGAGAGGGCCCCACCTTCCCATTTTACCCTTTTCGGTAATAATGCTCTCTACGAGACACTAAAAGCGTAGCTTGCAACTCTTACAGAGTAAGTGGACTTGCTACCACTACGCTAACGTAATTCGTAATTAAGTAATATAACTGGGAATTAACCCCCCAGAATTGTTTGAAAGTTGCTGAAGAAAATAATTATGAAAATTGCTGATTTAATTACTTGGTTTGAAGCATGGGCAAATCCCGCTTGGTGCGAAAGCTGGGATAATTGTGGCTGGCAGATTGAACCAGGAGTTTTGCAGGAAAAAGCACGGGTTTTGGTATGTTTGACACCGACTTTGGCAGTAATGCAAGAAGCGATCGCTCTGAATGCTAATCTGATATTTGCCCATCATCCCTTGATTTTTAATCCTCTCAAATCTTTACGCACTGGTGAAGCGATCGCAGAAATGGTACGGTTAGCTTTTACCGAAAATATTGGTATTTACAGCGCTCACACCAATTTTGATCAAGTACAGGATGGTACTGCTGACGTTTTAGCTCAGATTTTAGAACTCAAAGAAGTTACCCCCATAGTACCGACACAAGAAGGCTTAGGATATGGTCGTGTTGGTTTCCTGGAGCCATTTTTAACACTACAGGAATTACTCGCAACCATTCAAAAGCGACTCGCTACCCCTAACTTGATTTTTTCCCCCAGTGCTGATTTACAGCAAACAATTTCACGAGTTGCTGTTTTGGGTGGTTCGGGGGCTGGTTACATTTCAGCCGTCGCCAAAACTGGTGCAACAGCTTATCTGACTTCTGATTGTAAATTTCATCAATTTCAAGAAAGCCGCGATCGCAATATTATCTTAATCGATGCCGGACATTACGCTACCGAACGCCCAGCTTGCGATCGTTTGGTGCAAAAATTCCAGTCTTTAAACCTAGACTGGGTGCAGCTAAGTCAAACAGATGAAGATTTCCGCCAGTTTTTTGCTTGATTGTTATATAGCAAGGGACTGGGGACTGGGTGAAAAGTCTTTTTGCGTCTAAGTTTCATCATCTGTTGATGTCCTAACCACCAAGGCTTGTGCTATATCTTCCTAGATTTTTTAGATGCCTATCTACCTGTTAAGTTTCACTATTAATACTGAATTTAAAGGTATTAAAAATTTCCGTACATATCAAGTATTATCATCAGAAATTGATGTTTTCTAGCATTTTCGTGATACGAATCACTGCTTAGTTGTAACTATAATCACATTCAAACAATGTTCTATATCAATAAATTGCACAAGAAAATGTTCCACACTTGAGATAATAAATTATTTACTCTGCGCTAACCAAGATGATTCGCACAATTATTGAATCTGCTTTCCAAACTGGATATCTTAGTGTTGAATCTGAGGGTTTACTTCATCAAGTACTCGCTACTAAATGCTATCAGCCAGAGGATTTGACAGCCCTTGCAACCCTATATGATGCAGTTCGTGCAGGTAAAATTAAACGAGAAGCATCCTCGTCGAACGTGCTTATGGAATTTCCTTTGCCACATAAATCTTGCTGATACTGCAAAAAAGCAGAAGAACTGAGGAAAAGCTTGTGTAAAATTTTATTTATCACCATTTTGTACTTATTAAATCCTCTAAATATATATAAGTAGAACAGCATAAATATTTGTAGTTGGATAAGGCAGGGAGCAGGGGGCAGGGAGCAGGGAGCAATAGAACTGTCCATAAATAACACTCTTCTATCACTCTCCGAAAACATTTGCCATTTCTGAATTTTAGAGCCTTTGTATAGCAAGAGATTGCGCGATTATTTTCTAATAACACATACAAGACCATTTTTTTCTAATAGTATAATTTGTATTGATTGCCTCATGAGGCTTCTAGCGATCGCTCCCCTGGAATGTGACAGAACCTATTTACGGACGCGCTTGCTTCCGTTATGGATGGAAGAAACAAGTACAGTCCTCTTCCCTTCTGCCCCTGCCCCCTGCCTCCTTTCCCTTCATCAGGCAAAAAATCTTAAAAATTAAAAACTCTTTGGGTGTTGTTGCTGAAAACTATCAAGGTCAGCAGAAGAATGAGTTAAGATCAGATACAAGTGGGTAAAAGTAAAGCCGAGTCCCCGGACTTCCCAGAAATGCCAATGAGTAAAAGTAGGGAAATTAAACAACCGCAATCCACGATTGTTTCGGAGTATTATCTATTACATAATGGTAAGAATGACTGACCAGGAAATATGATCCTGCTTAAGACAGGTTGCGAATTATCTGACTTCTATGAAGCAGATTATTGCATAGAACAAGCCAGAAGGAGATGATTTCATTGCAAGAACAACCGTTGATTTATGACTCAACATTTCTCGAGATTTTGACAACTCCAAGCAAATTTTGGGATTGGGTCGTGAAGCTTACTTGTTCTTAAAGGTGAAATTAACCTCTTAAAGGTGTAATGTAATGGGGTAGAACCCAGATTTTGAAAGGTTTAACTACGTTGTTTAAAAAGGCAGAAACAATACATGCTACACCGCAAGATTTATCAACTGTGTTGCGATGGGCGCGAGGTATGTGTTTTCTTGCGGGACCAGCAACGCTGGATTGAACGCGCCCGCATCATAGACATAGAGGGAGATTTAGTAACCCTACGCTATGAAACAGAAGAAGAGGACGAAGTTTGTTCTTGGGAAGAAATGGTTCGCCTCGAGAGCATTGGTGCTGTAACGCAAAAACTGGCTTCAGTACCGCGCGGAAATGTGGAACCTCTGATGACTGAAGATTGCCCTGAAGCAGAGCGCATCCACAACCGTTACACTGACTCGAATCCAGAATAAATTAGTCATTAGTCATTAGTCATTAGTCATTGGTCATCGGTCATTAGTCATCGGTCATTAGTTAAAAATGGCAAAGGACAAAGGACAAAGGACAAAGAGCTAATGACTATTGGCTATCATTCAAACCTTCAAAAGCAGGACAGTAACCTTCGAGAGTTACCTTAAAGTTATACAATGGCGAAGCTGGGTTCCAACATCTCTGCCCTCTTTGATGTCGGCAAGTACCGCAGCAGTCTACATCTGTCCATGTATAGCGATCGCTATTTTGGCTAAGAAGTTCTCGTTGAGACAATCCCCTTAAGACTAGTTCTTCACCTTGCCAACGAGCTTCGATTAAACCAGTATCGGCAAATTGCCGCCAACGCGGATCGGCTGTAATCATATTCTGTAGGGTGATTGTGATTACTGTTCCTAACTCTGTCAGTTCACCCTCGTAGTTAGTTTCTGGTGCTGCTGGTTGTAAAAATGTATCACCGATAGGCAGTTCTACTAAAGTGTTAGCCGCCGGAGAATGTATATGGTAGCGGTTTTGCAACTCCTCTAAGCTAGTCAAGTCTGCTAAGTAAGCAGGAGAACCGTGGACAAAAATGACATGCTGGGGTCGCAAGTTGTGAATTAGCTGCGTAGTACCAGGGCCATCGCTATGTTGAGCTAAGAGATAGGTTTCGACAGTGGTAGGTGCTAAATATTCTTTATTAACTTTTATATCAATTTTTTCTGGCAGAAGGATTAGCCAAGGGCCTGTATCTAGCTGGCAGTGCTTGTTCAAATCATCTGTAGAGTCGGTGAGAACAATACAAGGTGACTTGCCCACAGTGGGACGATGTTCTGCTTGTAAACGACGCACGCGGGGACGTACCCGTTCATCCCAAAATAAGGGTTGATGACGGGCAAAATTCTGTACAGATGGCGGGAGGTGGGGTAGCAGTTCTAGATACGCATCACAACCAGTAGCAACAGCACCATCTACCCAGATATCTAAATCTCGTCCGGTGAAGTGGTGATGAGAGCGTAATAGCATTAGCATCTCTTGACCCAATCCTAATGCAGGAGTGGGCAGGATGACAGAACAATGGTCAGCGATCGCGCGATTAATTCGTTCTGCTAGTTGATTTTCTTGGTTGCGGCGGTGAGGATGACGGGATGTGCCATAACTACCTTCAATAATTAGCACATCCAAATCTAAGCCCCGCAGTTCCTCTAAACGCAAACCTTCTACCAAGCGGGAGTTTGATAAGAAAAAATCTCCTGTGTACAGTAACTTGTAGGTACGTTGCTTGGTAGTGTAGGTAAGGAGAATTGCCACTGCCCCTGGTAGATGTCCGGCGGGAAATAATTCTGCTACCAAACCATCTTGGAATTCTACAGGCGATCGCAACGGCAAAGCATGACAAGATTTGGAAATTTCCTCAGCGTCTTGGTCTAACCAATTCAGTGGCAGTAATTTACTGGTTACTTCGCTACCATAAATAGGTAACTTGGGAAAAGCTTTATGCAGTGCCAGTAAGCCCCTAGCATGATCTGGGTGGGCATGACTAATCAAAACTAAATCTGCTGGCAAGCGCGAACTAGATTTACCTTCCGACTTCCTAAGCCCCTTAGCCAGCGATGAAACATCTTCCATACCACAATCCAATAGAATGCGGTGTGGGCCCATCTTCACCAGTAAACACACGCCCTCATTGTCATGCTGGACACTATAGGGCAAACATTCTAATTCACTACCCGCCTCCAGAGCATCTACGCCAGAGGATGCCGACAGATTATCCCTCATGCTCTCCTCCCCTCAAATCTCGTCATAGACATATCCCAAAATCCAAAAATTACACAAATTTTGGTTTTGTGACTTAGGGGTAAGTTTTATAGTGCGCCCCTACACCCTGAGAATACAGATTTTGATTGGGGAGGACACCTTTCCGAACCCGCACTGCTTCGGAAAGGTGGGCTAACTAAAAGCCATCAAACTAGGAGCTAAAGGAGTTTGCGTGTATTTTCCCTTTGCAAGTTCTGAGCTATCTTAGCTAACTCACCCTACGCGAAGCCGCATCTACAGATTGAAGTCAATGTGCAGAGCCATTTCCGTGATAGTTATCGGAATCATAGAATCCATTTTTCGTGCCAAAAAATAAGCACGAAAGCGTGAATATAACTGTTAATCCAGCTAGAATCAGCTTTACATCCATTTGCTTGCTGCCCCTTACTCAAGACTTTCTTATATTAATTTAGTGCTTTCGCAATCAAATGTAATCACTAGAAAATCTTTACTATGCTTATGTTGATTGGACAATAAGTAAATTTACTTGTAATCAGTCAGATTGTAAAACCTTTCGGTTCACCTGTCTATCCATTTAAATGTTAAGCAATGTAACAATGAAGAAAGGAAAGGGTAAAGGGGAAAGGGTAAAGGGTAAAGGGTACCAGTGACTTAAAAGCTCTTGTTTCAAATATGGACACTGATTTTTATTGCACTACGTGTCTTAAAAATCTTCTTTTAATATTTTCCATATTTAAAAATAGGGGCTTTATACCGTGTGGGAAAAGTTTTACTCTTTTTTTCCTTTACCCCTTCCCCCTTCCCCTTTACCCCTTTTCGGTAAGAGCAATCCTCTATAAGCCGTAAAAATCCTCATCTAGAATCTGGTCAATTGAAAAAGGACATACGGTGGGATACTCATTTTCGTGGGGTATGCGAACCCCAAACTTAACTAGCTTGCTTTCTTTAATCCCTAGCTTGCGAGCGTCTGGGTAGGCTTTTTCCACTGCCTTTAAGAGAAAACTTTTTAGAGAAGGAGTATCTGCTAAATTATTCAGAACTCGCTGACGATGTTCAAGTATTGAGCTAAACCTGCTTCCTTTCATACTATCGGGTACATCATGCTGAACTCGTAACTTGAGTAAATGTGCCAACAGAATTGTCAGATTGCTTTTCAGGGCATTTTTCTCTGCCTTACCTAAATCAACTAGCTCCTCAATCAAATGCTCAATATCCAACGCCTCAAATTCATGATTTTGTAACTGTTGAATGGTTTGCTCAATCCATAATTGCAAATCTTGATCGTATAGCGTGTTAGGCATTTTTCAGATCAACTCCTAGTGATTTAAGATTCCAGTTAGCCCCGAAACCCGATTTGATCATAGCGATGAAAGCGATCGCACATCCAACGCTAACTTGATTTTTGAGATAAATAGACTCCCTGCTGAGGATATTTCTACAACAAGTCTGTGATGGAAAACAGCCGTTGCCTGTCTATTTTCTGAAGCTTAATTTTTTCGGCGTAGAAAGCCTGATAATAAGACTGATAACGCTCTGGTTCGGCTTCTGGATCGGTTTGTTGCCATAGTTCTAAAAAGTGACGATAGCGTTTTTCCAACATCACCAAATCCATGCAAGCGATCGCAGCTTGAACTACTTGCGGAGTCCGAAGTATTTCTTTCTGATTCTTTTCATTTACATGGAATAAATGGGAAATTAACCCCATCTCGCTGCTAAATTCTAAAAAATGGTCTTGCAAGCGGGAAATTAAATCTGGTTGAGACGCAAAATTTCTCGTCTCTTCATCACCGGATGAAATTTCTAAAATCTGTTGCCATAAAAATCGGTGGTGAGAAAGGCTAAATTGCAAATCTCGCTCCTCTAGTTCGGCAATAATCGCTTGACGCTGTTCAGGACAATGCAAGTAAATTCGCAGTAATAAGGCTTCTGCGTGTTCTAAAAGGCTGCGTTCTGTAGGAATTGGAGAGTGGGAAACTTGGCTATTCCCCCATGCTTTTTTTGCTGATACAGGCTTAATGTATGCAGCCGCAGCCGGAGCAATTTGAGTTAGCAGATTTTCGACTCTCAGGGGTATAAGTCGGGTATCTCCCAAGCTGAGTATTTCTGCACAGTAGGAAACGTAATAATTTCTTGTATCACTGTTAGCTATATTTTTAAGTAATTTGACTAATTGCTGAGTTACTTGCTGAAAATCAGTAGCCTGTTTCAAATCCCGATCTTGAATAATCTGCTGAATCTGCCAGTCTAACCAAAGTGGGGCATTTTTTAGCAGTTCTGCATAATCTTCTGGAGTATGGCTATGCAAATATTCATCAGCATCTTTACCATCGGGTAAATTCAGAATTTTTAGTTGAACTTCGCCCTTGTATGCTAGTTCGGCGATTTCCCCGATCGCACGTTCGGCGGCATTGGTTCCAGCTTTATCAGCATCAAAGTTGAGTACTAATTGTTTAGATTCGGTATAGCGTAATATCAGCCGGACTTGTTCTAAGCTTAAAGCTGTACCGAGGGAAGCAACGGCGTTATTAATACCAGCAGCGTGGAGAGCGATCGCATCAAAATATCCCTCTACCACCACGGCTTGATCGAGTTGGGAGATTCCACCCTTGGCTTGATCGAGGGCAAATAATGTTTTACCTTTACTAAAAAGTTCCGTTTCTGGGGAATTCAGATATTTAGGTTGTTCATCAGTCAGAGTTCTGCCACCAAAGGCAATGACACGCCCTTGGACATCGCGGATGGGAATCATTAGGCGATCGCGGAATACATCATAATAACCGCCTCCTTCCTTGCGTGGCTTGATTAATCCCGCTTTTTCTAGTATCTGCGCTGGGTAATGTTTATCTTGTACAAGATAACGATAGAGAGTTTCCCAACCTGCGGGGGCATAACCTAAGCCAAATTGTTGTATAGTTTCTTGTTTGAGTTGGCGGTTAGATTGCAAATATTCAAGTGCTTTTTGTCCTTGAGATTGTCTGAGGGCATGTTGATAAAATTGTGCTGAGGAAGCCAAAACTTCATATAACTGCTCGCGCAAAGATAGCTGACGCTGTAATTCTTGGCGTTGTTCGGGTTCGAGGGTTTGTACAGGTACTTGGTAACGCCGCGCTAAATCCAGGACTACATCAGCAAAAGAGCGTTTTCCCAATTCCATGACAAACTTAATCGCATTTCCCCCAGCTTGACAGCCGAAGCAATAGTACATTTGCTTAGTTTGGCTGACTGTGAAACTGGGAGATTTTTCATCGTGGAAGGGACACAAACCAATAAAATCCTTCCCACGTTTGCGTAAAACTACGTACTCAGAGACGACATCTACAATATCAGCCCGTAGTTTAACTTCCTCAATTGTATCTGGGTGCAAGCGGGGGATTTGCATATTTTGTCATTAGTCATTAGTCATTGGTCATTAGTCATTGGTCATTGGGCATTAACTTTGAAAAAAGGACAAAGGACACAGGACAAATGACTTCTGATAGCTATTATATTCTTGTTGCTAGACCAAGAATGACTAATATAATTGCTTACACTTAATTTTATCAGAGGAAATACTGAGGATGGGACGTATTTTTATTTCTGCGGCTCATGGAGGCAAAGAAGCTGGAGGGGTCGATCCAGGTGCGATCGCAGGTGGTACAACTGAAGCTAAAGAAATGATTCTGCTGCGAGATTTGATTGTTACGGAACTGAGGGCGCGGAATTTGGAAATTTTGGCGGTTCCCGATGACTTGAGTGCCGCCCAAACCATCACTTGGATCAATTCTCGTGGACGGCGGGGTGATGTTGCCTTGGAAATTGAATCTAATGCGGCTAATAGCCCTTCTGTGCGTGGGGCTAGCGTCTTTTATATTGCGAATAATAGCGATCGCAGGAGCAATGGTGAACAATTGTTAGTGGCATTGTTGCGTCGCGTACCCCAATTACCGAATCGGGGAGTAAAGCCAGATACAGATAGTGGATTAGGTAGTTTAGCATTTTGTCGCCAAACAACGCTTCCAGCTTTGGTGATGCAAGTGGCGTTTCTTAGCAATCCAGAAGATCGGGCTTTGCTGCAAACTCGTCGCCGTGATTTTGCTTTAGGAATTGCCGATGGATTGGTAACTTGGAGTCGCGTAATTGATCCCACCCCTGGAACTCCAGCCGAAGCAAATTATCCGCCAATAAATATTAATATTAATGGACAGAATTACTCAGAGAAAGGAGTTTTAGTAAATGGAAATGCTTACATTCCTATTGATTTAGTAGACCTTCTACGGATTGACCTTTCAAAAGCAGCTAATGTCAATCGGATTACTTATCATAAAATAGTTTATGTCAAAGCCATTGAACTGCGAGATTTTAATGTCGCAGTCACTTGGGATGCTGGAACTCGTACTGTCAGTTTGCGATCGAATTTGATGGTTTGTCCTGGTCAATTTTCGCGCGTGATGTCAAACGGTAATACTTCAGAAGTCCAGTTACAATTATTTCTCAGAAACAATAATGAAAATGCTTTGGCGAAGTTTCCTGACATCCCAAAACTTTATCGAGAAGAATCAGGGATAGAAGGAGTTAACTATGATATTGCCTTTTGCCAAATGTGTGTAGAAACTGGATTTTTAAGGTTTGGTGGTGATATTAAACCAGAGCAAAATAACTTTGCAGGCTTAGGTGCGATCGGTGGTGGTTCAGAGGCTGCATCTTTTCCAAGTGCCAGAATTGGGGTGAGGGCGCATATCCAACATTTAAAAGCTTACGCTAGTTTAGAACCTTTGGTACAGGAAGTAGTAGATCCAAGATTTCGCTTTGTGACGAGAGGAATCGCACCATTAATCGATCAGTTATCAGGACGGTGGTCAGCAGATTTAGAGTATGGTACAAAGATTTCAGCAATGCTCAAACGATTATATGAGTCAGCAGGACTTCTTTGAGTCAAACTTGCACTAATTACTTACTCCCTCTCTTCCTTGGCGTACTTGGCGGTTCGTTTAATAACCTCATAGCAAAATGATATAAGGTTCTGCACAGTGCGATCCGCTTTAGACATCAGGATGCCGTAAATTTGTTATAGCAATCCTGTTAATCTGTGAAAATTATTTTGTTTAACGAACCGCCAAGGACGCAGAGGGCGCGAAGTGTAAAAAGAGAAGATTTTATAACTGATTTAGGATTGTTATATAAACTTGATAGCAATTAAAGAAAATGACCGCGATCGTTCCATCAAGTAGTAGAGCGTTAGTAGCAAGTCATAACAGTAGTTTTAACTTCATCAGTCTTGCAGAAATATCAAGTGGAAACTTGCTTGCACAAGTGGATCTTCATCGTGCTATAGCAAGTTTAAAGCTAAGGCAAGACAAAAAAGCATCAATGGGTCAATTTTTGACTCCCGCCTCAGTAGCACAATTGATGGCTGAGATGTTTAATTGGCTGGATTTGCCTGAAATATCCTTGCTTGATGCTGGTGCAGGAATTGGTTCGTTACTAGCCGCTTTTGTAGCAAAAGTATGCCAGCAGCCACAACACACATCAAGTTTGCGTGTTGTAGCTTATGAAATTGATCCTTTTCTAATTGGATATTTGCATCAAACTCTAGAGCTATGTAACAAGGAATGTCAACGTGTGGATATTTTCTTCAATTACGAAATTCGTGAGACTGATTTTATCGAAGATGCAGTTAAATTGCTTCAGGTTGGTTTATTGAATAGTGCAAACACAACAGAATTTACCCATGCTATTCTCAATCCGCCTTATTTAAAAATTAATGCTAATTCCAAGATGCGCGAATTGCTGCGTTCCATTGGTCTAGAAACTAGCAATCTTTATACTGGTTTTATGACTGCTACAGCGCAGCTTCTAAAACCAAGGGGAGAGTTTGTAGCGATTACGCCGCGCAGTTTTTGCAATGGGCCATATTTCCGTGACTTCCGCAAAATGTTTTTAGAAATGATGGCTTTACAAAAAGTACATCTTTTTGAATCGCGGCAAGAAGCATTTAGTGACGATGATGTTCTCCAAGAAACTATTATCATCCAAGCTACAAAACAAAGGCAAAAATATAGCAATGTCATCATTAATACCAGTTCGGGTGCTAATGATGACTTAATAATGTCACACTCTGTCCCATATACAGCCTTAGTTAAACCTGATGATCTAGAGCAGTTTATTCATATTATTCCAGATAATATTAGCCAACAAATCGTTCAGATAATGGAACTTTTAACATGTACGTTGAAAGATTTGGGGCTAACAGTTTCAACCGGACGGGTAGTAGATTTTCGAGCAAAAGAGTACTTAAAGACAAATTTAGAAAACAATACCGTTCCTTTAATTTATCCGGCGAATTTATCGGATGGATATGTAGAATACCCAAAAATAAATAAAAAGCCTCAAGCGATAATGCATATAGAAGAAACAGCAAATCTTCTAATACAAAATGAGCATTACGTCTTATGTAAAAGGTTCTCATCGAAAGAAGAAAAAAGGCGTATTGTTGCAGTGGTCTATGATGCCGACCAATTTAATTATGCCTATGTCGGCTTTGAAAATCATTTAAATTACTTTCATGAAAATGGGCGGGGACTTAGCCTTACATTGGCTCGTGGGCTTGCTGTTTATCTAAATTCAACCCTAGTTGATGCTTTTTTCCGGTTGTTCAATGGGCATACTCAGGTCAATGCAACAGATTTGCGAAAATTAAAGTACCCCAATTTGGAACAGTTATTGTCTTTAGGGACAGCGATAAAAGAGCGGTCTCCTTCGTTGGAAAAAATTGATGAACTTATAGAAAATCAGCTGTTGGGTATGTCGAATCAGCCAGAAAACAATCCAATTGGAACTAAGTCTAGAATTGATGAAGCATTGCAAATTTTGACACAATTAGGCTTTCCACGAACACAACTTAACGAGCGATCAGCTTTAACTCTCCTGGCGTTGCTTGACTTAAAACCAACAGACTCTTGGCAATTAGCAACTTCCCCTTTGGTGGGAATTACGCAAATGATGGATTTTATGGCTCAATATTATGGCAAAACCTATAAGCCCAACACGCGGGAAACAGTTCGCCGCCAGACAGTCCATCAATTTCTGGATGCAGCTTTGATAGTTGCTAATCCAGATAATTTAAGCCGCCCTATTAATAGTCCCAAAACTGTATACCAGATTGAAGAAAGTGCGCTGGTGCTATTACGAACCTACGGTACTGACGAATGGGAAAAGAGCATAAGCACATACCTTGCTTCGGTTGAAACCCTGAAAAAAAAGTATGCTCAAGAACGTGTGATGTCTCGTATTCCAATAGTGATTGCAGGGGAAATCAAGACTTTATCACCAGGTGGACAAAATATTCTAATTGAAAAAATTATTAATGATTTTGCTCCTCGTTTTACTCCAGGTGGGAAGCTGATCTATGTTGGCGATACAGATGAAAAGTTCATCCACTTCGATGAAGCAGCATTGGCAGATTTGGGCGTTAATATTGATTCTCACGGTAAAATGCCAGATGCGATTATTCACTTCACAAAAAATAACTGGTTGGTGTTGATTGAAGCTGTAACGTCACATGGCCCAATTAATCCTAAACGCAAGAAGGAACTTGAAGTTTTATTCAGAAGTGCCCAAATACCTTTGGTGATGGTGACAACATTTCTCAGCCGTAAGGCAATGGTGGCATATCTGGCAGAGATTGCTTGGGAAACAGATGTTTGGGTTGCTGAAGATTCAACTCACCTAATTCATTTCAATGGTGAATCTTTATTGCAGGCTTACCAAATAGAAAAGAAGCAAAGTTCCTGAGCATATAGCAGAATTGAGGTGTCTGGTTAAATTTTCAACGCAAAGGGGCGCAGAGGTACGCGCAGAGGCACGCAGAGAATTTACTACGAATTAATGAAATGGTGTATTTAGTAAAGCTTTGCGTAAAAACGAACGACTCCAGAGGTACAGAGGATACACAAAGGTTTAATACGGGGCAATTTTTTTTGTAACGAACTTATGCAAAGCTGTAAGAGAAAATGCCTTGTTAAACACGATCTATGAATATCCGTAAAGTCTCTACTACTCCCTTTAGCGACCAAAAGCCCGGTACTTCTGGGCTGCGGAAAGCAGTTAAGCCTTTTCAGCAGCCCCACTACTTGGAAAATTTTATCCAATCTATCTTCGATTCTGTGGGGGAATTACAGGGGCAAACTCTAGTTCTGGGTGGTGATGGTCGTTATTACAATCGCCAAGCCATTCAAATCATTTTGAAAATGGCTGCTGCTAATGGCATTGGGCGGATTAAAGTTGGCCAGGGGGGGATTTTGTCTACTCCTGCAACTTCCGCTATTATTCGCAAGTACCAGGCTATTGGTGGCATCATCTTGTCTGCTAGTCATAATCCGGGCGGGCCAAATGGTGACTTTGGTGTGAAATATAACATTGGCAACGGCGGCCCAGCACCAGAAAAGGTGACAGAGGCGATCTACGATCGCAGTAAAGTAATTGATAGCTACCAAATTCTGGAAGCACCAGATGTAGATTTAGAAACCTTGGGTGAGTCACATTTGGGAGAGACTGTAGTTGAGGTGATTGACTCTGTGCAAGATTATCAAGAGTTAATGGAGTCCTTGTTTGATTTCGATCGCATTCACCAACTGTTGACTTCTGGCAATTTTCGGATCAGCATCGATGCCTTACATGCGGTAGCTGGCCCCTATGCCCATGCCATTTTTGAGAAACGTTTGGGCGCACCAGTGGGAACTGTGCGTAATGGTACACCCCTAGAAGACTTTGGGGGCGGACATCCCGATCCAAATCTGGTTTATGCCCATGAGTTGGTGGATATTTTGTACGGTGACAATGCGCCAGATTTTGGAGCAGCTTTTGATGGAGATGGCGATCGCAATATGATCTTAGGGCGTAGATTCTTTGTCACTCCTAGCGATAGCCTCGCAATCTTAGCCGCAAACGCCAAGCTAGTCCCTGGTTATAGTTCGGGTTTAGCTGGTGTAGCGCGATCGATGCCTACTAGTCAAGCTGTAGATCGAGTGGCGGCTCAGATTGGAATTGAATCTTATGAAACGCCTACTGGTTGGAAGTTTTTCGGCAACCTTTTAGATGCGGGTAAAGCGACTCTCTGCGGTGAAGAAAGCTTTGGTACTAGTTCTAATCATATCCGCGAAAAAGATGGGGTATGGGCTGTTCTGTTCTGGTTGAATATTTTGGCAGTGCGGCAACAATCTGTTGAGCAAATTGTCCGGGAACATTGGCAAACTTATGGACGCAATTATTACTCCCGCCATGACTATGAAGGGATTGAAATTGAGCCAGCAAACACTTTAATCGCAAGATTGCATTCTTTATTGCCAACTCTTAAAGGTAAGCAATTCGGTAACTATCAAGTTGAATACAGCGATGACTTTAGTTATACCGATCCTGTTGATGGCAGCATTAGCGAAAAACAGGGTATTCGTATTGGCTTTACCGATGGTTCGCGCATTGTGGTGCGACTTTCTGGGACGGGGACTCAAGGTGCAACGCTAAGAGTTTATATAGAAAGTTATGAGGCAGATCCCGCTAAACATAATCTCGATCCACAGGAAGCACTTGCTTTTTTGATCGCTATTGTTGAGGAGATAGCCCAGATCCGCGAACTTACAGGGCGGGAACAACCAACTGTTATTACTTAGTAATAAGTTAGGAGTTAGGAATTGGGAGTTAGGAGTTAGGAGTTATTATTTTCTTCTTTAATTTCTATCTTCTGTTTCCTATCTCTCAATACTGTTCGGTTAAGGCAAGAGACGCGATGAATCGCCGTCTCTACAATAATCATTTCGTTTTGACGGCTATTTATCGCATCTTTGGGATCTATAATTTCCATCAAAAAACCTTAAACCGAACTGTATGATCTTGACTCCTGCCTCGTTCTACCAATTCACTCAAATTTTGAAACAGATCCAAATCCAGAAAACCTTGTCAAATATGGATTTCTTAATTTTGAATTTTGAATTTTGAATTGATATTACATATCTTGCTTGTATACTTCTAATAATTTGGGAATGTAATCATAGCCATCTACACCAATTACTGCAATGATTTTAGGGCGATGTTGCTGTAAGAAATTTTGGAATGCTTCTGTGCCGATTTGCCCCTGTAAAATTGTCAGTAAACCTGCTGCTTGTCGCCACTCATTAGAAGCTATTTGCTCTAAAAGATACATTCCCAAGCAACCTGTGTAAACGGTTTTTTCAGCATTTTGGAGATAATAATAAGCTTCTGCTAAATAAGCTAAGTTCCGCCCTTGGAGATATAAGTCGCCAGAAACTTGCGCTGTTTTAAAGCCATCTTCAAGATATTTAATTGCAGTTTGGTGTTCTCCAATTACTAAATAAGCGATTCCTAAGCTGCTGACGCATAAAGCTTTACTTTGAATATCGCCTAATTTTTCTGATAATTTTAAACCTTGTTCTAAATAGTTAATTGCGGCTTCATAAGTTTCTGGTTCTAGATTTTCCAGTTCTTGAGCCTGCATGACTTCGCTGTAACCTAAGTTTACTAGTGCGTTTGCTTCACCTGTGCGTTGGCTTTGCCCGCCGTAGGCATCGCCTGCTTGCCGACTCAATATTAATGCTCGTTGGCTGTAGTTAATTGCCTCAGCATAACTTTGCTGTTGCACATAAGTACGGCTGAGGTGGTTGAGATTGGCAATTTCACAGGCGCGATCGCCTGCATTTCTGGCTATCTCTAATGCCTGCTGATGAAAATCAATTGAGCGCTGGTATTGTCCTAAAGCACGCTGGGAATAACCTAAAAGGGTCAAAATTCGCGCCTTTTCTTGAGTTCCCTCGCCTCGTCGCAATGGTTCATCCAAATAATCGAGGGCATCTCGCAAATAAGTGCCAGTGAAAGAGGCAAAAATCCCGCCATAAAAGGGGAAATATGGACGCTGGGCAAAGGTTCGCAAAATCTGGAGCATGATTTGAGAACAAGCATCAGCGTATACTGCCGAAAAGCTTCCAAAACCACTTGCTAATTGACTCCAAATTACTGCAAAGGTCAAAAAAGTGGAAATGGACAACTTTGGCCCCGCCTTAACATCGTAAGCTTGTTGGTCAAACCAGTTAATTAGCCCCCGTTGCAAGAACTGTAAAATCAATGCCATTTCCACCCAATCTCTGAGGGTGATTCCCCGTTGTCGCTGGGCAAACTCAATTGCGGATTCTTCCATCGCTAAGGTGCGAAGCAGTGCTTTGGGTAACTCGCTATTGAGTTGTTTTGCCCAACTTGCCCAAGGGCCACGTTCTCCAGGTACGCCGCCAAATCCTAAAGCTTCTTTTTGCTCGTACATCCAACTGAGCAAGTTATCTTGCAATCGTTGCCAAGAAGCTAAACCACGGGTAATCCCTTCGGAAAACTGTTGTAAATCAGCATCTGCCTGGGCAAATTGCTGTAATGCTTTTGATAATTGCTGTAACTGTTGCAAATTTAGCGGATACTTCTGATTGGGATCTGTAATCCGTAAAAATGTCGCTAGACGCTCGTCAGCCAGGGCTGTAGTAATTTCTGTAACGGCGGAAGCGATCGCTTCTGTGGTTTTGTTTTGCTCTTGCCAACGCTGCCATTGGCTTTGAATAGTCTTAATGGCTCTCAAACTGCGAGTAGCCTTAGCTTTCTTGAGTTCATCTTTTTCACTATCTACTTGGCTTTGAAGGGCATTTAGGCGATCGCTCAAAACTAACTCAAAGACTTCCCCTGTACCGGAAGTAATTCCTTTAAGCAGCATTTGATACACCATTTCAACAGAGCTAATTTTGCCCTTGAGGGTGGTTTCGACAATTTCATCGATTAAAGCAAGATAGCGATCGCGCAATGGCAGAGAATCTGACACTTTAGCTATTAAGAAACGTCACGTCAATTCTAATTCTAGCCCCCGTCAAGGGACTTCCAACAACAATATCCCTCGCTGTCTAGGCAGGGGAGCAGGGGGCAGGAGGCAGGGGGAGAAAGAAAAATATTATCTGAGTAAATTGGATAGTTCAGGACTTACGCAAGAACCCTCTAAAACTCTTATTCCTTTGTGTCCTACCCTTCGGGAAGCCACTTCGTGTCTATGCGTCCTTTGCGGTTCGTTTTCTCATGATTTTGCGTAAGTCCTAAGATGGATTCAATATTTCTTTTTAATTTTTAATTTTTAATTTTTAATTCTTCAAGTGCGTCCAGTGAGGTTGGCAACTACAGCAGCTAACTCGGCGGGATTCACTGGCTTAGGGACGTGGAGTTGAAAGCCTGCTAACAACGCTTGTGTGCGATCTTCCGCTCTAGCATAAGCTGTCAGCGCCACTGCTGGAACCCGCCCTCCTCGTTCTGCTGGTAGTGCCCTCACTTGCCGAATTAGTGCATAGCCATCTTCTTGTGGCATACCGATGTCGCTCACCATTATATGAGGACAAACTTTTTGTAAAGCAAGCAGTGCTTCACTTGCAGATGCAACTGCTATAACTTGCGCCCCATACTGTTCGAGAATTGTGGTGAGTAAATGACGCGCATCTGGCTCATCATCAACGATCAGCACTCGCAAGTCATCTAGTCTGGGTAGGTAATTGTTAGCCTCTTGGATATTTGTTAGAGATGAAAGCTGCTCTGGTGTATTAGCTTCTACATAAATTGCTTTCATGGGCAGATTGACAATGAATATCGCTCCCTGCCCGATTCCTGGACTTTCCACGGAGACTGTGCCACCGTGTAATTCTACCAAGTGGCGGACGATCGCTAACCCTAATCCTAGTCCGCCGTGCGATCGCGTAATCGAACTGTCAGCTTGACGGAAGCGCTCAAATACATGGGGGAGAAATTCAGCAGCAATCCCCATTCCTGTATCGCTGACTCGAATTTGCACGGAAGATTCAATTCGTTCTAATTGCACATCAACTCTGCCGCCCTTGGGTGTAAACTTGACGGCGTTGGAGAGCAAATTCCACACAACCTGTTGTAAGCGGTGTGTATCACCCACAATTACCCCGACTTCACCATCAAATCTACAGTTGATGCTAATTTCTTTAGCCTCGGCTGCTGGGCGCACAGTATCGATTGCCGCTTCTACAAGTGGTACAAGTTTTATCCGATGCATACTTAGATGAAGTGTGCCTCTAATAACCCGTGATACATCTAGAACATCTTCAATCAGTTGTGCCAGGGATCTAGTGTTACGCTCAATTGTCTCTAGGGCACGTGCAGTAGTAGTTTCATCAAACTTGCGACTCCTAAGTAGCTGCGTCCAACCTAGTATGGCGTTTAAGGGTGTGCGGAGTTCGTGGGAGAGGGTGGCGAGAAATTCATCCTTCATCCGGTTTGCAGCTTCTGCATCAGCGCGTGCTGCTTGTTCGCGCTCAAGCAATTGTTCGCGTTCTTGCTCTGCTTGTTTGCGATCGGTAATATCGAGCATAAATCCATGTAGTAGCTGCGGCCCATTCTCATCCCGCACGACATTAACAATGTCATATAGCCAGACGATTCTGCCATCAGCAGCTAACATTCTGTATTCAAATTCATAATTATTCAGTGTTAAAGAAGATTCTTGACAATACTGGATAGCCCACTTCCGATCTTCTAGATGCATGTGTTTTTCCCAGAAATTATCGATGTACCAATCTGACAATGGATAGCCAAGAATCTCAACAGTTTGCGGCCCTACATAAGTAAAATTTCCGGTATTGGCATTTACCTCCCAAGGAATCATGCGGACTTTTTCGGTTAGTGCTTTTAACCGTTTCTCACTCTGTTTGAGGGCTGCTTCTGCTAATTTATGAAGTGTAATATCTGTGATTAGAGCAACAAATCCTTCAACTTTTCCTTGCTGATTGAATTGGGGAACGTAATTTACATTTATGTAATGGTGTGTGCCATCTTTATGGGGTAATTGGGTTTCGTAAGTTACTTGTTCTCCTGAAAGTACTACTTCTACATAAGGAAGAATTGACTGATAAACCGACTCTCCGAGAATTTCTCTAATGTGTTTACCATAAATTTCGGAAGCGGGTAGTCCATACCAATCTTCATATCCCTTGTTATTAAAGCGATAACGCTGCTGGGTATCAACATAAGAAATCTGGACAGGTACTGCATTTGTAATTAGCCGTAGTTCATCTTCTCGTTGATGTAATGTTGCTTCGGCTCGTTTGCGTTCTGTGATGTCGCGTTGAGTTCCCCAGGCTCTAACTAAAAGCCCATTTTCGACAATTCCCACCAGATTATTCAAAAAATATTTAGAATTACCTTGCTTATCTATTTCGTGAGATTCTGCATCAATTAGTCGGTAGTTAGAACGGATAAAATTACGCAGGTATTCAATATTATGTGGATCGGAGGGAACGAGAAAGTCTCCTAATCTGGCGTTGATAATTTCTTCGGCACGAGAACAGCCATACATCTGCGCCATCACATTGTTGCATTCTGCTAAGTAAACATATTGATAAAAATGTTGAATTTGTTCATCTTCTGGACAGTCTTGCGAAATTGGTACTTCTAGCTCGATGCACCAAATACCTTCTGAACTCTGCTCTAAAAAAGTGCGGTAGCGTTCTTCGCTTTTGCATAGGGCAAGCTCCATCTGTTTGCGATCGCTTAAATCAAGTGCAAAAGAGATAATATCGTGAGAATTATTCTCTAACAAAGCAGAACCTAACAAGATGGGAACACAGGTTTGATCTTTGCGGATGTATTCGTTCTCAAAAGGCTGACATACACCTTTGGCTTTGAGTTGTGCGATCGCGCTGTTGTTTGCTTCAATATATTTTGGTGAGATCATATCGCGCCATCGAACCCGCCCGGCAACTAAATCTTCTTGCGAATAACCTACTATTCGTAAAAAAGCATCATTCGCTTCTGCGATCGCTCCGTCCATATTGGCTACAATTACCCCAATAATATTGGACTCTACCAACCTTCTCAGCTTTGCTTCACTCACCTGTAACTTCTGTAAACTGACTTGAAGATGTTGTTTGGCAGTGCGTAACTCTGAATTTAGCAAGCTGATGAATGTCGTCACCAAAACAAACAAGCCTAACCGTCTGACGCTATCTAGATTCGCAACCGAAAGCGAAAAAACAGGCTCTAAGAAAAAATAGGTGACGGCTAAAGTAGACAAAGCACTAGCCATCAACCCTGCTTCCATACCGCCATACGAGGCACTAACCGCCACGGCAGCAAAAAACAGCAAGAAAATAGTTGGTTTCAGTAGTGGCTGTAGCAATAGCGTTAGCAGCAATGCGCTACTAACAGCCAATAATGCCACAGCATAAGGTGATAGAAGGGAACGTGTTCCTTTCAATGTGGCCTCTCCTTGTATGCAGCTAGCTAAAGGATTATTCCCAAAATCAGCTAGATAATGCGACTCCGAATAGCCCGTCGTAGACATCGCTCAACATTTATTATGCATCGGAAAAATACACATCAAAGCAGTTGGGTCTTGTGAATCTATCTAAAGTAGTAAAACTCAGCTTTAGCAGATGTTCAATAGCTAATATTTATCACTCTAATTATAGACTTTAGATTTTGGTATATCTTTCAAACAGTATAGTTACATTAAATTTTTAAATTCATTCCTTTGAGGATATAAGTCATCATTTCTCCTTTACCTTTAACCTGAATTAAACCTCGTTTTTCCAACAAGTATTTATCCTTTAAAACCTGATAAGTTGCTTCACAAACCTGGATACTACCTGCTATTCCATGTGATTCCATTCTACTAGCAGTATTTACTGTATCTCCCCAGAGATCGTAAGCAAACTTTTTCAGACCAATTACCCCTGCTACTACTGGCCCTGTACTTATACCAATACGGATGCTAAATAATTGATTGTTTTCTGCATTGAAGGTAGCTATAGCATTTTGCATATCCAACGCCATATCAGCTATTACTGAAGCATGATTTATAGACTGATTCGGTAATCCGGCAACAGCCATATATGCATCGCCAATAGTCTTGATTTTCTCTACCCCGTGAACTTCTGCTAATTGGTCGAACAAACAGAATATTGTATTTAATAACTCGACTAATTCCGCAGGAGATGTCCGAGTTGAAAGCTCTGTAAAACCAACAATATCGGCGAATAGTACTGTAACTTCCAGAAAGCTATCGGCAATAGTTGTAGGCTGTTGTTTTAATTGTTCTGCAATCATCTCTGGCAGGATATTTAGTAACAGCCGTTCAGATTTTTGCTGCGCTAGTTCCATTGCTTTACGCGCGTAAAACTCTTTTTCTCGCAAACGCTCGTATAAATAGACGGAGAATACACAAATTATGCAAGTCCAAAAAAAGTATAATCCTTGTTCAACATAAAAAGCTGAGGGATTTTTCAAGATGGGATTATATAAGAGATATAAGGTTAAATAGCAAATTATAGTTCCGAGTTGAGATATTAAATGCATCCACCATTGAACTGGAATGATTGTTGCCTGAGTGAGAAACATCAAAGTCCAAATATTGGTTCTAGGTTCCAGATTATTAAACAGCAAAGCTATATCAATTTGGACAACACAAGTTACAGCCCAGGATAAACTCAAAAAAATTAAGTCAGGATAGCGGCGGCCGATAGGAGTTTTACATAAACCCCAGCAAAGAAGAATGAATAATTCTACTACAGCCCCAATTTTAAAGGCGTATATCTTGGCTTCTAGAGATGAATTTGCCCAAAGGAAAAAAGCGATTAAAGTCAAGCCAGCTACCGAAAGAATCTGCGCTTGCAATTGCAGCCGTTTTAGTAAAAAGCTCTTTCGTTGTTCTTGATAGGATGCCGCAAGGTTATTCTTGGTTTGCCGATGGGACATTCCATGACTAATGAGCGCATCTAGTTGGGTTTTATCTGAGTTACTTGGATGAATCATGCACTTTTTGCGTTATTAGTAATCAAGGGACTAGGGAATGGGACATGGCGAATCAAATTACCCATGCCCAATGCCCAATTCCCAATTTCCAATTTCCAATCCCCATAAATGGCTCGTACCCCTACACTAAATTTTGATCGTGGCACATTAATTTTGCATCCACCACCACGCGGTAAAGGTTGGATGGATTATGCTACGTGGGATGATAGAGTTGAAAAATTCCGCATTCCAGCAATTAGATACCGATCGCTAGTGGAAGCACTACAAGCGGAAGATGTGTATTTTATCGATGAGGCAAAGCAATTTTATCCTGTAGATTTGGTTCCCACTCTGGAAATGGAACCCTATCCCCACCAGACTGAGGCGCTAGCAGCTTGGAAACTGGCGGGTAGGCAGGGGGTAGTTGTGCTTCCCACGGCGGCGGGAAAGACTTATTTAGCACAAATGGCGATGCAGTCAACGCCGCGCACAACGCTAATTGTTGTGCCAACTTTAGATTTAATGCATCAGTGGTATGCACACTTAGTAGCAGCTTTCCCCGATGCTGAGGTGGGATTGCTAGGGGGTGGTTCGCGGGATAGAACAGCTATCTTAGTTGCAACTTATGATAGTGCAGCAATTAACGCTGAGGCGTTAGGGAATCAATATGCGTTGATTGTTTTTGATGAATGCCATCATTTACCGACAGATTTTAATCGGGTGATCGCTGAATATGCGATCGCACCCTATCGTCTGGGACTCTCTGCTACACCAGAACGCACCGATGGTAAACACGCTGACTTAAATATCCTTATTGGTCAAGAAGTATATCGCAAACGCGCCGAAGATTTGGCGGGGAAGGCGTTAGCAGAACATGAAATTGTCCAAATTAAGGTGAAGTTATCGCAACTTGAACGGGAAAGATATAACCAGTTAATTCAAACGCGCAACGACTTTTTGAAGCAATCTAAAATTTCTTTAGGGAGTCTGCAAGGTTGGCAAATGTTTGTGCAAATGAGTGCGCGATCGCAATCTGGAAGGAGAGCAATGTTAGCGCATCGAGAAGCGAAAGATATCGCTTTGGGTACTGATGGAAAGTTGCGAATTTTGATTAATTTATTGGCAGAACATTATCCGGCAAGAATTTTGATTTTTACTGCTGATAATGCGACGGTTTACCGCATTTCTCAAGAGTTGCTAATTCCGGCAATTACTCATCAAACTCCTGTGAAGGAACGGCATGAGATATTAACCAAGTTTCGAGAGGGTAAATATAATACTTTGGTTGCTTCTCATGTGTTGAATGAAGGGGTTGATGTACCTGCGGCAACTGTGGCAATTATTTTATCTGGTACGGGTTCGGCTAGGGAGTATACTCAGCGCTTGGGGAGGGTTTTACGGAAGGGGAATATTGAGAATAAGCAGGCGATTTTGTATGAGGTGGTGGCGGAGGATACCAGTGAGGAGGGGACTTCGGCTAGGAGAAGAGGACAAGGGGACAAGGAGACAAGGGGACAAAGGGAGAAGAAAGGGAATTTGCAGGTTGTGTATGGGAGTGGGAAGGAACGGAGTTTGAAGGCTGCGGAACAGTTAGAAATTAATTATTCAGTCCAAAATCCAAAACTTGTACTGAGCGAAATCGAAGTATCTAAAATCCAAAATTCAGCAGATGTTACCAACAGATTTACTGATGCATCGCCAAAACGGAGAGGAGATCATTCCGAAGAGACTGAAGATTGATAACAAAACTTCGGAGTTGGCGATTGAGTTAATTAATTATTTTCAATCAGCTGTGGGGAAAACTCAAGGTGTGCTTGAGCGACAGTTGACTGATTTTGAAGGAGATTCTACAGATTATCGGGTAAAGCGGGGATTAGCTTATATTCTCAAAAGTAGTTTTTGCACTTTTGAGGTGGTTAGTCCTTTGGAACCACAAATGTTAAGAGAACGGGTGTTTTCTCTGGCTGCAAAGTCTGTTTCTAGTCGAGAATCCACACAAGTTACTCTGAGTAAAATTGCTGATGAGTTAACTCAAGAACTTGAACGAGAAGTTTTAATGGAACAGGTTCGCAATGGGTTATATGCTGATTTATCTGAAAATAAAATTTTGACTGTTTTTGATGCACCAACAGCGCCAGATTTGTTAAATAGATATAACTTATCTCAGGTGCAGGGTGTATTTTATAAGGCCAGTCAACTGGTGTTAAATGCTCATCGCAATGTTCCAGGTGAATATAAGCTGTTATTTCGCTATCTAAAGTTATTTCAATTGATGGCTTATATTGAGGGCGATGCTGACCACGGGTTTACAATTACGATAGACGGGCCGACCAGTTTGTTTAATCCTAGTACGCGATATGGGTTAGCGATCGCTAAACTTATTCCCGCTTTACTTCACGTTACGAAATGGAGTCTTTCTTCTATTCTCCAAACCCGCGACGCTTATACAAATACTTGGAAAACTGGACGTTTCACCCTGAATTCCGAATGTGGTTTAGTATCGCACTATCCACCAGGGAAACCCTACGATAGTATGTTAGAAGCATCCTTTGCTGATAAATGGGATGCGTTGAAAAGCGGTTGGGCGTTAGAGCGAGAAGTTGATTTAATCCCAATTCCTGGTAGCGTGATGATTCCCGATTTTCGCTTAGTGCATTCTGATGGACGTACCTTCTTATTAGAAATCGTTGGTTATTGGCGGCCAGAATATTTACAAAAGAAGTTTTCTCAGGTGCGCCGGGCTGGACGTGACGACTTAATTTTAGCAATTTCTGAACGACTTAATTTAGAAAAGGCGGGAGTAAAATTAAATGATGTCCCCGCGAGAATTGTTTGGTTTAAAGATAAGTTATTACCGAAAGCTGTGTTAGCTGTAATGGATTGAAAAAGGAAAAATTAGATGAAAGCTATAGAAACAATTGCCATCGTTACTAAAGATGGTAAAATCACAGCGCAATTATAAATTTCCTTTATTATTCAAATAGAATTATCCTTGAGCATCCGCCGAGCTAATTTTACATAAGTTTTCACGGTAGCGTAGGGCATTTCTAAATCTTGGGATATAACTTGCAATGATTCTCCCATCTCCCGGCGTGCTAAGATAGTTGCCCATGTAGAAGCAATTTTATCAGTGCGATCGCCTCCTGTGCGTTTTCGTTGTGCGGTGAATAGCGCTGTCAATTCATCAATGCGTTCTCCCAGCAGATTTGTTAGCACCTGAGTTGGTGAGTTTACCTCTGATTCCACCCAATCTAAGCGAGTTTGTCCCAATCCAAAAGTAGTTTTGTGCCCCGTACCGCAATAGGGAGCCAGTCGAGCTAAAGCATAAAACAATCGCGTAAACTCAGAGTTAGCCAAAGCAGCCTTACTTAAACCACAGGACATTACCCCTGTGAACCCAGTCACCGAACCCCGTTTACCTGCTGCTACCTTCATCGATTCCAACCGATGCTGATGGATAATTACCCCTTCATCTATCCAGTCGAGAAAAGCTTCTTGTTCAATAGGGATTCCCGAAAAGTCATTCCAGCGTCGCAGGTAGCTATGAAAGAGATTAACAGGTACTGGGAGGGGAAAATGATGACCCTTACGGCGAAAGCTGGTAGGCGAGACAAAGCTGAAATTGACATTAGAGGGTTTTTCTGGTGATAACTGCAATAGTTGCGCGTAGGTAGCCGATGGATGGGCGATACTTACCTGTTTTATTTGCAGAGGAGCATCTCTTAAATCCACAATTTGGGGTAGTTGGGTTAACCATTGTTTGAGAAACTGCACCACTCTTTGAGATAAAGCATTAACGTGCCAGCGATAAATTTGCTTGGCTTCTAATTGCAATTGTCTACCACTGGCGAGAAGTTGACCTGACAGCGCAGAAATATTGAAGGGCTTTTCCGACTCTCCATCGTGCAGATATGCAGAAAGTTCTGGGTTGAGTTGCCGTACTTGGTCAAGAAACCACGCATGGAGTCCAATTGTGTACTGTGAGTAAAGGGAAGTGGAAGTGCTTGGCTCAAGTTCAAACACCAATCCCACTAGTTCAGTGTCGTCTGCCCATGTAGGAAGAGACTCTGGCTGTGGCTTAGTTTTGCGCCTAGTTGATGTAGCTGCTTTTGACATCGCTGATTGCTATACAAACGATGTCAAGTATTGTACTTAATTTCCATCCCCTTGGGGGGAGGAAGGCGCATTAATCTAATTATTTTTGTCCCCTTTCAGGGATGAGATATGCAGAAAGTTAAAAGGCGATCACACTTTCTGGTTTACCTAGAAATATCTTCAGTAAGAGGCTAGCTTTTCGGTTTAGTCCCCTTGCGGGGAAGTGGTGAAGACCGAATCAACTGTTCAATCACCATACTAGAGCTGTGTTTTAATCCCCTTACGGGGAATATTAGAAAAACACTTAATTACTCTAGTCAATTTAGACAATAGTTGAATATTTTGCAAAAGTCAAGCCACTAGAAATTGAATAAAAAATAGCATCATATCTCTGAGTACTTCCTCACTAATTCTTCTCGTTCACGTATCAATTTATAATTCATCGAACAACTCATCAATGCTTTGAGGTTGAACTATGTGAGCTTTAGCTTGCTCTATAGCAGTATGTAGACGAGCTGCATTAGCTGGGGAGCTAAGTAAGTATATAGTTTCTTCCATACTGCTTAACTCATCAGCAGCAATTAGTGCAACATTGTCACCACCCTCTATCTCTATAATAAGAGTATCCCGGTTATGAACTACTTGCTTGCAGAGTTCGTCTAGGTTAGCTTGAGCTTCTTCGTAAGTTATTTGAATTGACATTTTTGGTATTTCCCAATGATGTAATGCTCTCTTCTACACAAAAGGCTTTAGAGCTACATCACTAGCTTTTGCCTTTACATGTCGTCGTAATGAAATCGAGCTTGAAGAAAATCAATTTGGTCAACACTTACCAAATAGACAATACGGTGCTTTTCATCTATTTTGCGCGACCAAACATCAGAACCTTGATACTTAAGAGGTTTTGGATGTCCCTTACCTTTAAATGGATCTTGCATGATACCCTCCATTAGCTGGCGGATACGAGCTAACTTTTTGGGCGATGTCTTTTTCCAATAATTGATATCTTGTTTGAATTGGTCATTAAAGACCGATTTACGTAAACTTTCTTCTAATTGGTCATCGTGGCGAACATAATCTTGATCATCTGAAGGGTACTTCTTCATAACTATTGCTCTCTTTATTTGAGGATGTTTTAAAAGTCGCAAAGTATACTAGAAACCCCTCGCCAAACTTCTCCTTCAGTGGGGGAGAGGCTTTGAAACCTCCCTTCCTTGTGATGGTATGGGGACTAGGGGGGTTAGGTTTTAGAGGTTTTGTGTTACCAACAATACTTTTAAAATCTCCTCTAAAATACAATCTAGATGATGCTTGAATAGTTGATTCAGTCGCTCTATATGAGGCTTGAAGAGTTGGTTCGGGTGAATATAAAGGTTTAAGTCTATACATATATCCATGTCTCCTGGTACAGCATTGAAATTTGCATTACTAACAGAAAATTATTTGAAGTATAAATCCTATATTACAAGCATTACACTGAAAATAACCATAAATAAATTAAAGTTGTTAATTTTTCAGTCAGTACATTTAATACCAATTTAATATGAAGCTGCATAGAAAAGAGCTTCTAAAATAAAGTTATAAGATGAGATAGATATTACCTCA